>JACOUH010000133.1 GCA_016177925.1 Planctomycetota bacterium | reverse complement strand
ACGGCATAAGCAGTGCCAAACGGGCGGGGCAGGGTGAAGCGGTCCCAGCTCTTGAAGTGCCACGCCCGCGAATGGCCGAAGCCAACGCCGACGACCGGCAGACCAGTCAGCGAGGCCAGGAAGGCAACACCCGGCTTGACGCGTCGCCGCGGACCACGCGGGCCGTCGGGCGTCAGCACGATGTGCGTCCGCTCGCTGACGCGGCACAGCTTCCGCAATCCCTCGGTGGCACCCTCTTTCGGCGAACCGCGGACCACGCCGATGCCGAGGTGCCGGCAAATCTGTGCGATCAATTCCCCGTCGGCGTGGTGGCTGATCAGAGTGTGAGCCCGCAGCCGGATGGCGGCGGCGCTCAGCATCGACTCGTGCCAGACAGCGTAGATGAAGCGTTCGCTGCGCGGGTCGGCGGGATAGACATGCTCGGCCGGGGCACCCGCGAGAGCGGGTCGCGCGAAGCGGAAGCGCAGGGTCCCCATCCAGAGCTGGACGGCACCAGCGCCGAGCAGTCCCGCCGAGCGGATCAGCCAGGGATTACGCAGTTTCATGGCGAGGCATCCTTGCCTGAATCGAGAAGATTCCGAACGGCGGTTTACCAAATCCGCCGTTCTTTTGCCAGCCCGACGCGCCGCCCCCCTAGATGTTGGCGAGCGGGGGGTGTGAACCCCCCGGTAGAGTACCGGGGGGTTCACACCCCCCGCTCGCCAACAGCGGCTGGTGTGGCGCCCTCAATGGCATTCGGCGACGAGGGGGGCGCGCAGCTCCTGGACGTAGAACAGCCGGCCGGGCAGCGTGGGCATGTAGGTACTCGGAATCCACGGCGTCGGCTCGTGGTGCAGCGTCATCCGCAGCGAGAGTCCCTGCCACTGCATGCCGCGGTTGAATGCCCCATCGGCACCGCCAATAATCCGATCGGCGGCGAGGAATAGCGCCGGGCCGATGGTGTTGGCAAAGGCCGGCACCAGCGTCGTGCGGCTCTTGAAGCTGGTCAGGGCGTTCTGCTCGACCGTCAGCGGGTGCAGCCGCGCCCCCAGCCGGTGCGTCTGCTGCCGCCACTCCTTCTCGGAGCCGAACTCGGCGGCGAAGTGCGGCTCCCAGAAGGCGATGTGACAGACGCGGCCGATGCCGAAAACCGTCACCAGTTTCGCTCCCTTCTTCTGCAGATCGCCGAGCTGCTGGGCGTAGCTCGGCAGCTCGTTCTTCAGCGCGAAATGGCGCTGCTTCTTCGGCACCGTCTTTTCGCCGAGCGGGCCGTACAGCGCCTGCTCCATCGCGTACTGGAACGCGCCGTGGTTTTCCGGCGGCAGCGTGTTGCCGTCCTTGTCCGACCACTCGTCCATGTTGAAGCCGTGGACGTGGTCGCACGGCACGCCCCACTCGCGCAGGAAGTAGACCGTCCAGCGATACATGCCCATCGGCCCGACCGGCAGGATGAAGACGATCTGCCGGGCCGCTTGCCGCGCCAGCAGGATTTCGCGGGCAATCTCGTGCCCCATGTACGTGTCGAAGTCCTCGAAGGAGGCGCAGGCAATCGGCTCGAACTGCGGGTCCCACCAGGCCTCACGGCGGCCGAAGCGAGCGTCGTCGGCCGCCAGGGCGTCGATCTTCCGCAGGTCCCACCCCGCCGGCAGGAACCCCTCCATCATCGATCCCGAGATCGTCGAAATCAGGTCCATCGCGGTCCTCCTGTTCAGCGCCGCCTCTTTTCGCCGCGAGTCTCTGGCGAGCGCGCCCTGCGCTCGCCAGAGGCTTGCAGCTTACTCCGTCACGGCCCGTACCTTCGCCGACTCGAGGTAATCGTCGGTGCGATGAACTTAGCCACGGGCCATCTCGCAGGTTGATGAAGTCTACTCGAGCGGGGCCGGGGGAGCAACGGGGCGCCAGGAGCAAACAGGTACGGCGAACCGTCGGGAGGCCTCCCGACGGCGGATTGCCGATCCGGTCGTCCAACCTCTGGCGAAACTACACCCTGGTAGCGACCCGCGCTTCTGTTACACTCGGGTGTGGTGGAATGGCCTCGACGATCAACGCGGAGCTTGTGGACTGATGAAGATCGTTCAAATCGGCTGCGCGGCGCTGGCCCTCTTACGTTGTGCCGGGCGGGCTCGCTCCGATGGGGGAAAAGGTGATGAATCCTGTGACAAACTGTGAGGGCCCCATCGCGGTGTCGCGGCGACGCGTGTTGCAGGCGGGCAGCATCGGCCTGCTCGGGCTGAGCCTGCCGCGCCTCCTTCACGCCGAGGCACGGCAGCGGCAGACTGGCCGCAAACGACATGCCGATGGCTGCATCCTCGTTTTCCTCAATGGCGGGCCGAGCCACCTCGACATGTGGGACATGAAGCCCAACGCCCCGAAGGAGGTACGCGGCGAGTTCAAGCCGATCGCGACGACCGTCCCCGGCGTGCAGCTGAGCGAACACCTGCCGCGGCTGGCGAAGGAGATGCATCACTGTGCCCTCGTCCGCTCGGTCCGGCACAGTGTTAACAACGCCCACGCGGCGGCGGTCTACGTCGGTCTGACGGGACACGATCGCGGTGACGCCACGATTGCTATCGGCGCCGGCCCGAATGACTACCCGGCGATCGGTTCGGTCATCGCCCGGCAGCGACCGCCGGCAACGCCGGTCGTGCCCTACGTGTCGATGCCGTACATCACGCAGGAGGGGCGCGGCGGTCCGCCGCAGCCGGGTTTCTTTGGCGGCTGGCTCGGCCGCAACCACGATCCGCTGTTCGTGCTGCGCGACCCCAACGCCGCCAACTTCGGCATGCCCGAGCTGACGCCGACCGGCGACCTGACTCCCAACCGACTGCAGGATCGCCGTCAGCTCGTCGATCTGCTCGAAGCGCGGGGCCGGTCGGCGCGGCGCGACGGCGATGCCTTCCGGGCACGGGCGTTCGACCTGCTGACCTCGAAGGAAACGCGGCGAGCGTTCCATCTCGACGAGGAGCCGAGCAAGGTACGCGAGTCGTACGGCCGCAACATCTACGGCCAGAGCGTCCTGCTGGCACGCCGGCTGATCGAGGCCGGCACGCGCGTCGCCTGCATCTCGTGGGCGCCCGACGCCAACGCCACCTGGGACACGCACGGCCAGAACTTCGTCAAGCTGAAGAACGAATTACTGCCGCAGCTCGACCTGGCGGTGTCGAGCCTGCTCGGCGACCTGGTGGCGCGCGGGATGCTGGAGCGGACGCTGGTGGTGGTGATGGGCGAGTTCGGGCGGACGCCGAAGGTGAACCCCGCCGCGGGCCGCGATCACTGGAACTTCTGTTACTCGCTGCTGCTGGCCGGCGGGGGCATCAAGGGCGGTTACGTGCATGGCGCCAGCGACCGCGTCGGCGCCCAGCCGAGCCGCAATCCCGTCTCGCCCGCCGACGTCGTGGCGACGATCTACCACTGCCTCGGCATCGCCACCGACCTGGAGTTACGCGACCGCCTCGACCGGCCGTTTCACCTGGTCCCCTGGGGCGCACCGATCCAGGAACTGGTGATCTGACCGTTCAACCCCGAGCGCGTTGGGCTGTCAAGGTGGCGTCGAGGCCCGCCGCAGGCGGTCGCGGATCGCCAGCCATTCCTCGTGGTCCGGCGGCAGGTCGACGACGATGCGATCCAGCCCGGCGGCGTCGAGGACGTGCAGCGTCGCATAGAACTGGGCCGCATAGGCCGACGGTTCGGCCGGCATCCGCACCGTCGTAACGCCGGGCAACTCGATTTCGCCGCCGTCGGACAGGGCGAGGCGGCCGACACGCAGCCCCGCTTCGCGCAGCTCCTTCACCCGAGCGCTGCCGTCTGCGGCACACTCCAGCGGCGTCCGCGGGGCGTAGTGCCGCGGCAGCATTCCCGGCGAGGGCAGGGACGCTTCCCCTGTCGGCGGCGCGGACGACACCACGATCGGGCCGATGATTGCCTCTATTTCGGACCGCGTAATTAGTCCTAGACGCAGCAGCCGCGGCGGCGCGGACGTCAGGTCCAGCACGGTCGACTCCAGCCCGCCGCTCGTCGGGCCGCCGTCCAGCAGCAGGTCGATGCGGCCCTGCATCGCGTGCAGGACGTGTTCCGCCCGCGTCGGTGAGAGTTGCGTCGAGCGGTTGGCGCTGGGCGCGGCGATCGGCAATCCGGCCGCGCGAATCAGCGCCAGGGAAACGGGGTGGGCGGGCATTCGGACAGCGACCGTCGGCCCGCCGGCCGTCACGATATCGGGGACCATGTCGCGGCGCGGCAGCACCAGGGTCAGCGGCCCCGGCCAGAAACGCACGGCCAGCCGCTCCCCCACTAACGGCCAGACCGCAACGAGCTGTCTCGCCTGTTCGACCTCCGCAACGTGGACGATGATCGGATTGTTCGCAGGGCGTCCCTTGGCCTCGAAGATGCGCCGCACGGCGGCGGCGTCGAGGGCGTTGGCGCCGAGGCCGTAGACGGTTTCGGTCGGGAACGCGACCAGGCCGCCGCGTCGCAGGACCTCCGCGGCGCGCGCGATCGGGATCGTTTCCGGAGACTGCGGATCAACAATGAGGACCTCGGTCTGCACGGCGACGGTTCGTCCCTTCCGGGAGTCGCCGCTTGCGGCTTAGCATCGGGTGCCAAGCCGCAAGCGGCGACTCCCTGCCTCCACCTCAGAAAACACAAGGGCCAGGACGCCTTCGGACGCCCGGCCCCTGGAAGTCGTTCTCGTCTGCCCCGCTCAGTGACGCAGGGTCATTCTACTCACGCGGACATCGTACCCACTGCCGTTACGGAGCACGTCGAACTTCGTCTCGTGGATCTCGTTCTCATGCTCTTTCGTCTTGCCGTAGTGCTCGCGCAGGTAGGCCAGCTCGCGGTCGAGCAGCTTCTGCTCAAGTTCCCGCGGGAAGAAGGCAGCGAAGAAGCGCGGAACCGCAGTCAGCTCCAGGGCCGTCACCAGCGATCTTACTGACTCCGGCTTGTCGTCGACCCAGTAGATCCGGTTGAACTTGGTGATGTCCTCAACCTTGGCCTCTCTCGGGTTCTTCAGGTTGCGGAAGACCACGAACTGGCCGGAATCCAGCGGGATGGCGACGATGGCGCCGAGGCCGTCGAGCTGATTGCGGTAGTCGATACCATTCTGCGTGTTGAACGTCATCGCCCAGCGGAGTTGCCGCCTCTCGCGTTCATTGGAGGTGGCACGTCCGGCGCCCTCGCCTGGGCCAGTGCCCTTGTCCTTGCCGGTGTCCCTGCCGCCGCCCTCGCCGCCGCCGCCCTGTCCGAGGCCCGGGTTGAGATTTTGGCGCAGTTTCTCGCGGACGTCCCGGTCGAGGTCGAACAATCGGGCGGACGCCTCAGTGCCTCTCACGAACAGGCGCTTGATGTGCAAGTCGTTGTTGAATTCGCTGGTGATGCCCTTCTGCTTGGCGACGGGGGGCGCCTTGGGGGGATCGTCGGCCGCCGGGTTGCGGTCTGGGCGTTTCTCCTCCGTACTGGGGCCACTCTCCTTGTCGGGCGCGTCGATGCCGCCCGGTCCTTTGCCGGCGCCCTCCGGCGAGCCGCCGCCGCCGGGGAAGTTGACCCGCACCACGTCGACCGGCAGCGAGCGATTCTCGTCCTCGTCCCTCACCTTGGACGCCACCCAGGCGACCAGCAGCAGCAGCGGGATTGCCAGCAGGTGGATGGCGAAGGACGAGACGCCCGACAGCGGCGCCTCATGGTGCGGCGAGTAGCGCTTCCAGAACTTCTCCTCCGGCGGGACCAGCATTCGCAGGGGGTTGGCGGTCGGCGGAGGGGTGGCCGGTGCGTTCTGCATGGTTCGACCTGCTCGAAAGGGCCTGATGATGGGTTCCACGCTCCTGTTCAAGATACCCCCTCAAGGGGTAGCTCGACAAGTTGAAACCGAGAAGAGGGCACGATTGGCTCCTTGACAGCATGGCCGAATCCGGGTCAGATGAATAGAAGAAATCTTTCAAGCCCCTCACCGTGAACCGGCCGGACGGCCCCCGCGTAAAGAAACTGAGAACGTGGCGGACACCAACCTTCTCACCAGCTGTTCCGACGAGGACCTGCTGCTCCGCTTCTGTAGGGGACAGACAGAAGCGTTTGGTGTCCTGGTACGCCGCTACGAGCGGGAGTTGTACGGATACTTGCGGCGCTACCTGGGGGACGGGAACCTGGCCGAGGACGTCTTCCAGAATACCTTCCTGCAACTGTACCTCAAGAGCGACCAGTACGAGCCGGGTCGTCCGGTCCGTCCCTGGTTGTACACCATCGCTACGCACCAGGCCATCGACGCGCTGCGGCGCGGCGGGCGCCACCAGGCCGTCAGCCTCGACGTTCAGCGCGAGTCGTCTGGTGAGGGCGAGGCACAGACGCTCATGGACCTGCTGGAGAACCGCGAGCCGGGGCCGCTCGAACTGGCCCACGGCGAGGAGCGGCGCCAGCGCGTCCGGGCTGCCGTCGACCAGCTGCCCGACTTCCTCCGCCAGGTACTGGTCATGGCCTACTACCAGGGGCTGAAGTACCGCGAGATCGCCGACATCCTGGGCATCCCCGTCGGCACGGTGAAGTCGCGGTTGCACGCTGCCCTGGTCAAGTTGCAGGAGGCGTGGAGCGCCACTCCCAGCCTCTTCGAGGTCTGACCAGGCGAGCGGGGGGTGTGAACCCCCCGGTCCGCCGAAGCACCGGGGGCGGCCGCTGGCGCGGCACCCGCCCCCGCTCGCCGGAAGATTGGGGGGCGAGCTATGCATCCGATGGACGACAACCTGGTTGGGTATCTCCTTGACGCTCTCGACGCGGAATCGCGCCGCGCGGTCGACGACTACCTGCACACGCACCCCGAGGCCCGCCGCCGCCTGGACCGCCTGCGCCGGCTGCTGGAGCCGCTCGAGGCCGACGGCCAGCCGCCTGCGCCGCCGCCGCATCTCGTGTATGCGACCCTGACGCGGGTGGCAGAGACGCGCGCCCGGACGCTGCCGTTCGTCCCGCGGCCGACCTCGGGGCCGTCGGGACGGCGCAGCTGGTGGCGCCGCTCCGATGGCCTGGTCGCTGCGGCGATGCTGCTCGTCGGCCTGGGACTCGCCGCGACCTGGCTCGCCAAGGTCTGGCAGCGCGCCGACCTGATCGACTGCCAGGAGAACATGCATCGCTACCACGCTTCCCTCGTCGCCTACACGGACCAGCGCAACGACCGGGCCTTCCCGCGCGTCGAGGAGCAGGGACCGCGCAGTTTCGCCGGCGTCTTCGTCCCCCTCCTCGCCGACGCCGGTTTGCTGAAGCAGGACGTCAGCGTCACCTGCCCCGCGACCGGCCGCCGCCTCCCTTCCGCGGACCGCGATCAGGTGGCGCACCTGGAGCAATGGTACGTCAGCGACCGCGGCAAGTATGATCAAACCGTGCGCGAAATGGCGGGGGGGTACGCTTACTCCCTGGGCTACCGCGACGGCGGCGGACTGCGCGGCCTGCGCTGCGGCGAGGGCGAAGACCTGCAGCCGATCCTTGCCGACTGCCCGCCCTTCCCCGGCAGCAGCTCGGCGTTCCCCGGCAACAGCCGCAACCACGGCGGCACCGGACAGAACGTCCTCTTCGTCGGCGGAGCGGTCCGTTACGTGACGAACCGCACCGTCGGCCCGGAGGATGATGACATCTACCTCAACCTGAACCACCGCATCCGCGCCGGCATCCACGACCGCGACACCGTCCTCGGCGCCAGCGACGCCCGGCCCTGAGCCACGAGCCGGGTGAGGCTGTCCGCTTCTTTCCCCCCTCTCCCCTCGGGGGAGAAGGGTCGGAGGTGACTTCTCCCCCTCACCCCCGACCCCTCTCCCCCGAGGGGAGAGGGGAGGAAGACAAACCGGCCCACGAAGAAAAGAGCAAGGGGCGCGAGCCGTTGCCGGTCTGGAGACCGGGAACAGCTCACGCCCCTTGTTGTTTGCCCGCCCTCGTTCACGCCGGGCTGGCGGCCACTTCGACGTCCGCTTTCTGGGCTGCCGGGATGCCCTTGGGCAACTTGGCCACCAGGACCGAGCACGGGGCATCGCGCAGCACCTTCTCGGCGACGCTGCCTAGCAGCAGGCGGTCCAGGCCGGTCCGTCCGTGAGTGCCCATGACGATCAGGTCCATGGCCGCATCGCGCGCGTAGCCGACGATGGCGGAGGCCGGATCGCCCGCGAGGAAGATGTGCTGGACAGGGATGTCGGGGTTCAGCGGACGGATCTGCTCAAGCTGGCTCTGCCAGAAGCTCTGCGCTGCGGCAGCGTCCTGCGGCCGGTCCGGGGCGGTGAAGTCGGGCGTGTGGACGAACAGGACCGTCAGGCTGGCGCCGTGGTTCTCCGCCAGGGCGACGGCGTGAAAGTACGCCTGGTTCGAGTACGACGAGAAGTCGGTCGGGTAAAGAATCTTCTTGATGTGAATCATGCTCCTGAACCTCCTGCGGCCTCCAGCGGGAAGCGGGACCGGCTGGCGGAGAACCAGGGGAGAACAATGCCGGCCGCACCCGCGCGCGGGCGGTCCCCCCGCGGGACCGTCCTTCACTCCCATGTTACCAGTTGCGCCAGGAAGAGCCAAACACTCTCCGCAAACGCCCAACCGCTCGGTATTGGCGAGCAGGAGGGCACCCGCGCGTCGGCGGTGGCCCTTGCGAACAGACTCCTTCCGGGGTAGGATAGTGGGGAAAGAGAAGGAGACAGGAGGGGACGGATGTTCCCCTCCGATTCAGGCACAGAGATCAAGCCAGCGCTGCAGATCGCACCCGGCACGGTAGCCGCTCGCGGAGGCCGGCTTCTCGTTGGGGGACGCTGTTTCTGCGGCGAGAGGCGGGTCGGTGCGGCCGGGACGCGGCTCCCCGGCGAACGCAGCTTCCTCGGCCATCCCCCACAGTGCTGCCTCGAAACGAAGGACCTGTAGAGCCGTCATAAGGCCTCCCGCTGAAAGGTACACGCAGACTCGCAGACAGGAGTCCCCCTTGAACGCTCCGGGAGGATCGCCCTTGCGCCCGTCGGGGGAAAGTCATGGAGAAAGGAGACGCTGGTTCCGGCTGTCAGGGTGTCGTCACGAGAGGGTTGCCGGACCGAAACCAGCGTCATCGATCGGCCCCATCATTCTACGCAGCCCCGAAGCAGGCAACGGCTCGCGGGCTGCGCTGCTGCACTTTTTTTCACTCCGTCGCGGATAAACTTTGACGCCCGGAGAAGATGCGGCCCCTGCCGGGGGGCGGCAGTGTTGCGACGGTTGTTTGTCCGGGAGAGGATGTTCCCGGGCGCGCGAGAGGGTGGCCCTGATGGCGGGCGATGAGAAAACAGGGTATTGGTTGTTCAAGCAAGAGCCGGAGTGCTACAGCTACGCCGACCTGGAGCGGGACGGCCGAACGGTCTGGGACGGCGTGACCAACAGTCTGGCGCAAAAGAACCTTCGACAGGTCCGCGTGGGCGATCGCATCCTGTTCTACCACACGGGCAAGCAGAAGGCGGTGGTCGGTGAGATGGTAGTCGTGGCTGGGCCACGGCCGGCCTCCGACGGAGAAAGACACGTTGTCGTGGAGGTCGCGCCAGTCCGCCGGCTGCTTTCCGTTACCCTGGAACAGATCAAGGCGGATGCCCTGCTGGGCGACTGGGACCTGGTGCGCTTGCCGCGCCTGTCAGTCGTGCCGGTTACACGAGCGCAATGGCAGCGCGTGGAGGAATTGAGCGGCACAGGACGTGCGGAATAGTCAACCACGGAGCGAGCCGTGTAGGACGGATTTCCAATCCGTCCTCTTCGGCCCGGACGGATTGGAAATCCGTCCCACAGGGCAGGGGTCGGGAGCCTCTTGGCGGAAGTCGAGCGGGTCCGTAAAATTTGTACAGTGCCAGGAGGGCGATCCCCGAGTCTGTTGGAGGGCTGCAAGCCATGGCGCGGCGAAGCGCCGAGACGGCAATCGATGGCAGATCAACCTTGACCCGGCGTTCGGAGCGCTTCCTGGACGGCCTGGCGCATGTGACTGCCGTAACATTCGTTTCGCATGTTCACCCCGACCCGGACGGCCTCGGCAGCATGATGGGGCTGGCCCACCTGGTCGAGACGAACCTCGGCATCCCCACGCGGATGACCCGCGACGGCCTGATCAGCCGGGCCGAGAACAAGGCGATGGTCGAATTGCTCAACCTCGACCTGGTGCCGATCAGCCAGATCGAGTGGCAAGAGGGCGAGGCCCTCGTCATGGTCGACAGCCAGCCGAACACCGGCCGGCACTCGCTCGACCCGGCGGTCCCCCTGTACGGGGTGATCGACCATCACGACACCAAGGGCGATCTGGAGGGCATTCCCTTCGTCGACGTCCGCCGCAGCCTGGGAGCGACCTGCTCCCTGGTCACCAGTTACCTGATCGAGCAGGACGTTGCCGTCCCGCCGCGGCTGGCGACGGGCCTGCTGTACGGCATCGAGACGGAAGTGAGCGGCTATCCGCGCGAGGCGAGCGGCCTGGACGACCGGGCGCTTTTGTTCCTCTACCCGCTGGCCGACAAGGACCTGCTGGCGCGCATTCGCAACGCCCGCCTGCCGCAGAGCCATTTCGAGTGCATGCTGCAAGCGCTGCAGAGTTCGTTCATCTACGACCGGCTGATCATCAGCTGGGTCAACGAACTACCGCAGCCGGAGCTGGCGGCCGAGGTGGTCGACTTCCTGATTCGCTTCGAGGAGGTCGACTGGGCGGTCTGCGCTGGTGTCTTCAACGACAAGCTGATTCTGTCGGTGCGGGCAGCCGTGGAGAACGCGAACGTCGGCGACATGCTCAAGCAGGTGGTCGGCGACCTGGGCCGCGCCGGCGGGCACGACCGTCGCGCCGGCGGGACGATCCCGCTGTCGTCGACGGCGGCCAGCGCCATCGAGGGCCTGCAAGGAGAGTTGCGTCGCCGGTTGCTGAAGGCCCTGCACATTGACGAGTGTCGCGGCCATCGCCTGGTATCGCGCCGCGAGATGCTCCAGAACCTGCAAAGCTGAGTGGTGGGGTGGTTGCTTAGCCCGACGCGCCAGCGAGGGTTTTCTTCTCTCCCCTCGCTCACGCTTCGGGCTCGTCGGCAACCACCCGGTGCCTGCCATTGCCACGCTAACGATCCTGTCGCCTGGCCTGTATACGCTGCTGGTCGACCGCGGCCGGCCGCGCACGCGCAGCCTGGGTGTCCCGGTCGGCGGCGCCGCGGATGCGTTCTCCCTCGCGCTCGGCAACGCCCTGGTTGGCAACCCGCCCGACGCCCCCGCCCTCGAGGTCTGCCTGAGCGGTCCGGTCCTGTGCGCCGACGAGGACCTGGCCTGCGTCCTGTTCGGGGCACCGTTCGAGTTGAATGCGGGCGGGCGCCGCCTCGCCGCCGGCAAGACCTTTACCCTCCTCGCTGGAGAGGAATTGTCGATTCACGGCACGTCCGAGCGGGCACGCGCCTACCTGTGCATCGGCGGGGGGATCGATGGTCCCGAGGTCCTGGGCAGCCGATCGTCGCTGCAGCCGGTCGTCGCTGGTGCCGAACTGCCCTGCCGCCGCGGGACGATCATGTCACGCTTCCTTCGTTCATCCTTCGAGTGGAACGCCGAGCCGGGGGTGCTGCGCTTCCTGCCGGGGGCGCAAGCGGAGTGGTTCAGCGAAGATCGCTTGACGGGACAGGAGTTCACGATCACGCCGGCGAGCAACCGCATGGGACTGCGACTGCATGCCGAGCCGCTGGGTTCATCCGAGCGCGAGATCGTGTCGGAGCCGGTCTGTCCCGGCAGCGTGCAGGTGACGCGCGACGGGCAGTGCATCGTCCTGGGGGTGGACGGGCAGACCATCGGTGGCTATCCCAAGATTGCACAGGTGATCGCCGCCGATCTCGACAAACTCGGCCAACTTCGGCCGGGCGAACGGGCCCGTTTCCGGCGCGTGAGCGTCGAGGAGGCGGAGGATCTCTACCGGCGCAAGCGGCGCGAGCTGCAGGAGTGGCTGGTCCGGTTGTACGTTGCGGAACGGCGGAAGGAAAGGTGAAAATCGATGGAGAAAGTCCTGATTGGGCCCATGACCTTGGCAGGGCTCGACGGCGAGTGGGTGCGGGTGCTCCGCGCAGCGGGGTTCGAGCTGGTCTATCCGCCGGTCGCCCATCAACTGCTCGAGGACGAGTTGCTCGGGCATCTGAAGGGCATCAAGGCGAGCGTTGCGGGGTCGGAGCCGTACACGGCGCGGGTGATCAAAGCACACCCCCAGCTGCGGGTGATCGCTCGGGTTGGCGTCGGCTACGATGCCGTCGACGTGGAGGCGGCGACGGCAGCGGGCATCGCGGTGACGATCGCCCCGAACACCAACCAGGAGGCGGTCGCGGAGCAGACCTTCGCGCTGCTGCTGGCGCTGGCGAAGGACCTGGTGCCGCAGCACTGTGCGATGAAAGAGGGCGGCTGGCCGCGACGAGCAACGCTGCCGTTGCGCGGCCGCATCCTGGGGGTGGCGGGGCTGGGCCGCATCGGCAAGGCGGTCGCCCTGCGCGGCAAGGCCTTCGGCATGCGACTGGTCGCCTACGATCCGGTCCCCGACAACGCCTTTGCCCAGGCTCATGGCGTCAGGTTTGTGCCGACCTTCGAGCAGCTGGCGGCCGAGTCCGACTACCTGTCGCTGCACCTGCCGGCGACACCGGAGACGAAACACCTGATCAACCACCGGACGCTGGCGCTGATGAAGCCGACCGCTTTTCTCCTCAACCTGTCGCGCGGCTCGCTGGTCAACGAAGCGGACCTGCTGGAGGCGCTGCGGGCCAAGCGTCTCGCGGGCGCCGGCCTGGACGTGTTCGAGCAGGAGCCGCCGCCGGGAAAGTTGGAGCTGTGCGATTTGGACAACGTGGTGGTGACGCCGCACGCCGCCGGGACCGACCTGCAGTCACGCGATGACATGGCACTGTCAGCGGCGCAGGCGGTGATTTCGTTGAGCCGCGGCGAGTGGCCGGCGGAGAAGGTGGTCAACCCCGCTGTCCGCGATCGCTTTAAGTGGTAAAACGAAGAAGGGCCACCACGGAACACACGGCGGGCACCCATCGTGTATTCCGTGGTTGCCCTTCTTCTTTTCTTGCGCGGCCGTGACGCGATTGCTCCCAGCGGGCCTTTCATGAGGGGAGTCACGGTGCCCTGGCGGGAATAATTCTCCTGGGCCGGGATCATTCTTTCGATCCCGCCAGCCTCGGGAGGGCCGTGGCGGGGCACGTTTCTTGCCGTCCGAGGGCCGCCGCGTGGAGATCCTCTTCTACCTCGCGCTGGTGGTGGGGCTGATCACCCTCCTGGGCCACGGCCTGTGGGTGTTGTTCGGCACGCTCTTTCGTGGCCTGCTTGGTGGAGAGGGCGGCCGGGGAACGATTCAACAGGCGGCGCCCTGTGCCGAGTGCGGGCAACGGCTTCGGTCCTGGATGCGTGTCTGTCCGAACTGTGGCCTCGCCCGCGGCGCGGACTCGGACGAGTTTCGCGAGCTGGAAGTCACCGAGCGCAACGTTCACCGGCTGGCGCGGCAGGGCGACCTGGACGAGGAAACGGCAGGCCGGCTGCTGCGGTGCCTTGCCCGCCGGCGCGACACCTTGCTGGGCCGCGCCAGGTCCCCCGCCCGCGTGCCCCGACGCGCGGAGCCCGTACCCTCCGAGGTCGCAAGAGCGGATGCCGTGCGGCCCGAACTGCCAGAAACGCCCCGCGAGGAAATTCCCGTCGCCCTCCCCCTGCTGGAATCGGCCGAGCAAAAGCCCCCTCCGCCTCCCGCCCATCCTCTTCCCGTGGGGCAGGCTTCCAGCCTGCCAGGCCAAGGCAGGCTGGAAGCCTGCCCCACGCCGGTCGAGGCATCTCCCCCGATGCCCGCACGGCCGCGGCGATCCTGGACCGATGTGCTGGCCGGGTTCATGGAGGAGCGCAACATCCTCTGGGGCGAGTTGGTCGGCGGGCTGCTGATCGTCGGCTGCTCCGTCGCCCTGGTCATCACACTCTGGCAGACACTGGAGCAGATCCCCTATTTTCCCTTCGTCGTCTTCTCCAGCATCACCCTCGCCCTGTTCGGGGCTGGCCACTACACGCTGCACCACTGGAAACTGGAGTCGACCAGCCGCGGCCTGCTGGTCATCGCCACGCTGCTGATTCCGCTCAATCTGCTGGTGCTGGCCGGACGCTTGCGCGGCCGGGAAGGAGGACTGGCCGAGACGGCGACGATGGCGGCAGGCCTGATGCTGTCCGTGGCCGTGGTCGCCAGCGCGGGGCGCGTGCTCGCGGCCAGGGCGCGCTGGTTGCTGGCGCTCGGCGTGGCGGGGGCCGCGTCGACGCAGCTTCTGGTGCCGCGTCTTCCCGACCCACCTGGCGCGTGGCTCTTCGCCCTGCCGGCCTGCCTGGCGGTCGGCTGTCAGCTGACGGCGATCGGATGGCGCCTCCGCCTTCTTCGTGGGGCAGGTTTTCAACCTGCCTCTTCTCCCAGGCAGGTTAGCAACCTGCCCCACGAAGCGCTCGGCGAGGGAGAGGTTTATCGCATCCTGCTCTTCCTCGGGCTGTGTACGTTCGCGCTGGCGGTCCCCCTGGGCTTCCTCCTGTCTCGGGCCGCCGACATGCGGATAGCCCTCCAGTACCTGGCGCTGCCGCTGGCTGTGTCCGGCGTGCCGGTCCTGTCGGCCGGGCTGCTGCTGCAACGACGCCTCGGAGGGGAGGGCGAGGCTCCTGCCGAGCCGATTGCCGACTCGGCAGGAGCCTCGCCCTCCCATTTCGGAGACGAGAGTCCCTCGCTGGGCGGACTGCGGACCGTGTCCACGGCTGTCGCCCTGGCCGGGATGTTAGTCCTGCTCGGGGCCGTGACGTTGGCCTGGCCTGACCCGGGCGTGCTCCTGGCCGTCTGCGCCGTCGACGCGGCGGTGCTGACCTACCTCGCCTTCCGCCAGCACATGCCGCTCGCGCACGCCGCCGCCCTGCCGTGCCTCGTCCTGGGCTCCCTGACCGCCTTCCACCTCGCCGTGGGCAACCTGGCCCTGTCGCGCGGAGACGGCGTGAGGCTGGCGGCGGAACTCTTCTCGGGCGCGAGCGGTGCGGTCCTGGCGGTACTCGTGGTGCTGCTGAGCGGGACGGCTGAACTGCTGGCCCGCAGGGGACTTCGCGAGCACGCGGTCGCCCAGGCGCTGGGGAGCGCCGCGGTGGCCGGGCTGAGCCTCTGGCTGGTGAGCGCGGAGGGCCTCTCGGAGCCGGGACGGGCAGCTCTCGTCTGTGGGCTGTACGCGGTCACGGCCCTGCTGGCGAACGTGCGCTGGCAGCGCATCAGCCTGAGCTATGCCGGGCAGGGGCTGTTCCTCACCGCGACGCTGTGGGCACTGCTCGCGGGCTGGCCGGGGCGACCGCCCTTGTGGGGAGTAGTGCTGGCCCTCGAGGCGCTGGGCCTGGCGGCGCTGGCCGTGTGGCACGGGCTCGTAGGGACAGCCGGCTCGGCTGTCCCAGTCCGACAGCCCGACAGGCGAGCCGCCTGTCGCTACGAGGTGCTGACAGCCCCCTGTCACGACCTCGCTTGGGTCGCCGGGTCCCTGGCGCTGCTATTCGACCTGTCCGCCCCGGGTTTCCCCGAAGGCACCGGTCACACGCTGACCGTGTTCATCCTCGCGGCAGCGACCTGGCTCCTGGTGTGGGTCAACGGCTGGTCCTTCGGCACCTGGGTCGGCGCCGCGTTCCTCTGGGCCGGGCTGACCCACGCACTGGTGTGGGACATTCCCGAGGGGTGGGTCGCGCGCCCCGGGCTGGTGGCCTTGCTCGGACATGTAACCCTCCTGATGCTCGCGCGGCTGTTTCTCGCCTTCGTGGGGCAGGTTGCCAACCTGCCTCTTCTCCCAGGCAGGTTGGCAACCTGCCCCACGAATCCTGACCGGATCGATATGCTGTTCCGAGGCCCGCTCGGGCGGGCGGGCTTGCTGACCTCTCTGATCAGCATTCCAGTCATGGGAGCGTCCGCATGGGGAGAGCCCCTTGTCCTGGCTGGCTACGTGACGTGGCTGGCCGTGCTCTGGCTGGCGTTCTCCTGCATGGAGTCCTCGCCGGGGTGGTTCACCGCCTTCCAGGCGGCCCTCAGTACGGCAGCGCTGCTGGCCGCCGCGGGCTGGGTCGAGGCCCAGCCGTGGGGCACCGGGCCGGCCGATCTGGGCGACCCGCGCACGCTGCAGGCCCTTGGAGTGGGGCTGGGGCTGCTCGGGTTGGTGTGGGTCGGGCTGCGGCTGGCGCTGCGTGGTCAGGAGCGGGCTCGTCCGCTCCTGGAACCGCCGTGGCCGGCGTGGGACCGGCTGGTGCTGGCCGGGGTGGTACTCGGTCAGCTTGTCCTGGCAGTCGGGGAGACGTGGCCGGGGATCGTGCGCGAGTTGACTCCACGCGGGCTGCCTCTCGATGTCGACGCCGGGGGAGTCGCCGCAGGCCCCGGCGGCTGGCTGCTCCTCGGCGTGCTGGCGTTCGTGCTGGTGGCAACGCTGTGGGACCGCATCGCGCTCGGCGTACTCGGCCTGGCGACCGTGGCGCTGACGGTCCCTGTCCTCGCGGCGGCCCGCTGGGACGGCGAGTTGGCGACGGCGACGGCCGTGCGCTGGGGACTCGGCCTGGCGCTGCTCGCCTGTTCGGCGCTGCTCTGGTTGCGCGAGCCGGCCGGACGCTTGGCGGGCCGGCTGGGCATCGAAGCGCCGACGGCCCTGCCGGTAAGCCGCTGGACGCGCGCCCTCGTGGTCAGCGGCACGGTCGCTCCCGTCCTGCTGTTGACCGCAGTGGTTGCCGCGCTGGGTTTCGCGGGAGAGAGCCCATCGGGCCCCGCCGTCGGATCGTTGTTCCGCCGGCTGGGCTGGGTGGCGAGTAACGTGACGCCTCTCGCCTTGCTCTGTCTCGGGCTGGTCGGACACGCCTTGCGCGAGCGCTCGCCTGGCTACGCCTTCTCGGGCGGGCTGGTGGCGAACGTCGCCCTGGTGGGAGGCTACGCCCTGGCCGTGGTGACGGGCGGCGGCCGCCTCGACGAGGTGCAATCGGTGCGCCTTGTGCAGCTGGGCAGCCTGGCGGCTGGGCTGTGGGCGCTGGCATGGCTGCTCGCCTACCCGTGGACATCTGCCTGGCGCGAGATGCCGGCCACGAAGACGGCCCGACCGCTGATGCTCGCCCAGCTCGGCCTGGCACTCGGCGGGATTGCCCTCGTCCTCTGCCTGGGCCTGGTTCCGCTGGTCCTGGCCGCGCCAGCCCGTGAGCCGGGACCGCTGACGACGGAAACCGGCTCCCTGCTCGGCTGGCTGGCCCTGCTCGCCGCACTGACCGCCCCACCTCTGCGGCTTGTGCGACGGGGCGAATGCCTGTCTTGGCACGGTGTCGGGCTGGGCGGCGCTGTGACGGCCGGGTTGCTCGGCTGCACCGCCGAGCGTCTCTTCCCCGGCTGGGGCTACCGCGTCTTCCTGCTGGGGTTGGCCGGGCAGGCGCTGCTCTGGTCGCTGGGTCAATTCATCGAACGCCGGCCCTTGCGGCTCCGCGTGCTTGCGCCATTCCCGCCGGCGGAGACGGCGTCCGCCTGGGTGGCGGGCCTCGGCCTGTCGGCGGTCCTGCTCGCCCTGAAGGCCGCGTTCGTTCACGGCGACTGGCTGTGGGCGTCAGGGACGGTCGGGCTGGCCAGTGCGGCGGGGGCGTGCATGGCCTTCTGGCTGCGGCGGGAGCGCTGGGCGTTCACGGCGGGATTCGGCGTCAACCTGGCGGCCTCTCTCGCTGTCTGCCACCTGGAGGGTCTGGCGAATCCGGGCCTGTGGATCGTCCTCGTCCAGGCCAACGTCCTCGCGTCTGCCGCGGTCGCCCTGCTCTGGCTGCTGGCGGACCGGCGCTTCTCCGTGTGGGAGTCCTGGCACAGGGAGAAAATCCCTCTGCTGGGTGTCCAGTCCCTGGCGGGCCTCGCCGGCAACGCTCTGCTGCTGTCGGTCCCGCTGATGGCGCTGGTGCTCGCCCCGGGTCACCCGCTGGCGATTCACTTGTCGCGCTTCGGCGAGCCTATCGGCTGGGCTGCGTGCCTGCTCGCGACCGTGGCCGCGCTCTGGTTCAGCGCCCGCCGGGTGCCGCGACTCTTCGTCAGCGCCCTGGGAACCGGCTGTCTTTCGCTCGGCGTACTGGCGGCGTGCGTGGCGAACCGCTGGTCGACGGGGTGGTTGCCCTACCACGTCCTGACGGTCTGCTGGGGCATACTCGGCTCTGCGGCAACCATCCGGGCCCTGCTGGCACTCCGCGAGCAGGCCCGGCGCGCGGCCACGGATGTCCGCGCCCGCTTGTGGTCGATGCCTGCCCTGCGGCACTGGGCGGTGGGACTTGGGCTGGCACTGGTCCTGCTGGGATTGCGCGTCGGCTTGGACGACCCGCTTCGCCCGTATGCCTCTGCTGGCCCCGTGTGTGTGGCGATGCTGATGGCGGCCGGGCTGGCGCTGGGCCTGCGCCAGCAACGATACGTTTACCTCTCCGGAATCTTGCTCACTCTGGCGGGTGTCCTTGTCTGGGTCGCGTGGGGCACAGGCACGCCGGACACGCTGGCCCTGACCGTCGCCCTGTCGCTCGCCCTCGGCGCGCTCGCCTGGACGCTGGTGGACCTGCTGTCGGGGCGCGTCCCACCCTTCCGTGTCCGGGGGCTCTCGCTCTCCTTCCAGCACGTGGCCGTGCGGCTGGCGTTGGGGGTGGTCGGCGCGGTGGTCGCGTCCGGTGTCGCAGCGGTCTTTGCGGAAGAGAGCTTCCGGGCCGGCGGCGCGCTGGCATGGGCGGCCCTGCTGCTGACGGTGGCGGCCCTGGGCGCGGCCCTGTGGGATCGGGAGGCGCGGTTTGCCCCGGCCGGTCTGTTCGCCGCGGGGCTGCTGGCCGCCGCGTTGTTGCTGCAAGCATTGCCGCTGGGCGCCACGGAGTTTGTCCGTGCCGCCTGCCTGACGCTGGCCGGTTACCTCGTCCTGACCACGGCGGCTGCCTGGGCCGTCCCCCGGCTGTCCGACCTTCTGCGAACCCTCCGACTCCCCACAAGCCTCTATGAGGAGCCCCCGCGCGACTGGTTCCGCCACACGGTCGCCGCGCTCGCCAGCATCGCCCTGACCGTGAGCCTGTGGGTGTGCCTGTCGTTCGCCACTGCCGGCGGACGTGTAGCCGGCCCCGTCGCCGTCGCCCTGCTCCTGCCCGCGTGCTTCTTCCTGGCGGACCGGGCGCCGCCGCGGTGGGTCACGGAACTGCGCTACGCGGCGCTCGTCCTGGGCGTTGTGGGCTGCGTCGAGGCGAGCTGGGTGCCGCTCGCGCCGGGGGCGTCCGGCTGGCTGCATCATAGCGCCGCGTGCCTGACCGTGCTGACGCTGCTGGCCGTGGCGTATCGCGATCTTCTCGGGCGATTGCTCCCGCCGGCGAGTGCCTGGCAGGGCTGTTTCGTCCGCACGTCCGCGGTCCTCGCCGCCCTCGCGCCGCTGGTCCTTCTGGTACTACTCGGCCAGGAGTTTCTGCTCTACGACAAGGTGAGCAAGCAGACGCCCCTGACCGTCCTGGAAGTGCTGCTGGTAGTCCTCGCCGTTGTGGCGCTCATCGTCCTCGCCCTTCGCTCCGCCGTGGGGCAGGTTGCCAACCTGCCTTCTTCTCCCAGGCAGGTTGGCAACCTGCCCCACGGGCGGACGCTCTACGTCTACGGGAGCGAGTTGCTGCTGGTGCTGCTGTTCGTCCACCTCAAGCTGAATGTACCGGGGCTGTTCGGAGAGTGGGGCGCGAAATACTGGACGCTGCTGGTGATGGCTCTGGCGTACGTCGGCGTCGGCCTGGGCGAACTCTTCCAGCGCCGCGGGCTGCGCGTGCTGGCGGGCCCCCTGCAGCGGACCGGCCTGTTCCTGCCGCTGCTGCCGATCCTGGTCTTCTGGCTGCGCCCGCCGCTGGCCCTGACGCACGCCGCCGAGAGCGCCGCGCCCGGCCTGGCTCCCTTGCTGGACTACCTCCGCAAGCTGCCGCCGGCTTACGACCGGCACTCGCTGTTGTGGTTCCTGCTGAGTGTCCTGTACATCCTGGTCGCCCTGTCGCGGCGGTCGTTCCGTTACGCGTTGCTGGCGGCGCTGGCGGCTAACTTCGGCCTGTGGACGCTGCTGCTGCACTTCGACGTCGCGTTCCTGCTTCACCCGCAGATGTGGCTCATTCCGCTGGCGCTGATTGTGCTCGTGTCGGAGCAGATCAACCGGGACCGGCTCAGCCGCGAGCAGAGCTTGACGCTTCGCTACGTCGGGCTGAGCATGCTGTACGTGTCGTCGACCGCGGACCTGTTCATCGCCGGCGTCGGCAATTCGGCGGTGTGGCCGGTGGTGCTGGCGGTGCTGTCGGTCCTCGGCGTGCTGGCGGGCATCCAGCTGCGGGTGCGGGCGTTCCTGTTCATGGGACTGACGTTCCTGTGCCTGGACGTCTTCGCCATGATCTGGCACGCGGCGGTCGACCGCACGCAGACGTGGGTGTGGTACGTGTCGGGGATCGTCCTGGGCAGCGCGATCCTGGCGCTGTTTGCCCTGTTCGAGAAGCGCCGCAACGACGTGCTGCACCTGCTCGAGGAGATCAAGCGCTGGGACTGACGCAACACCAAGAAGGACAACCACGGAATATACGGTTGCCTTTCTCCGGTCGTCGCAATCAGAAACGCTCGCCGATCAGGACGGGCATCCAGTGACTGCGCGTCATGACGCGGTAGTAGTAGCTGGCGGGTTCGCAGATCATGTAGACGCGCGCCGCGCCGTGTTCGTCGCGGACGAGCAGACCGCGGATGCCCTGGCGGACCTGATACCAGACGCCGTTTTCCAGGCCCATCGTCGCCGGGATGTCGATCGGCTCGGCGTCGCAGCGGCTCCAGCCGCCGGCCTCGACGGTCGCCAGCCAGGTCCAGCCGGTGCAGGGCAGACGCCGGCTGTCGCGGCGGCGGTTGCCCCACGTTACCAACCGCAGCTGTCCCTCGTGCCAGACCGGCAGGATCGGCGCGTAGTCGCGGAACAGGAACTGGACCTCACGTTCGCCGCCGCGTTCGTGGACGCGGCGGCGCAGCTCGTCCTGCTCGAGCACCTCGAGCGGCAACGCGCTCCAGGATAGTGCAATCCCGCCGAACATGGCCCCTCTGAAAAAGAAGAATGAGCCACAGATGAACACAGATAAACACAGATGAAGAAAGAGGACTAAAAAGGGTAGAAGGGCAGCGGTCTCCGCCAACACCTTTTGACCCTCCTTCTCTCCATCTTCTCTTCTATCTGTGTTTATCTGTGTTCATCTGTGGCCAATTTCTTTTAGAAGCATATCTTGCCGCGGACGTCGCAGACCTCGTAAGAGTACGCCTCGTCCTTGTAGAACTCGTTGACGAACAAGGTCGCCCCGCTGCGCAGCGCGAATCGGCCGCAGCGGTCGTTGACCTCGCGCTTCAGCCGCGCCAGGGTCTCGGCCCGCTCTGCCGGCGGGTCGAACAGCCCCCGCTGCACCGAGCCGGGCCACTGCAAATGCGTCGCCACCAGGTTCAGCCGCGCCACCGTCCGGCGCGGCAGCCACGCCCTGCGCAACCCGAGGCGAGCCGCTTCCAGCAACAGGTCGAAGCGATCGGTCGGGCCGTTCAGTTCCACCTTGCCGACGCCGACCTGCCCATCGTAATGCATCACCCACGTCTCCAGCCGCCCGGCGCAGACGCGGTGGTACTCCAGCTCCTCGATCAGTCGCTCCAGGCTGCGCACCAGCCAACCCCAGATGTAATTGAAGTCGGCGCTCGGCTTGCCGATCGCCCCGCCGCGCGACAGCATCTTGTGCGGCGGACGCTGACTGTACAACGGCAGCACCGGGTCGCCGTTCAGCTCGAACCAGAGTGCCTCGCCGACAGCCGTCAAAAGAGAGCGGATGAGTTTGCGATTAGCCAGCGCCAGGTCCAGCGCCGTGAAAACCTTGTACTCGGCGAGGCGCTTCGCTCGCCGTTCGCCGATGCCACAGATTTCCTGCACCGCCGTCCGGTCGAGCAGCGCCCGCTCGGCCTCGGGATCGACCAGCGCCAGGGCGCCGAACGGCTTGGCCTGGTCGGAGATCAGCTTGGCCAGCGTTTTGCTCCGCGCGATGCCGACCGTCACCGGCACGCGCACCTGCTGCAGGATGCGGTGGCGCATCACTTCGGCAGTCTCCTGCAGCGAGCGCTCGCTGTCGCTCGGGACGCGGAAGAAGAACTCGTCGATCGAGTAGTACTCGACCTCGGGGGAAAATTCACGGACGACGTCGAGCATCAGGCGGGAAAGGACTTCGTACCAGCGGAAGTCGCGCTTCAGGTAGACGCCGTGGGGGCACTTGACGATCGCCTCCCAGATGGGGTCGCCGGTCTTGACGCCGGCCGCCTTCATCTCGTAGCTCTTGGCAATGACGAAGGCGCCCTGGTTGCCCAGGACGCCCACCGGCTTGCCAAGGAGGAAAGTGTTGCGCACCCGCTCCGCCGAGATGTAGAAACAGTCGGCGTCGAGGTGGCCCACCGCCGCAGGAACGCCCATGCCCAACCCCACCGCTGGCCTACCGCTGGGAGATAGGCTCCAGTCAATCATAGAGTGAACGCAAGTACACAGTCAAGGGCGGGCGGGGTGGAACGGGGCGGGTCTTGTTGCGCCGAGTCGGCGCCGCTACCATGAGGGAGAGGGGGACACGGTCCTCTTTTTCCGACAAAGGAGAGGCCATGAAGGTGGCAATCAAGTATTGCTCGATGTGAGGCTACGAACCGAAGGCCGTCAGTTTGACGTCCACACTGTTGACTAACTTCAAGCAGAAGATCAAGGCTCTCGAATTGATCCCATCCAGCGGCGGGTGCTTCGAGGTGACCGTCAACGGCAAGCTGGTCTACTCGAAGCTCGAAACCGGTACGTTCCCCGACGAGCAGTGGGTGGTCGACACCCTCGAGGCTCGCGCGAACAAGTAAGCGGCCGCGCCGCCTCCACCCAGGTCGACTCGGCCGTCCGGTCTTTTCTCCCGCGCTGGGATGGAACCGGGGTGGGAGAAAGGACCGTTCCATGCTCTTCTTCGGCCGCAAGAAACGTTTGATCGATTACGCCTCCTGCGCCGGCTGAGCGGGCAAATTGCCCCCGCAGGGCATTGCGCAAGTCTTGCGCAACATCACCCGCCTGAACGACCCCAACCTGCTTGTCGGCACCGAGACGCACGACGACGCCGGCGTCTATCGGCTGACCGACGAGATCGCCCTCGTCCAGACGCTCGACTTCTTTCCGCCGGTGGTCAACGACCCGTTTGTCTACGGGCAGATTGCCGCGGCGAATGCGCTGTCCGACGTCTACGCGATGGGCGGTATCCCGAAGACCGCCCTCAACCTCGTCGGCTACCCCGACGATAAGCTCAGCCTCGACTGGCTCGGCGAGATCCTGCGCGGCGGGGCCGAGCGCTGCACGGAGGCCGGCGCCGTCGTCCTGGGCGGGCACACGGTGCGCGATGCCGAGATCAAGTTCGGTCTGTCCGTGACCGGCCTTGTCCACCCGCAAAAGATCTGGACCAACGCCACCGCCCGCCCGGGCGATCGGCTCGTGCTGACCAAGCCGCTTGGCACCGGCTTCGTCACCACTGCCCACAAGGCCAACGACTGTCCCGAAGAGACGCTCGAGGCCGCCTGTGCCAGCATGGTGCAGTTGAACGCCATCGGCCGCGCCGCCGTCGTCGAGGTCGGCGGCGCTCACTCCGTCACCGACGTGACGGGTTTCGGCCTCGCCGGCCACGCCTTCGAGATGGCCGAGGGCAGCGGCGTGACGCTGGCGATCGACCTGTCGCGTTTGCCGCTCTTGCCCGACGTCGAGCCGCTCGTCCAGCGCCGACACCTGACGCGGGCCAGTGCCACCAACCGCGAGTATGTCGCCGATGGCCTGCAAGTCGAGGGCAAGCCCGATCCGGTGCGGCTGGAGGTCTTCTACGACGCCCAGACGTCGGGCGGCTTACTGGTGAGTATCGAGGCCGAGAAAGCCGACGTCCTCGTCGAGGCGGCCCGCAAGCGCAGCGCGAGCCGAACCTGCATCATTGGCGAGGTGCTCGAGCGACCGCGTCCCGGGCTGGCTCTCCTGCTCCGGCCGTGATTTGCCGCTTGCGGCTTAGCACGGGATGCTAAGCCGCAAGCGGCAAGGCGAATCGCCGTGAATAATCGCTTCCCCTCGGACGTCTCTCCTTTCGAGACAAGGAGAGGACTCCTCGCCTGGGGAGGTCCTTTTACGGGCCGGCAGACGTGCTGCATCTGCCGGCCCTTTTTTCATCCCTGGCGAGCGGGGTCCGTAATGACCCCGGTACGAACAACCAGCAGCAAACCGGGGTCATTACGGACCCCGCTCGCCACACGCGTTGGCAAAATGCTCTACAGCGCGGCCTGCACCGCCTGGAACAGATCGCTCATGCGGATGCCAAGTCCCAGCGAGATGCGGTAGAGCGTCTCGATCGACGCCGAGTTCTTGCCCAGTTCGATCTGCGACAGGTAACCCAGCGACACGCTGGTCCGCTGCGCCATCTGGGCCAGCGTCAGGCCGAGGCCCTTGCGGCGTTCGCGGATCGCAGCCCCCAGGGCCACTTTCAGAGCGTCCTCCGACAGTCGCAGCAGGCCCTTGCTCTCCAGGCAGCGCGTCACCACCCCTTGCAGGTGCGTGATCTGGAACGGCTTGGTCAGGTAGTCGTAGGTGCGCGCCCGCAGGCAGCTCAGGGCGCTGTCGACCGACGGGTACGCCGTCACCACGATGATGCTGGCGTCGGCCTGATGCTCCTTGATCCAGTCGAGCACCTGCTCGGAGTCGAGGCCCGGCAGCACATAGTCGAGAATGATGAGGTGGTACGGCTGCTGGCGCAGCTGCGCCCCGATCTGGCGCGTGTCGGAGACGACGTCGACGTGAAAGCCCTTGCCCTCCAGCGCCTCGCGGATCATGCGGCCGACCTGGTCGTCGTCATCCAGGACGAGGATGCGCACCTCGCCGGAGCAGTACAGGCCGGAAGACTCGGTCGCCGGCTCCGCGTTGCGCGGCCGGCCCGACCCGCTGTCGCGGGAGGGCACCGAGTTGGCGCAGATGCCCCGGCTATCGAGCGGAGCCTCGTGGGCATTCGGGGCACCCGCGAGAGCGGGTCGAGCCGTGTTCACAGTCGAGACGTTATTGGGTACGCGAAAACTCACCGCTAGGATCTCCTTCGATTGCCCGACGTCTGGGTCGGGGGGTTCAGGTCTTCAAGGGCACCCGCGCGAGCGGGTCGGGCCGCGGCGGGTCTTGCAGTGCCTTATGCACGGCCCGCAGCAGGCCGTCGACGCGGAACGGCTTGGCCAGCAGCTCGAACGGCTGCCCGCCAAGGTCGCCCCGCAGGGATTCCTGCGACACCTCCCCGCTCATGAACAGCAGACGCAGGTTGGCGTCGCGGCAGAGCAGCTGGCGGGCGAGTTCCACGCCCGAGGTCGGCTCCATGACGATATCGGACAGCACCAGGTTGAACGGCTGCATCCGCGAGGCCCCAACCAGCGCCACCGCCTCGGCAGCGCTGGCGGCCGTCTGCACCCGATAGCCCACCTGGCGGAGCGTATCGCTGACCATTTCCAGAACACCAGGGTCGTCATCAACGACGAGGATCTTCCCCTCCGTGCCGGCGCGACCCGCTGGCGCGGGAGGGCACCGAGCTGGCGCAGGGGCCCCGCCCGCGCCAGCGGGTCGCGCCGGGAGAAGGGCCCCTGCCGCGATGGGCAAGTACACGCGGGCGATCACGCCGCCCTGCGGGCCCGGCAGCAGGGCGAAACCGCTGCGGTTGGACACCAGCACGCCATAGACGGTTGCCAGGCCGAGGCCGCGGTGGCGCGGCTTGTTCGTAAAGAACGGCTCGCGGAACAGTTTCGCCTCGGCGTCGGCGGTCAGGCCACAACCCGTGTCGCTGATCTCGACGCACACCTGGGGGCCCGGTCCGGGGCTGCCCCACAGCGCAAGGCAGTCAACAGAGGATAGCTGCACGAACTGTGCCGTTACCGTCACGCGACCCTTCTGGGCGATCGCCTCCCGGGCGTTGTCGAGCAGCGGCCCCAAGACGTCCTGCAAGGCGTCCGAGCCGAGGGCCACCGGCGGCAGGTTGGCGGGGAGGTCCAACCGCAATTCGACAGCGGGGCCCTCGTTCGCAAATCGTTCCCGCTGCTGGGCGAGAACGTGTCCCAGGAACGTGGCCTGTCCCGACGACGCCGGCCGCCGCGCGAACAGACGCAGACGCTCGGTCAGAAGGGCCCCCTGCTGAGCCCCGCGGTGGACCTCGCTCAGGTAACGCCGGAGCGGGGAACTGTCGGAAAGCTGGGACAGGCTCAGCTCGGTGAAGCCGAGGATGCTGGTTAACACGTTGCCGTAGTCATGGGCCAGGCGCCGCGTCCACACGGCGGCGTCCTCGAGCCGGCGCTGCTGGGCGGCGTGCTCCAGCTGATGAGCCCACGCAGGCCCCGCGTCTTGTGCCTCCAGCCAGCGGACAGCCGCCTGTCCCGCCAGCGCCAGGGCCGCCGACTCAGCGGGACTCCACGTTCGACCCGCCTCCGCCTCGACCCAGAAGAGCCATCCGCAAGCCCCACGCGGTTGGACGGCTGTACACAAAAACATCCGGCCCTGACGCGACGGCACGGAGAGCGCCGACACGCTGCGGCGCACTTCGGCCAGGAGCCCAGGCTGCTCAACCCACGGCAGGGCCCCTTGAGATTCCGGACCGGCTCCGACCGCCTCGCGCACCAGCACAGCGCCGTCGGTCAGGACGGCGACCCCGGCGGCGCTGGCGGCGAATGCCTCTGCCAAATCGCGGACCAGGTCGACAAGGGAGGAACGCTCCGCTCCTGGCTGGCTCAGCCAGCCGTGAATCAACTCCAGCACGGCGCGGCTGCGATCACTCGGGGAGGTCCCGGGGGCGTGGTTGATCGCTGCCATCGACGTGAAATCCTCCGGGAGAATGAGCGGCTTGCCCCCAGGATGCGAGTCGACCGGGACGAAGGATGGTTTCCTCCGAGCCGTTGCGCCCGAGGCGAAAAGGCAGGGGCAAATTGCGCTGCTAAAGGAAATCTAGAACAGAAGTTGAGGGGCGGTCAAATCGAAGACGATGACTTTTTTGGAAATTCCGCGCGGGCGGCTCAGAAATCGGGGGGCCGGTCTGCCATCTCGTCAGGGCGAGACACCGGCTCTGCGGAACGGCCCGACGGGCCGGAGGTGCCGGAGCACCCGCGCGGGCCTCAGCCGCCCTTGCCCAGGCGCGGCAAGAGCCAGAGCAGAAGCCCGACCACTGCCACGACGACGGCCCCCGTCAGGATGGCGTCCCAAACCATTGCGTTCCTCCCGTCTTCTTCCCCCGCTCCCCTCGGGGGAAAGGGGAGAAGAATGTTCACACAGCTTTCGTCGGCTCGGCCTGGAGCACCTGCTCTGCGATCCCCGCTTCGGCGTCGCCCTCGCAGCGCAGTTTCTGCCACTTCCCCAGGGCGTCATACGCTGCGTACTTGTACAGCTCCGACAACGTCGGGTAGTTGTAGCAAGTGTGGATGAACAAGTCGGCCTTAGCCTTCATCAGCAGGGCGGTCAGGCCGATGTGGACCAGTTCGGTAGCCTGCTCGCCGATCACGTGGATGCCGAGCAGGGCGAGGTCGTCCTGATGAAAGAGCAGTTTGAGGAAGCCCTTGCTATCGCCGATGATCTGGCCGCGGGCATTGCCGGCATAGAACGCTCGCCCGGCGACGTAGCCGATGTCCTTCTTCTTCAGCGACTCTTCCGTCTCGCCGACGCTGGAGCACTCGGGGATCGTGAAGATGCCGGCCGGCAGCATCTCGGCCAGGCCGGTGTTGAAGGGCAAGTTGAAGGCATGGGCGACGGCCATGCGCGCCTGCGCCATCGCCGTCGACGCCAGGGCCGGGTTGCCGATGACGTCGCCGGCCGCGTAGATGTGCGGCACGTTCGTCTGAAACGTCTTCGAGTCAACCTTGATGTGGCCGCGTTCGTTGACCTCGATGCCGATCCGGTCCAGCTCCAGCCCCGCCGTCTGCCCGCTGCGGCCCGACGAGACGAGGATGGCGGCGGGGTGCAGCACGCGGCCGGACTTCAACTCGGCTTCCAGAGGGGCGTCGGGCTCGGGCGGCGTCCCGCCGCGCTGCCCGAGCGGGACGCGCGGCGCCGGGTGATTGCGGATCTCGGCGACCTCGTCCTGGAGGATGATTTCCATGCCGGCGTCGCTCATCTGCTCGTGGAGCGACTCGGCAATCTCGCGGTCAACGCCGCCGAGCAGCCCGCCGCGCTTCTCGACCATCGTCACCGCCACCCCCAGCGCCGCGAACATGCAAGCATATTCGCATCCGATCACGCCACCGCCAACGACGAGCAGCGACTTGGGGATTTCGTACAGGGACAGGATCGTGTCCGAGTCGAAGACGCGCGTGCTGGTGAACGGGAACAATTCCTTCGGCCGAAAAGGATAGGAACCGGTGGCGATCAGGATCTTCTCGCCTCGTAACCGATCGGGTTTCGACCGCTGCGGCGTGACCTGGACGGTGTGATCGTCGACGAAGGAGGCGCGGCCTGCAAAGACGGTGACGCCGTGATACTTGAGGTTGTTGCGGATACGGAATCGCTCGTAATCCTTGACGCGGCGTTCGTGGGACAGGAAGTCCTGGATGCGGAGGTTGCCCTCCAGGCCGAACTTCAGGCCGAAGATCTGCCGCTGCCGCAGCCCCGACAGGATGAGGGCGGTCTCGCGCAGCGTCTTGGAGGGCAGGGTGCCGGTGTTGGCCGCGGCGCCGCCGTAGTGATCGTCCTTCTCGATCAAGGCGACGCGCTTGCCGAAATACGCGGCCGCGGCCGCTCCCTTCTCGCCGGCCGGCCCCGAGCCGATCACGACGAGGTCGAACTCATGACAGGGCCCTTCCCCCATGACCGTGCCCCTCCCGCAACCCGCCGCTTGCGGCTTAGCAGCCCGGCGCGGCCGGAGATACTAAGCCGCAAGCGGCGGGGTCGCCTAGCGCTGCCGGCCCTCGACGATCTTGCGGAACTCGTCGCCGGAGTAGCGGTGGGCGGCGTCGTGCGGACAGGCGTAGACGCAGCTCGGCTTGCCGTCCAGCTCCGAACAGAGGTCGCACATGGTCGCCTTCTGCTTGACGACCGCCATCTGATGACCGGGGTGGTTCGGGTCCTCTTCCTGTACCTCGAAGCCGTGCATGTTGATGTTGCCGTAGGGGCAGTTCTTGGCGCAGTTGCCGCAGCCAATGCACCAGTCCTCGATGACCATCTCGCGCGTCTTCTTGCGGTGGATGGCGTCGACCGGGCAGCCGGCCATGCAGTACGGGTCCAGGCACGACCGGCACGACGACGCTACCAGCCAGTTCTCGAAGCGCAGACCGTCGCGGATCAGCCGCGTCACGCCGTCGTGGGCGTCGGCGCACGCCTTGGTACACTCGTCGCAGCGCGTACACTTGGTCAGGTCGAGTACCAGCAGGCTCTGGGCGTTCATCAGGCCCTGCCGCACGAACTCGCCCATCGATGTCGTTTCGGCGCGCTGCCGGCTGACCTCGTTCTCGTGCAGGCGGTCCAGCGCGACCTGCACCAGCTGCTCGCGGACCTCGGGGAACTTGGCGAGGATCTCCTGGAAGGCGGCGCCGGTGATCTTGACCAGGTCGACGTGGTCCAGCGCCTGACAGGTGGCGACGCGACGTCCCGGCGGAGCCAGCGCCGCGATCTCGGGGATCTCCGACAACAGGCCGATCTCGCCGATGTAGCCGCCGGGCCCGACGTAGCTGAGGACGTGCTCGCCGCCGGGCTGCTTCTGCGACACTTTCACGAAGCCGAACTTGACGAGATAGAAGTTGTCGGCTGCGTCGCCCTGGCGGAAGATCACCTCGCCGGGGTTCAGCCGCACCAGCGTCATCCGCTCGCGGAAGTCCTCGAGGAACTGGCGGAAGCGGTCCTCGTCGCGCATCAGGTTCGAGAACATCGGCACGCTGCGCAAGTGCCCCTCGATGGAGCGGCGGCGATAGACCTCGTCGAGCATCGCCTTCGACTTCTTGTTGCGCTGCAGGATGTACAGGACATTGCGCAGGATCTCCAGCACGACGACGTCGGTCTTGGCGCGCACGCTGGCCGAGCGCGGGTAGTTGTTCATGCACGACATTTCGCCGAAGATCAGGTCGTCGGCGGTCAGCGTTGCGACCGGGTCGTCGAAGTTGAGCGAGACCGGGGCGTCGATGGGGATGTAGCGCTGGGGGTGGCCCGACGCGCCGCCGTCGCGATGGTCGATCCGGTCGTCCTTGGTGCTGACGAGGCTGCTGGTGAAGCGGCGCACCAGGCCGAACAGACCGCGGTTGACCTTGTCGCCCTTGCCCCGGTTCTTGCGGGCCTTGACGTGCTTCATGGGGGCGGCGATGAAGACTTCGAGCTGGCCCGACTCGATGATGAACGCGCTGTTGCCGAATTCGCCTTCCCGGCAGATCATTTCGCCCGCCTTGAAACGGCGGCGCACGATGGCGCCCTCGTTCCAGCCGAGGAACTGCTTCGACACGCCCTGGAAGAGGGGATGCGGGGCCAGTTCCTCGACGGTGATCCGCTGCACGTTGGTCTGCCGCTCGGTCACCTGCGGCAGGACAAACTTGCGGTTGGTCAGGGCGCCGGTCGGGCACGACACCATGCACTCGCCGCACGAGACGCAGTTGGACTCGCCCATCGGCTCGTTGAGGTCGAAGGCGATGCGGGCGCGATAGCCCTTGTTCATGCGGCCGATGATCTGGTTGTTGCGGATCTCGCCGCAGCCACGGATGCAGCGGTCGCACAGGATGCAGGCGTTGTGGTCGACGGCGATCACGATCGACGACTCGTCGTGACCGCGGTCGCGGGCGGTGCGCGGGAAGCGCGACGAGTGCGGGTCGAGGTTGAGTTGCCGGGCGATGACACGCAGCTCGTTCTCGCCGTACTCCTTGTGCGCCTCGCGCGGCGTGTCGTGGTCGGCCAGCAGCAACTCCGTCAGGATCTTGACGGCGTTCTTGACGCGGTCGCTGGTGGCGATTGTCTTGACCACCATGCCGGCCTCGACCTGGCGCTGGCAGGCGGGAGCCAGGCGATACTGCCCCTCCAACTCGACGACGCAAAAGCGGCAGACGGCCACCGGCGTCATGTGCTCACGGTGGCACAGGATGGGGATGTTGATCCCCAGCTGGAGCGCCGCGTCGTAGATCGTCGTCGGTCGCGCGAACGGCTTGCCGGTCACCGGGTCGGTGGCATAAGCGGTCCGCTTAATCGTAATTTCCTTGCCATCGATCGTGATCTTGGCGGGCGGAGCGCTGAGGAGCTGGACCAGCTTCGGCTCTTCGATGTAGTGCTCGTCGATGATGGCGGCGAAGACATTCTGCTGGGGACTATCGGCGGCCATGAGAGGTCCTTATGAGTAAGCGAGCGGGACGGAACTTTCTGGCGAGCGGGGGGCGTGAGCCCCCTGATGACTTTATCTTTCTGGCGATGATGACTTTATCAGGGGGTTCACACCCCCCGCTCGCCGTGAATCTTCTTACTGTAGCAGCCTCAGCGACCGGCCGCGAGATACTTCTCGACATCGGGGCGGAAGTGCCGCAGGACCGAGGCGATCGGATTGGAGGCGACCTGACCGAGGCCGCAGATCGACGTCAGGATCATGGTATCGGACAGGTCGCCGACCAGGCTCATTCTCTCGCGGCTCGACTTGCCGGCCAGTAGTTCCTGGATCATGTTGACCAGCTTCTGCGAGCCGGTGCGGCACGGCACGCACTTGCCGCACGATTCGTTGCGGTAGAACTCGACGCAGTTGAGCGCCTGCTCGACGATGTTGGCCCGGTCGCCGTAGACGACGAAGGCCGCGCCGAGCATCGAGCCGGCCAGCGACAACGTGCCGTTATCCAGCGTCAGGTCGAGCACGTCGTAGATGTTCGCGCCCTTCATTTTCTGCTCGACGAACTTTTCGGGCAGGTTCTCGCGCCGGAGGACGGCGGGGAGGAAGCCGCCCGAGGGGCCCGAGGGGGCGATCGCCAGCAGTTGCTGGCCGTCGCGCATGCCGCCGGAATACTTGTAAATCAGGTCGCGCACGGTCAGTCCGAAGGGCGCCTCGTAGACGCCCGGCTTGGCGACATCGCCGGAGATGGAAATGAAGCGCATGCCGTTGGCGCCGTTGACCCCGCCCTTGGCGTACCAGTCCCCGCCGTTGAGCACGATGCCGGGCGTCCACGACAGCGTCTCGACGTTGTTGATGACCGTCGGCTTGCCGAACAGTCCCTGGAAGACGGGGAACGGCGGCTTGTTGCGCGGCTCGCCGCGCTTGTCCTCGATCGCCTCGAGCAGCGACGACTCCTCGCCCTGCACATAGCCGCCGGGGCTGATGAACAGTTCAAGGTCGAACTTGCGGTTGCTGCCCAGGATGCTATCGCCGATGACCTGGTATTTCCCCCGCGCCTCGCGCAGGGCCTCGGCGAGGGCCTCCTCCTCGTCGGGGTACTCGTGGCGCAGGTACAGGTAGCCCTTCTCGGCCCCGGTTACCAGGGACGCGAGCACCATTCCCTCGATCACCAGCCAGGGGGTGCGCCGCATCAATTCGCGATCCTTGAAGGTCCCCGGCTCGCTCTCGTCCGCATTGCAGACAATGTACTTGACAGTTTCGGCGGTGCGGCGGACGGTGTCCCACTTGCGGAAGGTCGGGAAGCCGGCGCCGCCGAGGCCGCGCAGGCCGGAGGCCTTCAGGGCGGCAATGACCTTTTCGGCGTTGAGATCGCCGCGGATGAAGCGGCCGACCGCCTCGTAGTGCGGCGTGCCGTTGTAGACGTCGATCTTCCAGCCCAGCGGCTCGCGGCCGGCCTTGCGATAGGGCATCTTGCCCTTCTTGACCGCCGTCTCGATGCACAGCTTGAGCTGGGACTCGGGCAGACCCTTGTAGATGTAGTGGTCCTCGATCGAGACGGCGATGGCCCGGTCGCACTGGCCCAGGCACGAAACACCCTCGACAGTCACCTGGCAACCGGGACGGCTAATTTCCTGGGCGAACGCCTCAAGGGTCTGGCGCAGCCGTGGCGCTCCACGGAGGTGGCAGGCCATATCGCGGCAGACCTTGACTTCGACGCCCTTGGGGGGCGAGAGCTTGTACAACGGATAGAAGCTGGCGACCTCGTGAACGCGGTGCAGCGGGACGCCGAGGCGCTCGGCAAGGGCCTTCATCTCCTCCTTGGGCAGCCAGCCCAGGCGCTCCTGGATGTGACGCAACTCTTGAACGATCATGGATGCTGTTCCTCTTCTGTCCCTCGCCTTCTGTAGGACGGATTGGAAATCCGTCCCGGCGTGACGCCCGGACGGATTGGAAATCCGTCCTACAACTCTTGCTAGCGCTTCGGGCTAAGCGGTTGTCCTAACAACTCCTCGAGATGTCGCGTCCGCTGGGCGTGGAAGCCGCCGCCTGGACGGTGCGCGGTCGCTGTTCCCGCTTTGCCCTGGTGATACGAGTGGCACTCGGTGCAGTCCTGCTTGGCCTGCCAGCCGCGGTCGGCGAACTCCGGCTTGGGCGACGACGAGTGACACTGCTTGCAGTTGTTGATGCCCTCAATCAGGACCTTCTCCGCTCCCTTGCGCGGGCTGGCGTAGGCATCGAGAAGGTCCTTCTCGGTGCTTGGATAAGCGTCCTTGTGGCAGACGGCGCAATCGATGCCGCGCGTGTCGTGGGCAGCGTGGTCGAAGCGAGCGTGTTTCAGCCAGATCACGGGGAGGTCCGGTTTGGCGATGCCCGTGCTCGCAAGGGTCAGGTCGTTGCCCTCGCGGTCGGTGTGGCATTCGCCGCAGGCCCGCTTGCCCGCCAGCAGTGATCGCATCGCCTCGTCGACCTTCTCGGGGATCAGGCTGCGGTTGGGCTCCTCGACGTCCCGCCGCTTGCCGGGCAGGGGCAGGAACGACGGCGACCGCGTCACGAGGCTGGTCGGGGCCTTCTCGTACTCGGCCTCGTAGATCCTCGTCAGCTCCTTGCGCAGCGTGCGATCCTGCTCTTTCGCCGACATGAGCGGCAGGCCGTGTTCGACGGGCCGGTCGATCTTCGGGTCGAAGTTGAGCGGGTGGCAACCGGCACAGTGATTATCATAGTTGATCGGCTTCATGTACTTGCCGGTCTTGCGCGGCGGCAGCAGTTCCCCCGAGGGGAGGCGCCCGCGAGCATCCTGCTTCGCCGCGTAATACTTGCGGACGGCTTCCTCCCAGCCCTTGCGATCCTGGTCGGGATTGGGCCAGTCGTCCTTGCTGGGCTCGGTGCGAGTTTCCGTCTCGTGGCAGTTGGCGCACTCGAGCTTGACGGCATCGGTCTTCTTGCGGCTGTTGCCGAAGCGACTTTGCTGCTCGCCGGAGACAATGTCGCCGACCGTGATCACTTTGCCGCCCTTGGCCAGGACGATGCCCTCGGTCATGTGGTACTTGTGGTTGAACTTGAGCTTGCCCGGGTCCGGTTCCTTGTCGCGGAGCAGTTTGAACTCGGGATGGTCGTCGCTGAAGGAACTGATCTTCGCCATGTAGTCGAGCTGCGATTTGTCCGTCGAGCCGGGCAGGTTCTTGTGGCAGACGATGCAGTCGCGGTCGGTGGTGCGGACCAGGTTGAAGTCGAGGCCGTGGTGGTCGGAGTGACAGCGCCCGCAGTTGGGCGTCATTGACTCCTTCTGATCGTGATGGAAGTCTCGTGGAGATTCCAGGTGGCACGTCTGGCACTTCGCGTCGACGCTCTCCTTGCCAGCGAGCAGGCCGAAGCTGGCGTGGCAGGCGGCACAGTCGTGTTCGATCGGCTTGTGGGCGACGGCGACGGCACCGTGCGAGAAGCGGCGCTGGCCGAGAATACCCTTGTCGCCGCCGAGGAGGGCCGAGGCGATCCAGACGACGGTCAGGCCGCTCAGCCCCCAGGCGAGCAGACGCTTCCAGCGCACCAGCGGGTCGGGGTGCTTGTAATAATCCAGGGGGATGCGCGACGCCCGCTGTTTGCCTTCAGTGATTGGCATGGGAGTGCCGTTCCCGCTGCTCGAGTCCCAGATGAGAGATCAATGCCTTCCGTCCGTGGGGCAGGCTTCTAGCCTGCCACGACAGAGGCAGGCAAGATGCCTGCCCCACCGGGTCAGCCCGGCCACCAGTATTGCAGGGTCTTGTAGATGTGGACGAACATCAGAAGGATCAGGGCCAGCGACAGCGGCAGGTGGACCCACAGCCAGTTGTGCAGCCAGTAGTGCAGCTTGGCTTGGCGGTCGAACTGGCGGCGCTGGTCGCAGAGGTTCTCCAGGGCGGCGACGGCCTCGTGGGCGGCCGGATCGAGGGCCAGGCGCAGGTCGCTGAACAGGATGCGGGCCTGGGTCGGGTCGACCAGCGGCGAGCGGGACTCGGCGCCGCGCTTGAGGTAGCGGGCGGCCGTCTGGTTGAAGAAGTCGCGCAGCGGCTCCGAGTTGGGCACCGGCTGCAGGGCCGGCTTGGACTCGAGGACCATGCCCTGGACGCCGCCGACCTGCCGGACGGCGCCGACCGTGTAGTGCGTGCTGGCGGCCGCGGCGGCCAGCAGCGCCTCCTCCTCGCGGGCGGTGATGAGGGCGGTCGCCGGCTCGGCCTCGGTCGCTTTCGTCACGCCGCAGGTGGCGATCACCAGCCGGTCGCCCTCCTCGACGAGCAGGTTGGAGACATGCTCGATCTGCGAATAGATCGTCTCGGCGGGCACCTCGGCAAGCATGCGTTGCGGGATGATCTGCTGCAGGATCAACCCCCACACGCCGCTAAGGATGACGATCAAGAACAGGACGAGCAGGAGCGTCGCCTCGAAGTTGCGGAAGTAGAAGCCGCTGTGCAGGATCAGGAGCGGCACGGCGAGCAGGCCGAGCCAGATGTGGGCGCGCATCCAGACCTTGGTCGGCCCCAGGCGCAGGACGCGCCAGCGTTTGCGCGGCCAGAGAAGGAACTCGAACAAGCAGATACTGCCGCCGGCGATGCCGAACACGAACAGGGCGAGGTCGCTGCCCTTGGGCCGGCGGTCCCAGGGCGTCTCGGCGGCGAGGACGCCGTACCAGTAGATGGACACCACCGAGATGGCCAGGATGACGATGATCCAGGGCAGGTGCTCGCGCCAGTTTCTACGAATCAGCACGCCCGCGACCTCCGTTGGCGATCCTGCCCTCCCCGTCCCGTGGGGCCTCCGTTGCGAAGAGGGCGAGGCCGTATCTCCTTGAGGCGAAACGATCAATGGCTTGGTGACGACAAACATAGCAGGGGTGGGGAGGGCTGTCAACAAGGTCCCCGGGTCCACTTCGTTTTTCTGGCCGGCGGCTGGCGCGAGCCGATCCGCTACGGGAAGTGCCTGACCTTGCGCTTCAGATTCCCTTCTGCTTGCGCAGCAGGAAGCGGAACGACTCCGTGATCAGCCGCGACAGGCGAGCGATCTTGCGTTCCGTCGCCCGCCGCAGGAAGACCTGCATCGTCTCGCGGGTGCGGGAGGCCAGCCCGACCATGCGCTGGCGATCCTCGCGCTCGGCCTCATCCTTCGCCGTCGCCTCCCAGAGCTGCTCCAGCTTCTTCATGACGAACTCGGCCTCGACCTTGCGGGCGTTGAGCTGACCATCGAGGCGAACCGCCGTCTCGTTCAGCAGGGTGAGGTTCTCGGTCGCCTTGCGGAAGCGCTCGACGACGGCGGCGATGTCCGCCTCGCTGGGCGTCGCCGCGAGGGCTCGCTCCCGGTCCTCGCGCTCCTGCCCGACGTGCGCCAGCTTGTCGAGCAGGCCGCGCACCTCGGCGTCGAACTCGGCGAGGCGTTGCCCGCGCAGGTGATGCAGCAGGGCGCGCGCCGCCTCGGAGAGTCCCAGCCGCCAGCCAGGGTAGGCCGCGACGATGCGTTTCTGCCGGTCGCGGTCGAGGTGCTCGGCCACGCGCCGGAGCAGGTCGGTCTTGGCACCGGCGTCGCGGAGCAAGCGGTCCCTTATGCCTTTGGAGGCTCTGCTGCGGTAATCTTGAAGTGGATGAGCCACTTCAGCTTTGTCTTGTCACCGGCGAGGTACGCCTTGATGGTCTCAACGAGTTCTGGGACACGTCCGATCGGGACGACGTAGTCGAAGACGTTCGCCATCACGCGAAGGGTTTCTCCAGTCCACTCCCCGTCAATAACGAGAACGGCCAGCAGCTGCGGATTCTTCCCTTTCCAATTGATCGCCGAGAACATCTTGTCCTTGGCATAGAGGGATGCGTGTCGGGCGGAAGACTTTCTTACCTCGATGAATGCCATCGGTTTGTCCGGGTCGGGCATGACAAAGTCCGCTCGGAAGTCATACACAACTCCCGGCAGAGCCTCGTACTCGTCCTCTCGTTTGAAGGGCACGGCCTGGACCTGGAGTGCGCTCGCCACGATCGATTCGAGCAGGACCCGACCGACGAGATCGCGAACGATGCCCTCCAGCGTTGATTCAAGTCGTTGGAGAATCTCTCCTTTGTTGACCGATTTTGGATCAACCCGCTCTTTCAACAACTCCGAAAGTCGCTTGGACGCCGGCTTTGAAATGGCAGTGTCGGAAACACTGCCCACCTTCTTCTTCAACGCGGACTTGCTGAAGATGCCAGCCAAGTGCTGAAGGATGGGGAGCAAGTAGGGGTTCTGCTGGATGAAATCAGGCTCGAACTCGGTGAACCCCTTCGTCATCTTCTCCACGTTGTCGAGAAACCGGACACCACACTGCCTGATGTTTCTGTAGACGCCGAAGGTAACCGCCGCCTCCAGGTCAAACGGGATGGCCTGCCGCCTCTTCCACTCCTCCACTGCCTGTTCGGGAGTGTACTGGAACTGCTGAATCGCCAGCCCGGCCAGCAAAATGATCCGTGCCCGCTCCTCTTGGAGGTGCTCGGGCTTCATGTCGCTCAGTCCCTTCGTCGCCCGCATCAGCTGAAGATATACGTCAATGCAGGACCGAATCTCGGCGTCGGCTACCTGATACAGGGTCGATTCAGGTTCAGCCATCGTAACCACCCCACCCTGCTATTTGATTGCCGATACGTGGTACTCGCCGAGCCCCTGTTGAGATCCCTCCCGCTTAGACAGAATCCAGCGGTGACCGCGTTTCCTCACCAACGAGCAGGAGGTATTGCGAAACCCAACCTCCCTGAGCGTTTCGCACAGCACCTGCGGCGTGCTGATGTGAACACCGTAGAGTGCCGCATCTGCAACCATGAGGTGAATCCCCGCCCCCCGGCGCAGACAACGCAAGCACTCCCTCAGCACAGTGGTCATCTGTGAGAAGTACGGATAAACGAGGAAGTCGTACTCTTTCTTCCCCGCCTTGGTGGTCCGTCGATTCGCCAGCTCCTTCACGAGCGAATCAAGGTCAGGGCGCAGTCGAAGGGGGACGTTAGCTCGGTATTCTTCCTGGCGAGCTTTGTGCCCCTTGAGAGCGGTCGTGGTATTCACAATCAGCTTGCTTCGCACCCGGTCGGTAATGTCTCCCCACGTCGTTGCCATCCCCCAGAAATACAGATACATCCTTGTCATTTCCGCAAAGTCGAAATTATTCAGATAAGGCGGAGACGTCACGATCAGCGACACCGAATCGGCGGCAACGGCCTGCATTCGCTCGGCGGAGGCCTGGTTGATGAGCGCAAGGCTCCTGTAATCGCGACCCTTGGCCGTCTCTAGATCGGACCGGATCGCCCGCACCGATCCGTGAAAAGCTGCGAGAGGAGACGTGGCTCCTTTCCGAGAGGTAGGAGCCTTGTAGATGCCGTCCGTCTGCGAATGCGAACTCTTGTCCAACACTCGTGACAGCACGAGGAAGGCGAGGTCATTGTCCCGTAGTTCCGCAGAGAACAATGCTTCCCGTGCCCCGAGCAGGGACTCGAGGGAGTTCTCTGGGAACAGCTTGTGCAGGAAGATTGCCGGCGCTTCCGGCAACAGCGAGAGAGGTTTTGGCTGGAGGAACCCTTTGGCGAGCACCCGCTCGATCTGATCAAGCTGCGGAATCGCCTCCGGGCCAGGGAGCTTGGCTTTTGCGATCCGGAAGAAGAAGGGGTGCGGCTCATAGCCAATCGCTCGCATCCCCCGCTGGCAGGCGACCAGCGGTCCTGTCGCGCATCCCGCGAAGGGATCAAGAAAGCTAACGGGATGCTCCTGATGGGCGACCTCCTCGCAGCATTCATGGACAAACTCAGGAGAAAAACCCGCGATGCAGTTAAACCAGCGATGGATCGGATGCTGGTGCGTCGTGGTGTTCGTTGGCAGCCGCTCCACCGGGACTTTCCGGTGGACGCCATTTGAATGCCCGTTCCGCAGTTCTTCCTCCGGGAACAGGGAAGGACCAGAATGGGCTCGTGTCTTCTTCCTCGCCATCCCACGCACCTGCAGCAAGGACCAGCGGCCGGCTCAATATACGTCTGTATATTCTACCCGGCGATCCGCTGTTTTCAACGAAAGCCGTCTCCCACCCGCCGCTTCAATCTGCTCGCTTGCCCCCATCTCCGGAAGAGCCGTGACAGACCCCACCTCCTCGGGGCTCAGCTCCGGCTCTGAGCAGTGCGCAGCAGCGCCGCCCCTTGCCGTTCCGCCTGCCGGGCGACAGGTCGAGAAGCTGTTTGCCGTGGAACAGGCAGAAGTTGCGCAGCGTCAGCTTGTCGAGGATCATTCATGGCCGTCCTTCCGTGGCTGGCCTTGCGAGGTCGCGCCCTCGGGCGGGTCGAAGACATCGAGCGATAGGACGGGCCGTCCTTCGAGGCGCTGGCGCGTCCCAACTCATCAGCGCGTGGATTCTGCTCCGGAGGGGGGACGAAGAGGAGCGGCGGCACCAGATCGAGCAGATCTAGCGCTTGCGCGTCTGGCTGGCAATCAGGCGTGCCACGTGCAAACCTTTTCGTTCCGCCGCGTGTCCTGGTGATTAGTCGCCTCCTGCTCTCACGCTACAATGCCTTGTGGTGGCAGCGACCGGCTTTGCCCTGCGGAATGACTCTCCATGCAAACGCTCCAACTTCGTGCCGTCCAGTTCTTTTCGCGGTCCTTTACCCGCGAAGACCTTGCGCTGCCCAAAGCCGTCCTGATCACGAAGGGCGGCCTATCCCTGGACGGCTATCTCAAGGTCCAGTTCGGTGCGCCGCTCCTCACCGGCGCCGCTGAAAGCACCAAGGTGCGCCCAAATTACGCGCATCCCTGGGAGAGCCAGGACGGCCCATCGATCGGTGCGGTCCAATGGGTAGATCCCTATGCCGAGATCCGCTGGCCTTCATATGCACTTGCCAGCTTCAGCGCGGACGTGAAGGCGGATACCCTCGACACGGCAGCGGAGTGTGACATCCTCCAAAGGATGCGCACGCTCGTTGGCTTTGAAATCTTTGATCTCCCCGAAGTGAAAGCGCTGACCGACCAGCTGCTAAGCAGAGACGGCTACCGTTATGGCTACTGGACGCCAGGCCTTGATTTCGTCTGCAATCCGGTCCCGGCACCCGGCAAGTACGTGAACGCCGACTGCGGAGAACCTCGGGGGCCGGGCCATGCATCACTCGCAGGGTTCGGATTCACGGAGGCAGGCCCCGCGCTACATACCCTCGGTCTCGTGTGGAGCCAGGCATTTTCCTTCCCCAGCCGCACAAATCCCGTCACCGACGACACCGCAATCAGAAAGCGCGCAAAAGCACTCAAGACCCACTACGGCTCTAAAGACGAGTTGAGGAGAGCTGAAGAAGCTCTGCAGCGGGGCGACGTCAAGGACTGCATCCGCTCAGCCGGCTCGGCGGTCGACGCCGCCCTCCGCTTCTATTGCGCTGAGTGGGGTGTGTCCTTCCCGCCTAAGCATCTTCCCTTCGATCAGAAGATCGAAACGGTCTTGCAGCAGGGCAGCCGGCCGCTCTACGTCACGGTGGATCGTGCCGGGCTTCAAGACTTGCTGCATCTCTATAGAGCCCGCAACACGCAGCATGAGGCCGACTGCTACTACCATGATGACAGCCTGGGCAAGGACATCTATTGCGAGAGACCACATGCCCAGCGCTTTCTAGATGCCGCGCGGAGATTCGCGTTCTGGATCGACTCCCAGGCATAAGCGACACCGCCAGAGCCCCATCTCCTCGGAACTCCGCTCTGGCTGTGACCAATGCATGCAGCGGCAGCAGCGTCGCCTCTGCCACACCGGCTTGCGTCCGGGGGCCGCGCCCCATTGTACCCGCTGTCGCGGCTGGAGGGGCTCAGATCCTCAGACTCCGGACGGCGACGACGAAGGCAGCATGCGCTGCAATTTCCTCACTCCCATCTCCCCAATTGACGATAAGTGCAAGGGCTGCGCGCACTTACGCAAACCGCGCAAGTTACTCTGGAATCAACACCTGCGCCAGGTAATAATGTCCGTGCGTATAGTAAGCCGTCCGCTACGCGCGGGTCGCTCTCTGAGATATGAGCGGGTGCCGGGATGTCTCGTAAGCGGAAGAACATGGCTTGCCAGGAGAACGTGGCAGCATCTCTGCCGTTCCGTTTCGTTCCGAGGTGCGTCGATCTCTTCTGCGGCGCCGGTGGCCTGTCGCTGGGCCTGAAACTCGCCGGCTTTGAACTCCTCTCCGCCGTGGACAACAGCAAGGCGGCCGTCCAGACTTACCGGGAGAACTTCGGCCAGCACTGCAGGGAAGAGAGCATTTCGGAAGAGACCGACCTCCCCGACGCCGACGTAATCGCCGGCGGCCCGCCTTGTCAGGGGTTCTCCTCGGCGGGGCTGCGCCGACAGGGGGATCAGCGCAATACGCTCGTGACGTGCTTCGCCAGAATAGTAGCCCGGCGGCGGCCTCTCGCGTTTGTGTTCGAGAACGTCGAAGGGTTCCTCACGAGTGAAGACGGCGCCTACGTGATGGATCTTCTCTCGCCGCTCGTGGAGACCGGGTACCGCATCCACCTCCGCAAGGTGAACGCGGCGAACTTCGGCGTCCCCCAACATCGAAAGCGCGTCCTCGCCATCGGCGGGCTCGGCTGGGACCCGGGCTTCCCTGAGCCGACGCACTCCGCCTACGGCGCGCCCGGGGCGAGGCTGGCCGGCAACGGGTACCCCAGAACGCCGACGCTGGAGGAATCCCTGGCGGGGCTCCCCGAGCCTTCCACGGAGGAGCCGGGGACCCCGCCGGGGCACTTCTTCCGCCCGCTGGTGGGCGTCGATCTGGAGCGGGCGAAGGCTCTGAAACCCGGGCAGAGGATGCGGGACCTGCCCGAGGGGCTGTGGCACGATAGCTACCGCCGCCGTGCCTATCGGCGGGTGATGGACGGGACCCCGACAGAGCGGCGTGGCGGCCCCCCGTCTGGCGTCCGGCGGCTGGAGCCCGATCAGCCCTGCAAGGCGATCACCGGAGGGGCGCTGTCCGAGTTCCTTCACCCGACCGAGCACCGGAACCTCACGCTGCGGGAGTGTGCGAGGGTGCAGACGTTTCCCGACGACTTCCTGTTCAGCGGGACCGTTTCCGAACAGGCCCTCCTCATCGGCAATGCGGTTCCGGTGCTGCTGGCGAAAGTGATTGGCGAGACGCTGCTGAAGGACCTGGAAAATGCCGTCGCCCAGGCCGGAAACGGTCAGCTCCTCAGCTTCGTCCCCACGCTCTCCAACGGCAAGAGCCCGGCGCTGGAGCGGGTGACGCAGCGGGTACGGGCCACGTTCCTGAAGAAGCAGACGCCGAAGGAAACGCTGCTATGGGACTGACACAGGTGCAGCGGACGATCCTCTCCAAGGCCCGCGCAGTGGGTGGAGGCAAGCAGGGGGTCGCCCTCAGCGACGGGGCCTGCGCCTTCCTCGTCGGCGTCATCGCGCGCGACCTCAACCTTCTGAAGCAATTCCCGGAACTGCCGAAGCGCGTGCCGAAGTTCTTCAGTTCCGGTTCGTTGGAGGGCCTCGTGATCCCCTCGGTCGATTTCGTCGCGATGTTCGAGCGGCTCGTCGGTCTCGACGCGAACGCCGACACGTACTTTTCCTGCCTCGCGACCCTCCACAAGACCCGCCTGAAGTACGCCCGCATCCTGCAGACCCAGCCCGTGCCGACCATCGATCAGGTCGGGCCTCGCGGGCTCCTCCAGTTCGGGACGATCGTCCCCAAAGCGCTGAGGAAGGGCCGCCAGTGCGATTGCGTGCTGGAGAAGAGGGCGTACGAAATCAAGATCCGGGTCACGATTGCCGCGTCGGGTCAGGGCCGCTGGAGGGAGGAGCTGGACTTCCCCACGGACTGCAAATTCAGCGGCTATGTCCCCGTTCTCGTGGTGCTCGACCCGACCCCGAATCCGAAGCTCGACGAGCTGAAGCGGAAGTTCCTCGCCGAGGGCGGCGAGGTACACATCGGCCGGGACGCCTGGAAGCACTTCGACTCGCTGGCCGGAACGACACTCAGCCGGTTTCTTCAGCTCTACGTCCACACTCCCATCCAAGCGCTCCTCGCCCAGGTACACGAGAAGACCGAGGATCTGCCCGACCTGCACCTGACGATGGCCGAGGGAGCGTTCACCGCCTCCATCCTCGGCGAGACGCTGAAGATAAAGCGTCAGCCGAAGGAAGAGGAGGAATCGGGCCCCGCCGATCTGGCAGCCGTGGTACGCGGAGAGGGCCTTCTGGTCAGGACTGTGCTCCGTGAACTGTCCGACGGCGACCACCACCTTGCAGTCATCGCTGAGCGTCCACAACCCGTTGTCGAAGAGCCAATGCGCATTCTTGCACAGATCGTCCCGCCCCTGATGCTGCACTGCGGCATGCAGCGGGTCAAGCGGAACGCGGCGAAGTCCTTCGCCGCCGGCTCCGCGTGGGCCGCCTCCTGCGGCGGGGCGAAGACAGCAACGTCGTCGAGCAGGCGGAAGGCGACAGAAAGTCCCCCATGCGGGCAGACCGGTCGCGTGCCTGAGCAGGCACCTCCTCCCGAGACACCGTGGCAGGTTGGCACGCTGCTCGATTCGCCTGCCGCAACTCCTTGTGGATCAAGGCGGTTGCGGCGACGGGGCAGCCTGCCACGAGGGGGCGTGAGTTGGCAGGCTGCCTGGCAGGCTGACCTTCCGGAGACCCGGCGGCGGACCGGCGACCAGGCGACGGGCCTCCGCCCACGTCTCTCCCGTCCGCGATGCACTGTCCTGGAGCCTCTTGTGGAGCTACCCCCGTTCCTCCCCTGGTCGGCGTCTTCCTTGCTCTGTATCCTGAGCGGCGCCCGCGGCAAGGACTGTGACGGCTGCCTGTTGCCCTCCTGTTGATTATCCCTCTGACCATCGCGCCGCCATGAACAACAACGCGGACCGGCACCCTCCTCCACAGTTCGCCAGCGACACCTACGCCGGCATTTGTCCCGAGGCCCTCGAGGCGCTGGCGCGTGCCAACGAGGGCCACGCGCCGGCCTACGGCGATGATCCGTGGACGGCACGGGCGACGGCGCTGCTGCGCGACCTTTTCGAGACGGACTGCGCCGTCTTCTTCGTGCCGACAGGGACCGCAGCGAATGCCCTCGCGCTGGCCGCCCTGTGCCGCTCCTATCACAGCGTCCTCTGTCATGCTGACGCACACATTCAGACCGACGAGTGCGGGGCGCCGGAGCACGCCGCCGGCGGCATTAAGATCGTCCCGGTGCCGGGCGCTGAAGGGAAGCTCACGCCGGACCTCGTGCGCGAGGCCGCCAGCAAGCGCCGCGATGTTCACAGTCACAAGCCGGGCGTGCTGAGCCTCAGCCAGGCAACCGAGGCAGGCACCGTCTACACAGTCCAGGAACTGCGAGCGCTTGGCGAGGCGGCCCGCGCCCTGAGACTGCGCCTCCATGTCGACGGCGCCCGTTTCGCCAACGCCGTCGCGAGCCTGCGCCTGCCGCCGAAGGCCCTGACCTGGCAGGCAGGCGTCGACGTGCTGTCGTTCGGCGGAACGAAGAACGGCATGGCCTTTGGCGACGCGGTGGTCTTCTTCGATGGGGCGCTGGCCGAGGGGTTCGAGTACATTCGCAAGCAAGCTGGGCATCTGCTCGCCAAGATGCGCTACGTCGCCGCGCCGTGGGCAGCGATGCTGGAATCGGGTGCGTGGTTGCGAAACGCCGAACACGCCAACGCGATGGCCCGCGAACTGGAGACCGGACTGCGCGGTGTGGACGGCGTCAGCATCCTCTATCCAGTGCAGGCCAACGCCGTGTTCGTGCAGATGCCGCCGCGCTGGGTCGAGGAACTGCACCGCCGTGGCTGGCACTTCTACACGATCGCGGGCGGCGAGCGCCTTATGGGCTCGTGGGACACCGAGCCGCAAGACGTCGAGGCGTTCTTGAAGGACCTGCGCAACGTGGCGGCTCACTCCTGATTCTGTTTCGCCATGTCTTCCCTCTCGTTCCCAGGGCGTCGTGCCGAGGCTCTCGTGTGCGGGAAGAATGCCGGACAGAGCGTGTTGTTTCACGCTGTTCCGGGCGGGACGGTTTACCGTCGCCGGCCGAGGCGGCGCTCCAGCCCCGTGATCCTTTCCTGTAGGGCGGCGATCTCGGCACGCAAGTCTTCCAGTTCGATGATCAGCTCGGCCGGAGTGTTCGCGCCTTCCTTCGCTTCCTGCAGTTCCAGGACGCGCAGGCGCCGCTTGCGGACTTTCAGCATCTCCTGTGCATGTTTCAGATCTTCTTCGAGTTCCTCCTCGTTGCCGGCCGCTTCGGGTCGCTCCGCTGGTCCTTCCGCGGGCTGGCGCGACCCCTGCGCCAGTGTCTGGTACTCGGCCAGAAGATGTCTTACCAGCGGGGCAACGGTGGCCTCGCTGATCTGCGGGTTGTCGCGGACCACTGCGGCCAGCCCGGCGAGGGCGGCCACGACGGCACCGTCCGGCTTGCCCACCTCGACCAGCCGCAGCAAGCCGCGGGCGATGTGCAGGAACAGCTCGGCGCAGCCGCTCAGCGACCGGGTCTGGATCAGGGCGGCTCCGCGCTCGAGTACCGCCTGCGCCATCTGCTGCACGACGCTGAGTCCCAATGCTCGCCCGGAGGCTCGCAGCCCACCGAGTGCCTGGTCGAGAACGTCGACGTACAGCGTCAGGTCGAACGCGCCGCGCAGGGCCCAGGCGAAGTCCTCTGCGTTGTCCTCGGTCACGTCCCCGAACTCGTCGACCGGCCGGGAGAGGCCACGACGGGCGACGGCGAGGTCCGGCAGGTCGGCGGGGGCGGTGCGCTCCAGCCAGCCGAGGAGCTGCCGTGCCGTGTGCAGATAGATCCGCGCACAGCCGCCGTAGCAGGCGAAGCGGCGCCCGGGGTCGCGGATACCCAGGTTGTAGACCGGCGCCCCGTGCGAGATGGCGACTCCGACTGTCTCGCAGACGTGTGCCAGGCGGGCCGACCCCGGCGCCTGCGGCAGGCGAGCGATGGCCCCGTCCACGTCGGCGATGCCGGCCTGGATGTCCGCCTCGACAGGGTCCAGCGGCCGGACCAGCGCCTCGACAAACTCGCGGCAGGTGGCGAAGCGATCCTCGCGTTTCTTGGCCAGCGCCCGCGCCAGCGCCGCGTTGACCTGCGGCGGATGGCCCTCGATGGGCGGCACCGGCTCCTCGAGGACGATGCGAGCCAGTACCATCGGATCGGGCGCCTCGAACGGCACACGGCCGGCCAGCATTTCGTAGACGACCACGGCCAGGGCGTACTGATCGGTGCGGCCATCCTGGAACTGGCCGCGCCATTGTTCCGGGGCCATGTACGGGTAGGTGCCCGAGACGTCCATGCTGACCCGGCTGATGCGCGTGGCGCTGGTTCGCACCTCGGCGGCGAGGCCGAAGTCGATCACCTGGACGTCCTGCCCGTCGGGACTCACCATGATGTTGGACGGCTTGATGTCGCGATGGACGATGCGTTGGCGGTGCGCGTAGTCCAAGGCGTCGGCAACCGGGCGCAGCAGCCGCACCAGTTCTTCCAGGGTCAGCGGTTCGCCGGCGGCGGCGCGATGAGTGGAGAGCGTCTTGCCGGCGATGAACTTCATGACGACGAAGTAGCCCAGGCGAGCGTCCTGGCCAAGGTGGAGGACGGGGCAGATGTGCTGGTGCTGCAAGGCGTAGACGCGCTGGAACGTCTGCTTGACCCGGGCCATCTCGGCATCATTGTGCTGGAACTCGGCGACGAGGAACTTGAGGACGACGGGCCGTTCGCCGACAAGGTCCCAGGCCTTCCAGACCTCGCCCATGCCGCCGGCGCCGAGAGGGACGTCCAGCCGGTAGTCGCCGACCTGCAGTCCCGGTCGCGGCCGTTCGCCCCCGGGCAGCGGCGCCGTCGAGGGAAACAGCGTGGCCGGGGTCGCGTCGCCTGCCGTCTTGGCCGGCGTCGCGGTCGGCATCGTCGGCGTTTCGTTCGAGGGCGTCGCTGCCGAGGGCGAACCTTCGAGCGCCTGGAAGAAGGCGAGCATACGGTCGTAGGTCGCCTGGTCGATCTCTCGTCGTTGGAGCTGTTCCTGGAGCAGCTGCCGCTGCCGGAGGAGGGCGTCGGGAGTCATGAGGGAGTCCCTCGCGTCGGCCGTTCCCGGGCGCACTGACCCGGGGAGGGTAAATGAGAATATTTCACTCTATCGGGGGTGCAGACAGGTGTCGAGCACATTTGCCCGGGATCAGCGGCTTCGCAGGGGTCAGGGGTCAGGGGTCAGGGGTCAGCAAAGACAAAGGCTCTTCTTCCCTGACCCCTGACCCCTGACCCCTTTCTTCCTGACTGGCTCTTCCCTGGACACCGCCTAAAATCTTGAGAAGTCGATTCGCGGATTCTGCCGTCTCGTCGCTGGTCGCTGCCATGAGCACCGCCCGCACCGGCGAAGGAGGGACTTGGCGAGGGACACGGCCATGGTGTGGCAAAGGATGAGGGAATTTCTGGCGCGGCGATTGTCCCGCAAGGATTACCTGGGGTTGCACCTGGCAGTGGGGCTGCTGCTCAGCGTCATGATGGCGGTGGCCTTCGCCCTGGTCGCGCGGCAGGTGGACACGGCTGGTGCGCTGACCGAGGTTGATGCCGCGGTGGGACAGCGGCTCGCGGAGCACCGGGCGTCGGGGCCGGTGGTGCGTGCCGTTCTGATCGGTCTGACGCTGCTGGGCGCCTCCGACGTACTGCTCGTCCTGGTGCCGATCGGGGGAGTGGGCTTCTGGCTGTGCCATCGACGGCTGCTTGCGGTCGTCTGGCTCCTCGCGGGGACCGGCAGCTCCCTGATCAACACGGCGTTGAAGCATTCCTTTGGCCGGCCGCGGCCGCCCTGGAAAGACTCGTGGGTCTACGAGGCGAACGAAAGCTTCCCGAGCGGGCACTCATCCGCATCGATCGTCCTGCTCGGCTTCCTGGCCTACGTGGCGGTGCGGACCTGCCCGCGCCGGGTGGTGCGTGTCATCCTTTTCGCCGGGGCGGTCGTGCTGATCCTGGCGATCGGCTTCAGCCGCGTCTACCTTGGCGCTCATTACTTCAGCGACGTCGTGGGTGGCTATTGCATCGGCGCCGCCTGGCTGACGGCGTGCGTGACCGCCTTCGAGAGCGTCCGTATGCGGCTTAGCCCGACGCGCCAGCGAGGTTCACTGTGAACCTCGCTGGCGCGTCGGGCTAAGGCGGCCCCCCGGCGCGTATTCGTTGCTACCAGCAGAGCGCCTGGACATCAAAGACGGGGCCGTCGACGCAGACGCGGCGATAGTCCCAGCCGGCGGCCGTGCGGACTTTCGTCACGCAGCTGAAGCAGACGCCCAGCCCGCAGGCCATCGGCGTCTCCAGCGACAGATGACAGGGCACGCCCCACTCGCACGCCAGTTCCGCCAGTGCTTTCAGCATCGGCTCGGGCCCGCAGCCGACCAGGTGCGCCGGCCGCGGTACGTGCTGTTGCAGCCGCTGCGTCACGAAGCCACGAAAGCCCACGCTGCCATCGTCGCTCGCCAGGTGGACGTCCGCCCCGGCCGCGCGGAAGTCGTCGACCCCCGCCGCCAGGTCCGCCGTCCGCACGCCGTAGAACAGCGACACGCGCTGGGCAGTCTGCTGCGCCGGCCGCCCGCCGTAGCCGCGGCCACCGAGTAACTCGCGAATGTGGGCCAGGAAGGGAGTCTGTCCAATGCCGCCCGCAACAAGGCCGACCTGTTCGAGGGGCGGAAGATCGGGGAAGCCGTTGCCGAGCGGGCCCCAGACGGTCACCGACTCGCTGGCCCGCACCTCCTTCAGCAGTCCTGTTAGCTTGCCGACGACGAGATAAACGACATCGACACCGGCAGGTTGCCCTGTCCCATCGAGGATGGTGTCGTACAGGGCGAAGGGACGGCCCAGCAGTGGGTCGGTACTGCCGGGCAGACGTACCATGAGGAACTGTCCCGGCCGGATGGCACGGGCCAGGTCGGGGCAGTCGAGGCGGATGCGGTAAGTGTCGCGGGCCAGGCGGACGTTCTCGCCCACCGGCACGGTAGCGTGGACCAGGCTCGTCATCGTGGCTTCTTCTTCTCCCGCCGGCCATTCCGTGCCCGGCCGTGACCGCCCGCCCGCCCCACTGTCGCGGGAGGGCAGCGAACTGGCGCAGGTGCCCCGTGCCGCTGCCGTTGGTCGACCTTTTCGCCGACGCGGACCGTCTTGCGCTGGTCGCGGTGCCGAACGCCCTCGGCGACCCTGCGCAAGCTCTCCAACTCGTTAGCCTTCAGCGGCCGCGCCTTGCCGAGGCCGAGTCGACCGAGGTGGACGCGGCCCAGGGCGATGCGCCGCAGCCGCATCACCTTGTGCCCGAGGCGGGCAAGCATGCGGCGAACCTCGCGGTTCTTGCCCTCGCTGAGGACGATTTCCAGCCAGGTACTATCGCCCTGGTGGCGCAGTCGCTTGACACGGCGAGCGTGGACGTGTCCATCACTGAGCCAGACACCCTTGAGCAGCTGGTGCAGGTCGTCGTGGTTGGGGTTGCCCGCGACCTGCACGAGATACGTCTTTTCGACTCCGTAACGGGGATGCATGAGTCGATTTGCCAGTTCGCCGTCGTTGGTCAGCAGCAGCAGGCCCTCGCTGTCCTCGTCGAGTCGGCCGACGGTGTAGACGCGCTGGCGGACGTGTGGCACCAGGTCGACGGCGCGCGGCCGGCCCGCCGGGTCGTAGTTGGTACACAGGTAACCGCGCGGTTTGTTGACGAGCCAGTACACGGACCGCTCGGCGCGCACCGCCTGTCCATCGACGGCGACCTTCTGCTTCTCGGGGTCGACGCGCGTGCCGAGGTCGCGCACCGTCTGCCCATCGACGCTCACGTGGCCGCCGGCGATCAGCTCATCGCACTGCCGCCGCGAGCTGACGCCAGCGTGGGCCAGGTATTTGTTGAGGCGTTCCATGAGTCGCTGCTTCCGGCGGACGATCCCCGTTCCGGAGCGACCCGCGCCCGGGGGTCGTTCGGAGGATACTATACCAGAGGTTCCCTCCGGACGACAGGGAAGGTCACGGACTCGGGCGACGCGGCCGGCGCTTGCGGGGCGGCTTCCGCGCCGCCGCCTGCTGGAACTGGGCGGAAGGCGGCGTGTGCCGTCGCATGCGCGCTGCAGGCCGGCGCAGCGATGCAGACGATGCCATCGATCAACTCTGCCTTTTTGAGGTCCGGCAAGGCCTCATAGGGGCGCTCGAACTCCGCGCGCGTCAGCCGGTCCCCGTTGTGCAGCCGTGGGGGCCGCGTCTCCGCCGTGATTTGCCGAGAAGAAGGGCTTGTCGATAGCCTCATCACCTGCGTTCCCCTCCCCCGCTCAGACGCTCTCGAAAATGGTGGCGATGCCCTGGCCGGCACCGATGCACATCGTCGCCAGGCCGAACCGCGCCTTGCGATCCTCCATCGCGTGCAGCAGCGTTGTCGCCAGGCGGGCGCCGCTGGCGCCGAGCGGGTGGCCCAGGGCGATTGCCCCGCCGCGCACGTTCACCTTCTCCGGGTCGGCCTTCAGATGCTTCACGACCGCCAACGTCTGCGCCGCGAACGCCTCGTTGATCTCGATCAGGTCGATGTCCTCCAGCTTCAGGCCGGCACGTTGCAGTGCCTTGTGCGTCGCCGGCACCGGGCCGATGCCCATCACCGAGGGGTCGACGCCTGCCACCGCCATCGCCCGAATCCGGGCACGTGGCTTCAGCCCCAGCTCCTTCGCCCGTTCCTCCGACATGATCAGCACCGCTGCAGCGCCAACGCTGATCTGGCTGGCGTTGCCCGCCGTCACCGTGCCACCCTCCGGCATGTACGCCGGCTTCAGCGCCGACAGTGCTTCGAGGCTCGTGTCGCGGCGGAAGCCCTGGTCCTCGTGCATGACCTTGCGCCGCCCTTCCTCGTCGCGACCCCAGGTCGGCACGATCTCGCGGGCGAACGCCCCGCTGTCGGTCGCCTCGGCAGAGCGGCGATGACTGCGCAAGGCGAAGTCGTCCTGCTCCTTGCGGCTGATCTTGTAGCGGATGGCGAGGTTCTCCGCGGTCAGGCCCATGTTCATCGTCGCCGGACTGTGGCGATAGTAGAGCCGGGGACTGGCGTCGAAACCGGCCTCCATCGGGATGTGGTGCATGTGCTCGACGCCGCCAGCAATCTGCACGTCCTCGGCGTTGGCCGCAATGCTCGCCGCCGCCGAGTTGATCGCCTGCAGGCTCGAGCCGCAGTTGCGGTTGATCGTCACGCCGCCGACCTCCAGAGGCAGCCCCGCGATCAGCGCCGCCATGCGAGCTATGTCGTAACCCTGCTCGCCTTGCTGTTTGACGCAGCCCCACTGGATGTCTTCGACCTCCGCCGCGGGCACGCCTGTCTTCTTCAGGAGGGCGTTCATCAGGTCGGCGGAGAGGTCGTCGGCGCGCACGTCGCGGTAATACCCCTTCTCGGGGTGAGCGCGGGCAATCGGCGTGCGGACGGCCTCGATGATGACAGCATGTCGCATGAGAATCCTCCGAAGAACGCCCTACCGCTTGCGGCGGGGCACGCGAGGGACCCGGTTCTTTCTTTCGCCCCAGAGGAAATCGTGAGCTACGTTTGAGGTGGCGTTGCGGAAGATACCGGGCACATTTGCTCAGCAAGGTGGTTGGGTGGTTCGGTGGTTGGGTGGTTGATAGGGCGCTGACCCTGCATTATTCCCGAGGCCAAGTCCCATCGAACCACCTAGAGCGTTTTGCAGTCGGCCGTAGCACAGGCGTCTCGCCGTGGGGGCGGCCATCCTTCGCGATGCACGCCACAAGGCGTTTTGCAGTCGGCCGTAGCACAGGCGTCTCGCCTGTGCCGAACCGCGACAGCGCACAGGCGAGACGCCTGTGCTACGAGCAAATGCAAACCGCTCTAACCACCCAACCACCGAACCACCTGATCGAGGGACCAACCGGACTCCGTCATGACCATCGACTCTGTCACCACCCTGGTCGAGGCCCTCCGCTACGAGCACCTGCTCGCGCAGGACCAACTCGCCCAGCTGACGGAGGAGATCCTGGCCCAGTTCGACAGTCCCCGGGCGCTCGCCAAGTACCTCGTTCAACTCGGCTGGCTGACAGTCTACCAGATCAACCACCTCTTCGAGGACCACGCTCAGGACCTGGTCATCGGTCCTTATTGTATCCGCGATCGCCTGGGCGAGGGAGGGGTCAGCGAGGTCTACAAGGCCTGGGACGTGCGCAAGAATCGCCATGTCGCCCTGAAGGTCCTGCGCCAGGACCTGCGCTGCGAACCCGACGCCGTCCGCCAGTTCGAGCGCGAACTGCAGGCGGTCACGCGGCTGGCGCACCCGAACATCGTCCGCACCTTCGACGCCGACCGCGTCGGCAACACGCACTACTTCGCCATGGAGTGTGTCGAGGGGACCGACCTCGGCAAGGTGGTGCAACTGTCCGGCCCCCTGCCGGTCGCCGATGCCTGCGACTGCATCCGCCAGGTTGCCTCGGGACTGCAGTACGCCCACACGATGGGCCTGGTCCATCGCGACATCAAGCCGGCGAACCTGTTCTTGATCACGCCGCCCGGTTACGACAAGCCGGCGCCCGGGATCACCTGGAAACGCCCCGCCGATCCCGTCATCAAGATCCTCGACTGGGGCTTGGCCCGCTTGCAGGGAGTTGCGGAGGGGCCCGACGCCGTCAGTGCCGGCACCGAGGAGGGGATGCTGGTTGGCACGGCGGACTACATTGCCCCCGAGCAGGCGCGCGACCCGCGCCTGGTCGACATCCGCGCCGACATCTACTCGCTGGGTTGCACGTTCTACTACCTGCTGACGGGCCAACCGCCGTTTCCCGGCTCGTCACTGATGCAGAAGATCCTCCAGCACCAGCAGGCCGAGCCGCCGCCGATCTGCTCGCTGCGGCCTGACGTGCCCGAGGAGGTGGCGATGATTCTCCACAAGATGGTCGCCAAGCAGCCCGAGGCTCGCTACCAGATCCCGCTGGCGGTGTCGGTGCCGCTGCGCCGCTTCTGCCAGGGCGGCACCGGCAGCAGTTCCAACGGAACGATGGTACGTGCGGCAGGTTCCAGCGCCAACGGCACGGCGCTGCGTCCGGGAGTCAACGGCACCGGCAGCAACCCTGGCCTGCGTCCCACCGCTGGCGGCATTGGCTCCCTCCGCCGCAACGGCTGAACCCTTCGTGGGGCAGGCTTCCAGCCTGCCTCGGCCCGGCAGGCTTCCAGCCTGCCTCGGCCCGGCAGGCTTCCAGCCTGCCTCGGCCCGGCAGGCTGGAAGCCTGCCCCACGGGGTTCAATGCTCCTTGATCCAGGCCGCGATGTCCTCGATGACGACAACATCGACGTGCCCCGCCTTCTCGTACTCGTCCGGCTTGCTCTTGCCCTTGCCGACGATGAACAGGTGATTGAGATCGGCATAGCTCTTCAACCGGGCATTCTTCTTGCCCGCCAGCACTTTCTTCCACCCTGCGAAATCGGCCATCGTCACCTGGTAGTCGCGCTCGCCCTGCAACACGAGCACCGGCTGCTTCAGCCGCGCCGCCGTCGCGGACTGGTCGTAGGCGTTCAGAGCCATCCAGTACGCGGCGGGCGAGCCGAACGGCAAATCCTTCCTCGGCGTGTCCGGCGATAGCTTCGGGTCCTTGACCCGCGCCACCTGCTTCTTGAATTCCTCCAGGTTCTTCTTGCGTGCCTCCGTCAGTTCCTTTTCAAGAGAGAAGAAGTACGTCACCTGGTCCAGCAGCACATCCTCCAGCGGACGCTGGTTGCCGGCCATCAGGACGGTGCCGGCGACGGCCGGCTCGATCTCCGCAACCCGCGGCGCCGCCCCCGCCCCGAGACTGTGACCGATCACAAATATCTTTTTCGGATCGATCTTCTCGGTCTTGCGGAGCAGCGCCACGGCGGCCACCGCGTCGTCAACGACCTCTTCCTTGATGGTGATCTTGTCCACGATTTTGACCATCTTCTCGGCGTGGGCGTGTGTGCGCTTTTCATAGCGCAGGACGGCGATGCCGCGCGAGGCAAGGCCCCAGGCCAGATCACGCAACGGCTTGTTGGAACCGATCGTCTCGTCGCGATCGTGTGGGCCGGAGCCATGCACCAGCACCGCGGCGGGGAAGGGACCGTCGCCCTTGGGCAGCGCCAGCGTCCCCGGGAGTTTCCACTCGCCGTCGCCTACCGTCACCTCGTGCTCGCGGAACGACTCCGGCCGGGCGTAGGGCGGCGGCTTGAGGGCGTGGTCGCCACGCGGCAATTCCAGGCCGAAGCCGGTGATCTTGCCGTCGAGGTCGAAGACCACTTTCAGGTCGAACTTGCGTTTCTCGAACTCGCAGGGCACGAAAACGAAGTTGTACTTCCCCTTCTTCTCGGTGCGCAGTGTGCCCGTCTTCTTCAGGGCGCCGACCTGCCCAGTGAGCATCTTCCAGAATTCCTCCAGCTTGTCGGCGCCCGACACCTTCTGCATGGTGGCGTCGAAATCCTTCGTCGCCTTCTCGAACTCGGCCTTCTTCAGGGCCTCGACGAAGGCCTTCGTGACCGCCGCGTGATCGGCCGGCCGTTCGTCGGCACGGACCGGTACGGCACAAACGGCCACGAAGGTTGCGAGTATCAGGCATCGTCCCACGAGTCACCTCCCTTTACCCTCTGATGCGGAGGGCTATCGTACACTTTTTCGGAAGCTGCGCACCGCCAGTGTCAGTGTGACCGCCGCGATCGCTCCCAGGATCAGCACTGTCTTGAGCAGCAACAGGCCCGGCTCAGTCCCGCGCACCGCCTGCGGCCCATTCAGCAGCAGCCGCATCGAGTCGATGGCATACGTCACCGGGTTGAACATCGCCACCCGCTGCAGCCAGCTCGGCAGTAACGGCAGCGGCAGCTGGGCTGAGCTGCTGAACAGCAACGGCAGCGCCAGGAAGTTGGCGATCAGGAACGTCGATTCCGTGTTCTTCGTCCGCAGGGCGATGTAGACGTTGAACCCCGCCAACCCCAGGCCGAACAAGAGCGCAATGGCCAGCGCTCCCAGCATGCCGGGGATGCCGTACTCGTAGCGCACGGGGTCTTCCTGCAGCTGGCCGAACAGCCATGCCAGCACGACGATGATCAATCCCTGCAAGATCATTCGCACCAGATCGCCAAATATTCGTCCCAGCAGGATCGCCATGCGGTGAACCGGCGTCGTCAGCAGTTTGTTCAGGAAGCCACTCTGCATGTCACTGATGATGCCAATACCCGATTGCGGGGCGCTGAACAGCAGCGTCTGCAGCAGCACGGCAGGGACGAAGAACTGGAAGTAGCTCTTGCCGCCGAAATACTCGGCGGCTGTCGGCAGCTTGGCGACGCCGTTGAAAATCTGCCCGAACAACAGCAGCCAGATCACCGGCTGGATCAGCGAGAAGTAGATGGCGATCGGCCGTCGCAGCAGCTTCCTGAACGAGCGCCGGAACAGGACAAACGTCTCGGCAGCAAAAGCGGCGGTACCGCGGGGAATCACGTCAACGGACGGCTGTGTGCTCATCGTCTCTCTCCTGCCGAGCTGATTTGGCCTCGCTATTACCCCGGCATGAAAGATCCACACTAACCCGAAGCGCCAGCGAGGGCGGCCCTCGCTGGCGCTTCGGGTTAGTGTGTGACGAACATCCGTGCCGGCGTAATACTGGGCCTTTTGTATTCGCGCTTCTGTTCGCCGTCTCTTCAAGGTTTGTTCGGTTTGGCGAAGCCGGGTTTCGGATACCCTGGCGATGCCAGGAGGGTATAATGAGGCGGCACGGGCTCGCGAAGAAGCGCTGGCGCGGGACATCTTTTTTTCTGTACTCTCTCTTGAGTGCAATCGACCTTGAGGAGGTTTATTGTGAACGTCACCTACAACGATCAGACCAGGCAGAGGGCCGAGGACCACCTCCTGCTCGAGCAGGCAACGAAGATCCTGGAAAAGATAGTGAACCCCGACCTCGGGAAATTTTCCGCACAGTGGGATTGGAGTCAGGACCAGCGAGGGCACCCTATCTACTCTCTGACACTCTCGGACGGTACGGAAGCGGTTTCGGCGACCTTCACCCCCGACGAACTGGGGCAGCCAAACCACATGCGCAGTCGCTTCCGCGACTTGTGGGATGACCTCCTGCAACTGCAATCGAAGAAGCGGATCAAAAGGCTGCTGCAATACCTGGCGGAAGAGGAGTAACCGTGGCGAAGCCCACTCACGACGAGATTATCCGTGACCTCTCGATCGAGGTTGCCGTCCTCCAGGAGCGGGTGAACACTGCACGTGGCAACATCACGCAACTGGAACAGGCAGTAGTCGTAATCCCGGTTCTCGTCGCGGGGCTGGACGCGGTCCGTGAAGAGATCAAGGAGGTGAAACGGGAACTGGAAGAAGCAGGCAAGAGGCGCTGGGCGCTGCTCCCTCCGGTCCTCGGGGCTATCGTGAACGTGCTGCTCGGCTCGTCAGCGACAGCCGCGCGACGCCGAGCCCCGCCTCGCCCAGGACGCGCAGCAGTTCCGGGACCGCCGCCCCGCCATCCTGGACGATCACGTTGACGCCCTCGTCGGTCGCCGTCACGTCGCGGACCAGCGGCAGACCACGCAGCAGTACGGTGGCTCGCTCCTTTTCCGCGTTGGCTGGTTCGCTCGCTTCCTTGAAGTTCAGGGCGATGACGTCGCCGCCGAGCTGGCCTTTCAGGCTCGCCGGGCTGCCCTCGGCGATGAGGCGGCCGTGGTCGATGATCGCCAGCCGGTCGCACAGCCGGTCCGCTTCCTCCATGTAGTGCGTCGTCAGGAAGATCGTCGGTCCTTCCTCCTTGTTCAGCCGCTCCAGGTGCTTCCACAGCCCGGCACGGTTCTGCGGGTCGAGGCCCGCTGCGAGTGGCAGGCGAGCCGCCTGCCCTATGGAAGAGGCAGCGGGTTCCTTGCGAAGACCCACTCCTCGACCGGCTTGCCCTCGACGAGGTGCTGCTGCACGAACAGCGGAATGCGCTCTGCGGTCATGCCGTGATACCAGGTCCCTTCGGGGTAGACGACCATCGTCGGGCCGTGGCAGCAGATGCGCAAACAGCCGACCTTGGTGCGATAGCACGCGTGTTCGCCAGCGCCAAGGCCCTTCTCCTTGATCTCGCGCTTGAGCACCTCCCACGCCGCCGTACCCACCTCGGGCGTGCAGCAGTTCGGGCCGGTGCAGAGAAAAACGTGTCGGTGATAGGCACCCACGCCCAGCTTTGCCGCTACTTCGCGCAGCTGCTCCTCCCGTTCATCGGACATTGCGTTTCTCCCGATTGATCGTTCGGGGTTAGTGTAGACGACACGGATGAGGGGAGGTACGCAATTGTTCGGCCGACCAGGAGTGCAACTGCTCGCCGATGGCCTGGATCAACTGTTCCAGGCTGCCGGGTGCCAGGACCGCGACCGACTCCTGGTAGAGGCCCTTGCCGTAGGCCTCCCGCGGCGGCAGGTACGTCGGCCGCGAGCCGTTGACCACCGTCGCCACCACGAGGGGCACGCCGGGCAACTCCTCCCGCAGATGGCGCTGCAAGACCTGGTAGTGCTCCCCTTCGACCGCCAGCCAGAACCCGTCCCCGACCTGCCACAGGGCAACCGGAAGCGGAAACGTCTTGCCTGGCGGCAACGTCGCCAGGCGGGTCAACCAGCGGTCCTGACGCTCGACCTGGGCGTGGCAGTCGCGCGCCCGTGCCGCATCGCCGGCCGCGAGCGCGGCTCGCTCACCCTCCTGCCAGCGGGCACGTTCGGCCTGCGTCTGCTCGACCGTCGGCAACTCGGGCCGGTAGGGCAGGTCCACTACCCAGCGCCGCAGCCGCCAGCGAGCCTTGCTCTGCCGGCCCCGCTCATCGAGTGGGACGTGTGCCCAGGCCCCGAGCGTCGCACCGGACACGACTGGTCCCTGGTACTCGAAGCGCGTCAGGGGCGGCGATAAGCTCTCCAGGGCGGCGAGGACCGCGTAACCCAGTTGCCGGCCGTTGCGGTCCGCCACCGCCGTGTCGCCGACGAACCCCTCGCACGGCCCGAGGTCGCCCGATGCTCCTTGCAGGAACGCGCACGGCGCCCCCGTCGACCTCTCGACCACGTCTCGCATTGCCCCCGGGTAGTCAGGACTGATCAACGTGTTTTCCCAGGCCAGCGTGGTCGGGTGGCAGGCATAGTTGACGACCGTGGCGAGGACCTTGCCCTCACCGTCGGTGGCGCGCACTACCAGGACCGTGTCGTCGGCCGGTCCCTCCGGGTTGAAACCGCACACGAACTGGCCGGTCACCTCGTCCCAGAAATCGCGGTTGCCGGCGACGGTGCAGCGCCCGGCCGTGTAGGCGAGCGTGGCCGGCTGCACCGACTGACGGGCCGTGTGGATGATCCTGGCGATGTCGCCGGCCAGCTGCTCCAGGTAAGGCGGGATCAGGTCGCCGCCGGGCAGATGAACGCGGCCGGTGTCCATCAGTCCCCCCGCGTGCGTGTGCGAAAAGGCGACGGAGAGTTGCTCTCGCGCCAGCCCGGTCCGCGGGCAGACCGAGGCCAGCAGCGCGTCCATCTCCCGTGCCCACAGCAGGCAGTGGTCCACGGCGATGACCACCTGCTCGGTGTCGGGGCTCGCCGGCAGGCCGTGGGCGCGAAAAACCAACGCGGTCGCGGTCAGCGGGCGGTGGACACCGGCGGCCCGCTCGTGGGTCGCTGCCCCCCACAGGCGGTGGTAGATGCCGACCGGCGGAGTGACGTCGCAGCGGGCAATGCCAAGCTGGCACAGGCCCTGGGGCATCTCAACATGGCGCACAGGATTAACTCCTTTCCCCCTCGGGCAACCCCACGATGGCGGCGCCTCCGCGGGGGCAGTCGGTGGGGGGCCTCCATGACCACGAGAATACCGCAACTCGTTCGAGGCGGCCAGGGCTACGCTTGAGGGAGGTGTCGGTCGGCCTGCGCATCGATTTTCGATGGCATCCTCGCGTATAACAATGACTCGAGCCCGAACAACGGGAGGAGCCTTTGTGAATCCGTCCGACACGTCGCCGACCCGCGAGTCGCTGCTCCCTGAACTGCGCCGGGCCCTCGATCTTGCGGCGGGCCGGGCACGGCTCGTCCTCGAACGGTATCCCAACTACCTGCCGATGTACACCGTCGGCGGCAAGTGGGGCCATGAGGGCGAGCGCTGGACACACTGGTGCGAGGGGTTCTTCCCCGGTATTCTCTGGCTGCTGCACCGCGCCACGGGCGACGAAACATGGCTCGGTCCTGCCCGCAGCCTCAGCCGTCGCCTCGAGCCGCGCCAGCACGACCGCGCTGTCCATGACCTCGGCTTCCTCTTCTTCTCGACGTATCTGCGCGAGTATCACCTCACAGCCGAGCCGCAGCTGCGCAACGTCCTCATCCAGGCGGGTCGTACCCTTGCTTTGCGGAGGCAACAGGGCGGCTATCTGTGCTCGTTCCTCGGTCCGCACTCGCTGTTCATCGACATCATGATGAACGTCGGTCTCGTCTTCTGGGCCGCTCGCGAGACGGGCGACCAGGACCTGTTCCGGATCGCGCGGGAGCACTGCCGCATGACCGCCCGTCACCTGGTGCGCGGCGATGGCAGCACGGCCCACGAGGGGATCTTCGACGTCGAGACGGGGCAGTTCCTGCGGCAGAGCACTCAGCAGGGCTGGCGTGCAGACAGCACCTGGTCGCGCGGCCTGGCCTGGGCGCTCTACGGCTTCACCACGGCCCATCGCCTGGCGAGCGGGGGGTCTTGTGTAACCCCCGGTGAGTTCCTGGACGTTGCCCGCCGCTGCGCCGACTGCTATCTGCGGCGCGTCCCGGCCAGCTTCGTGCCGCCCTGGGACTTCGACTTGCCACCCGAAGCCCCTCACCTGTGGGACAGCTCCGCCGCGGCGATCACGGCGAGCGGACTGTGGGACCTGTCCGAGGCGGTGTCCGACACCGGCGAGCAGCAACGCTACCGCTCTGCCGCGCTGGCCATCCTGCAGACTCTCTGCACCGACGCATTCCTGCCGCTGCAACGCCCCGAGTGGGAGGGTATCCTGATGCACGGCGTCTATCATTTCCACAAGGGATTGGGCGTCGACGAATCGGTCGCCTGGGGCGACCACTTCTTTGTCGAGGCGCTGGTCAAGGCCATCGCCGGCACGTCCGAGGCGGGGTGGTGAGATGAAGATCGCAATCCTGAGCGACACGCACAGCCGCTACCACACCGTGGAGAAGGCGGTCGCGCTGCTGCAACAGCGGAACGTCAACTTCGTCCTGCACTGTGGCGATATCGAAGACGCCGACACGGTCTGGCTGTTCCACGGCTTCACCGCCCACTTCGTCCTCGGCAACTGCGACGTCCTGGAGCCGCTCAGCATCCAGCAGGCGGTCTACGGCATCGGCGGCGAACTGCACCGGCCCTACGGCCGCGTCGAACGGGAGGGCGTCCAGATTGCCTTCGTACACGGCCACGACAAGAAACTGATGATGGAGATCGAGGAGAGCGGCGATTTCGACTTCCTTTTCTACGGCCACACGCACAAGGCGGAGGAGCACCACACCGGGCCGACCCGTGTCATCAACCCCGGCGCCCTGCACCGCGCCGACCCGAAGACGTTCGTCCTCCTCGACCTGCCCGGCGGCGCGGTGGAAACCGTCGTGGTGGGGTGAGCGACGCCCAGAGGGGCGATGGGCCCTTCATGCCGACCTGACGCGCCTCGAGATGGCTCCGTTGTTCGTTCCGCCGGCTTGCTCCTGTTCCGTTTTCTCATGAAATTCTCATAGGTACTGGAAATCCCTCCCTGGAGAGGGTACAACGAGACTGCTGGGACGGTCCCGAGGACTCGACCGGGGCCGGGCCTCCATACTTTGTCTGAACGTTTCGATCCGACTCGCAACCCTGCTGGACCGTCCGGTTGTCGAGGCCGTCCGTCGGCGCCCTGCGACCGCCAAGGAGGGGATGGCTGATGTGCCCCACGTGCTGCGCTGCGCCTCTGGTCGCCCTGCTCGCCTGCTGGCCTCTTCCAGCGGCAGGTGGGGAGGAGAAGGCTCCGCTTTTGGCCCTCGAGCGAGCCGTCGAGGCGGCCGTCAAGAAGGCGGAGCCGAGCGTCGTCTGCATCCTCGTGTCGCGGAGCGAACTGTATTGCCGCTTCGAGCACCGGCCGCGCCCGGCCATGGCCGAGGGGGTTTCCGGCCAGCTAGGCGGCTTCGACCGTCCCCGTTTCCCTCCTGGGCCCTGGCACAAGGACGAAGAACGCTGGAAACTGCTCAAGTCGCTGGACCTGTCCGACCCGGACAACACGCCGGAATCGTACGGCAGCGGGGTCGTCCTGGACCGGAGTGGGCTGATCCTCACCAACGCCCATGTCGTCCGCGGCGCTACCAAGGTGTTCGTCCGCTTGCCGGGCGGGGCGGGCAGCTATGCCGACATCCACGCCCTCGACACGCGCAGTGACCTTGCGGTCCTGCGTCTCATCGACCGCCCGGCCAACCTGCAGCCGATCACGCTGGGAAACGGTGACCGAGCCCGCAAGGGGCAGTTCGTCCTCTCGCTGGCCAACCCGTTCGCCGCCGGCTTCCACGACGGCAGCCCGACCGCGTCGTGGGGCATCATCGGCAACCTGCGGCGGCGCTCCCCCGGCTACACCAGCGAGGGCGACCGCAGCAAGCTCTCCCTGCACCAGTTCGGGACACTCATCCAGACTGACGCGCGGCTGAATCCCGGCTGCAGCGGCGGGGCGCTCATGAACCTCGAGGGGGAACTGATCGGACTGACGACGGCGAAGGCGGCCCTCACGGGCGTGGAGACGCCCGGCGGATTCGCGATCCCGATGAACGCCTCGCTGCGGCGGATCATCGACGTGCTCAAACGCGGCGAGGAGGTGGAGTACGGCTTCCTCGGCGCCCGCTTCGAGCCGGCGCAGCGCGACGGAGCCCGCATCGCGCAAATAATCAAGCGCTCGGGCGCCGAGCGGGCCGGGCTGAGCCCCGGCGACTCCCTCGTGTCGATTGGCGGCATGAAGGTGCGCCACTTCGACGATGTCTTCCTGGCGCTGGGTCTGAACCTGGCCGGCTCGACGGTCGAGGTGGAGCGGGTGCGCGACGGCGGCACCGAGAAAGTGTCGGTGACACTGAGCAAGTATTACCTCCCGCTGCCGTTCATCGCCTCGCAGCGACCCCCGGCCCGCGGCGGGCTGCGCGTCGACCATGCCAGCGTGTACGTCCAGCGCGTGGGCGGCGAGCATCCCGAGGGCATTCCCGACGGCGTGCTGATTCGCGAGATCGTGCCCGGCAGTGCTGCTGACAAGGCTCGCCTCCAGCCCGACCGGATCATCACGCACGTCAATGGCCGCCGTGTCCATAGTCCCGCCGAGTATCTCCAGGAGATGGCCCGCGCTAAGGACGAGGTTGAGCTGACGTTGCTCGAGGGCGGTAACTCGAAGCGCGTCACGCTTCCCTTGCCGTGAGCGGCGCGGCGTAAGCCCGCCGGTGCAGCCGAAACCGGCGGGCTGACGCCGCGCCGCTCGCCAAGAGTTACGGGGGAGCGAGGCACGAGGGGCGAAGCTTGGGCGGTTTCTTCTACAGGCTGGGTCGGTTCCTCGGCAACCAGTCGCGCAAGGCCAACTGGGCCTTCCGGTCGCTGACCGGCACTGAGGCCGAGGCGGTCCGGGCCGAAGAGGCGGTCGGCCGTGACCTCGCCCGGGATGTTCTCGGACAGGTTGAGGCCGATCCCGACCCAGATGTCGCCCACTGGCTCGCGGAGGTCGGCGGATTGCTCGCCGCCGCCGTTGGCCAGAAGGAGCGTCCCTTCGCTTTTCGCTCGCTGCTGGTGCCGGAGCCCAACGCCTTCGCCCTGCCAGGCGGGTTCATCTTCGTCAGTCGTGCGCTGCTGCGACTCTGCCAGGGTAGCCACGACGATCTCGCTTTCGTCCTGGGCCACGAGATGGCGCACGTCCTGAGAGGGCACGTCATGGAGCGTATGGTCGCGCGCTCGCTGATCGGCGCCGCCGTCGGGAGGCTGAACCCGTTCCGCCTGCTGCGCGGGCCGATGGCCGGGCTAATGAGCGTTCTCTTGCAGCAGGGCTACTCGCAGGACCAGGAACTGGAGGCCGACCGCCTCGGCACCGAGATCGCCCGGCGCGCGGGTTTCGATCCCGCCGCAGGGCCGCGATTCCTCGACAAATTGCGGCAGCTTTTCGCAATGCCGGGCGAGTTGGTGGGCTACTTCTCGTCGCACCCGCCGTGGGAGGTGCGCCTCGCCAACCTGCGCTCGCCGTGAGAGGCGTCCGGCTTTTCACATTCAAGAAGCTCACGTCCCCCGCTCCCCAAAACGCGAGCGAAGCCGCCGGACCAGCACGACAACTCCGAATAACCCGACCGCCGCGAGCGTCCCCAGGCTCATCAGCCGGCCGCGCCGGTAGGAGGCCGGCTCGAAACGAAAGATCACCTCGTGCCGGCCGGCCGACACCTCGACCGCCCGGAAGACATAGTTCGCCCGGTACGCGCGCACCGTCTCGCCGTCGACCGTGGCGGTCCAGCCGGGATACCAGACGTCGGTCAGCACCAGGAAGCCACCCGCGCCCTTCACCTCCATCTCAACGCGGTTGGGTTCGTAGCAGTGGACCTGGACCGTGTGCCCCGTGCCCGGCTGGCCCCCGCGACCCGCTGGCACGGGTGCCCCGGCGGGCGGATCGTAGTCCTCCAGCAGGACCGTCTGGTGGAAGTCCGTTGTCTTCAGTGTCCTCAGGACGGCCGGCCCCTCCGGCAATCCCTCGGCATGAGGGACGACGAACGCCCGGGGCAGGACGGCCGCGTTCTCGTGGACGACGTACCCGCCCACGTTCCACCAGCCGCCGAGGATGAAGTCGTAGACGGTGACTTCATCCTGCCGGCTGACCTCCTTCCAACCGACTCCTGGGGGATCTACACCGACCGGCAGCAGTAGGTAGCGGACACCGAGCAGGTCCAGCAGAGAACGATTTTTCAAATCGGAATTATCGCTCACTGGGTGGGTAAAGGTGCTGTCCAGGGCGCCGAGTGCGTCGTCGCGATCGGCGATGAATTGCAGGAACTCTCGATAACGCAGCACGTCGAGCGGACTGTAGCCACGCACCGCTTCTACCTGCCCGATTAGCGCCATCGCAGCGCCGGTCCACAGGGGCCCTGCCTGTCCTCCCCCGTCCTGGTTGTTCACCTCCAGGACTCGGCTCCGGTCGTCACTCCTCTCGGCGACGAAGCGCACGCACCGTGGCACGTCGTAGAGTTCTGGCTCGGGCCACACACCGATCAGCGAACTATCCAGCGCCAGCAGGTCCAACCCCAGCAGGAACACCCAGACGGCCGCCGGCGGGCAGCGCAGGAAAGGGCGGCTCCCCCGACCGAGCAGGTGGAACGCCAGACCGAACAGGAGGGGGGCCGACAGCCAGTAGAAGTCGAAGCGGAGCGGCGCTCCTTGCAGGAGCTGGCGCAGGGCAAAGCCCCCGCACAGCAGCAGGGTCGCGGCGCCGACGCGCAGCATCCAGCGGCGGCAGCGCCGCCGCTGTTCCACGGACAGCCCGCCGGGGGGAAACAGCGCCTGGGCCGAGACACCGGCGAGCCAGGCGACCGGGAAGGAGGCGATCACCATCATGCGGGCCGGCTGGCGGAAGAGGTTGAAGCCGGGCAACGGTTGCAGCAGCACCGCCCCACCCGCGGCGAACAAGAACAGCCCGACGCCGACCGCCGCCTCGTAGCGCACCCGGCCGCTCCGGAGGACCGGGGCGAGCACGGCGGCACACAGCCACAGCAGGGCTAGGCCGCCGCGGTCCTCCCACATCAGATTGGCGGGCTCGACCGTCAGGGCGGGGCCGACGAGGAAGAGGACGACACGCACTCCACCTTCGAGGATCGCCTCCGTCCCGACACCGCCCGCGCGGCTCGACTGCCCCGCTGCCTCGAGGGTCGGCAGCAACTGGATCGCAGTCAGAGCCAGCGCCAGTCCCACGGCCAGCGCTCCGTACCCCGCCCAGCACAGCAGCCCGCGCCTTGTCCCACCGTGGAAGCTCGCCTCCTCGAGGACCGTGCCGAGTGTCCACGCCGCGGCGAACAGGCCCGCGTAGAAGGTCCACTGCGGCTGTGTAGCGAGGGTGAGCAGCGCGAAGGCGGTCCCCGCTCCGACGGCCCAGGCGACACTCCCCAACCGGATGGCCCGCTCCAAACAAAGCAGGACGAGCGGCAGCCAGGCGAGGCCGATCGTGATGTAGTGGCCCCCGCCCAGCAAGTGCATCATCCAGCGCCCGGCGAACATGTAGCCGACCGCGGCGACCGCTCCGCCGAGCGGAGAGAGGCCGCGGTGGCAGGTGTAGGCGAACATGGCCCAACCGGCGAGCAGGACGTGGAGGACAACCAGCCAGCTGACGGCGAAGCTGACCTGGTCCTCGGGCACCAGCAACAGGGCGAGGTGCGGCGGGTAGAACATGGCCACCTGGATGTCATGGACGAACGGCGTGCCGGCGAACTGCCACGGACACCATAAGGGCAATTCCCCTGTCTCCTGGAACGACCGCACCAGGAACCGCTTCGCCGGGATGTGCTCCGCCAACAGGTCCGAGTGGTCGGAGTAAAGGACCTGTCCCGGGTGGTACACCAAGGGGGAGAAGAAGGAGACCGTCATCACAGGGAGGATGAGCAGCACGCGAACGGTGGCCGACATGGTCAGCGCCTCCATCACGACCCGGCACGAGAACGGCGCCACGTTGCGCAAGCCGTCAGGATCAAGAGCAGCACGGCCACCGCCGCCAGCGCTACGAGACTGATGCGACGGCCCAAAAAGTACGGGGCTGGCTCGAACCGGAAGACGACCGTGTGCGTCCCCGCCGACACGGCGACGGCGCGGAACGCGTGGTTGGCACGATAGATCTCGACCGGCTCGCCGTCGACCGTGGCGGTCCAGCCGGGATACCAGACGTCGGTCAGCACCAGGAAGCCGGGCGCTCCACGGACTTCCAGCTCGACGCGGTTGGGCTCGTAACGGCGGATGTCGGCGGGATGGAACCCGGAGGTGGAGAGTGCTTCGTCGGTGCCGTCGTACCCGTCGAGGAGGACGATCTCCCTGAAATTGGTGGTCTTCATGGCGTGCAGCACCTCGAGGCGGGGAGGCAGCGGACGGGCACGCGGTACGACGAAGGCACGCGGGAACACATCCAGGTTTTCGGAGATCGTGTAAGAAGGCAAAGTAACCAGCCCGCCGACGACGAGGCTGTAGCCCAGGGGGGCCTTGTCCACGACCTTCTCCTGCCAGCGGTCGCCTGGCGGGGACGTAGCGCTGGGGTGAAGCAGGTAGCGGACGCCGAGCAGATCGAGCAGCCGGCGATTCTCGAGGGGGAAGGAGAGCGGGAGGGGGTGGGTGACCGCACTCTCAAGCGCGCGGAGAGGCCGCCCCACGTCGGCGATGAAGGCCAGGTACTCGCGGTAGTAGCGGACATCGATGGGGTTGAAACCCCGCACCGCCTGGAGGTCGAGCAGTAGCGCCGCAGGCGCTCCCTGGCCGAGGGGAGAACCCTCGTCCAGGTACTCGATGTCCATCACGCGCCCCTTGTGACGGTGGTCAACGAGGTAGCGAATGGAGACCGGGGCTCGAAAGAGTTCCCCCTCCGGCCGTACTTCGACCAGCGGCCAGGTCAGCGCCCACAGGTCGGCCAATAGCAGAACGGCCCACGGCAGCGCCCGCCGCAGTCCCGTGGGGGAGGCTTCCAGCCTGCCTTTTTCCGGCAGGCTGGAAGCCTCCCCCACCGGGTCGGGGCGGAGCAGCCACAGGGCCAGAACGAAGAAGACCGGCATGAAGACCCAGTAGACATCGAAACGCAGATCCTCAGCGCGAACAAGACGCGCCACGACGAAGCTGGCCGTCGCGAGCAAGGCGAGGACGCCGAGTCCCAGCGTGACGCGGAAGCAAAGGCGTCGCCGTCGTGGCGAGGGCGCGTCGACGAAGAGGGCCTGCGTAGTGACGCCGACGAGGTAAGCGATCGGCAGCGAAGCGACCACGAGGATGCGCGGGTGCTGGCGGAACAGGTTGAAGACCGGCAGCCAACGGCCGGCGAACGCGCCGAAGACGGCGAGCAGGAGCATGCCGGCGCACAGGCCAGCCTGGTAGCGAACCTGTCCACCGCGGAGCAGAGGCGCGAGCACGGCGGCGATCGCCCAGAGCAGGGTGAGTCCGCCGCGGTCCTCCCACATCAGGTAGGGGCCCTGTCCGAAAAGGGAGGGGCCGACGAGGAAGAGGAGAGTGCGCAGGCTCTCGTAGGGGTCCTCGGGGGCCACGCCGCCGGCGCGGGTGGAGTGGCGCGCGGCCTCGAGCGTCGGCAGCAGCTGGACCGCGGCGAGCGCAACCGCAAGGCCCACGGCCCAGGCGCCGAAACCCAGCCAGCGCCCCAGTGCCCGCGCCGTTCGGCCACGGCTGCGCTCCCCCGTCCCATTGAGGTAGCCCGCTTCCTCCAGGGCCGTGCCGAGGGTGGAGAATGTCGCGAACAGGCCCGCGTAGAAGGTCCACTGCGGCTGCGTACAAAGGACGAGCAGGGCAAATACCAGTCCCGCCCAGGTGGCCCAGAGTAGACTGCCGCGCTGGATGGCGCGGTCGAGGCAGAGCAGGACGAGGGGCAGCCAGGCGAGGCCGATCGTGATGTAGTGCCCTCCGCCGAGCAGGTGCAGCATCCATCGCCCCGCGAACATGTAGCCGGCCGCGGCGACCGTGGCCGGGAACGGGAGAAGTCCGCGGTGGCGAACGTAGACGAACATCAGCAGGCCAGCGAGCAGGACGTGCAGGACGATGAGCCAGCTGACGACAGGGCCGACCCACTCCTCCGACAGCACCAGGAAGACGAAGTGCGGCGGGTAGAAGAGGGCTTGCTGGATGTCATGTACGACGGGTGTCCCCGCAAACTGCCACGGACACCACAGCGGCAACTCGCCGGTCTCGTGGAACGAGCGCACCACGAAGCGTTTCGAGGGGATGTGTTCCGCCAGGAGGTCGGACGCCTCGCCGTAGAGGACCTGCGTCGGGTGGAAAACGAGGGGGAAAAAGTAGAGCAGGGCGAGGAGCGTCAGGACCAGTACGGGGCCCCAGCGAGACAGCACGGCGAGCCTCTCCGCAGCGGCGTTTCCAATGGGCGCCCCTCCTCTGATGTTATCGGGGAAACGTCCCGCGGGCGACTCGTAGCCGCCCGGCGAGCGGGGGGTGTGAACCCCCCGGTAGCTTACCGGGGGGTTCACACCCCCCGCTCGCCGGAGTCGAGCCAGGCGCTGTCCGGCTCCTCGTGCGGTCGACGGGCGGCGCGGAGCAGGACGATCAGGTCGCGCAGTTCTTTCTCCGACAGGTGGCCGAACTGACGGGCGTGACAGGCGCGGACCTGCTCGCCCAACTCCCGCAGTAGGTCCAGGCCAGCCTCCGTGATGCCGACACAGACGACACGGCGGTTGTGGGCAGGACGGTCGCGCTCGACCAGGCCGCGTCGCTCTAACGGGTCGAGCAGGCGCGTAATGTCGGGGGCGCGCGACACGAGACGCGAAGCCAGGTCGAGCGTTGCCAACCGTCCCGGCCACTTGCCGCCGAGCCGCTGTCGTGCCGCCCGCAGCAGCCGCAGCGCGTTGTACTGCTGTGGCGTCAGGTCGTAGCGCCCGAACAAGTCCTGCTCGATGGCGCGCATGCGGTCGTACGTCCGCCAGAGGTTCAGGAACGCTTCCTGCTCCAGCGAATCGAAACGCTGCTCGCGTGAGTCCCCCGGGGTCGTGCTCATCGCTTCGGCCGATCGCCCCTGTCAATCGAAGGTGGCTTCTTCGGGTGCCACGTCAGCGGAAGGCTCCTCGGGCACCTCCTCGCGGGTGAAGTCGATGCGCAGGTGCAGCAGCTCCCCCTCGGCGACGTCGAGATAGACCGTGTCGCCCGAGTAGCCCAGCTCAGCCAGCACCTCGCCGCGAGCGTTCACCTGGCGGACTTGCTGCGGGTCGCGCACGCAGCGCATTTCCGAGTGGCCGCTGTGGTTGCCGACCTCTACCAGCCGTGCCACCACACCATCGGCGCCGCCCGGCGCAGGACGCAGGCTCGTCAGCAGCAAGTTTGGCGCATCGAGATGGAACAGCCAGCCCGTCGCGCCAACGTGGGGTGGGCCCTTCGCCGACGGCACCAGCGCGACCGGCGAAACCATTCCAAACGCGGTCAGCATCGGGTGGTCACGGTCCAGGCCGATCGCCAGGTCGAAGGTCTGCTGCTGTTCGCCCTCCGGCACCAGGATCACGTCGAGCATGCGTCCGCCGTGACAGGACCGCTCGCTCGTCGCGCCAGGCGAAGCGGGCGCCGTAGTACGAGTGCCAGGGATAGCCCGACGGCGCTTGCTCGGGAAAGACCTCCAGGCGCAGGTCGAGGACGGGCCGGCCGAGCCAGGCCCGGAAGCGCTGGCGGAAGGTCCCGAGAACCTGCCCCTGCTCGTCGAGGAGGGCGCCCTCGCTGACGATCTCGCCGTAAGCCGGGCCGGTCGATGTCGTCTTGATCTCCTTGACCCGGATGACGCTGCCGGGGTTGAAGACCATCTGCTGGCCGAGGCGGCTGATCCGTGTCTTGTTATCGCGGATGCCGCGCAGGCCGCCGGTCTGTGGATCGACCTCGGCCTCGAAGAACTCGTTGCGGACGCAGCGCTCGTCGGCCAGCCGCATTCGTGACTGCATCGGCTTGCCCGCCGTCTTCGGCACCCAGGCGAAGCCCAGCGCCGGCACCTCGACGACCAATTTCGCCGCGCTTCCGTCGAGCTGGCACGACTTGACCGGCCCCTCGACCGGCAGCGGCGCCGTCAGGCCGTCCAACTCGATCACGACGCGCCGCGGAAAACTGCACGGGTTGAGCAGCAGATAACCTGGCTCCTCGCGCTCGGCCCGCGCCAGCAGTCGCTGTCCCAGCGTTTGGGCCGCCTCCTGCATCACGTCGGACACCGGCGGGCTGACGCCGCGCCGCTCGCCGAGGTCGCTGCCTGACAGCAGGGCCGGCGCGCTCGCCTCGACCTGGTCCTCCAGCCCGGCGAGGCGGTCCTCCAAGAGTAGCGGGTCGCCCTTGCCGGCGAGGCTGCGGTACAGGGCAGCGAAGGTCCAGGCGGCGTCGAGCTGGCGGCGGTGGCGGGCGTGGGCGGCGAAGGCGCTAACCGGGTGCCGGCGAGCCTCGTCGGTCGGGCGGTAGGCCCTCACCTTGGGTTCCTGGCCGGAGGCGTAGGTCATGGCCTCGGGCGACGCGGCATCGGCGGTGCGCTCGCCGAGGTAGTCGGCGTGGAACTCATCGGCGGGCGCCGGCGAGGTGTAGTCGCCGGCCGTCACGTCGTCGAAGTAGCGCGACAGGGTGGTCCACTGGCCGAGCACCGGGGCGAGGCGACTCAGCTCCAGCCAGTCCTCGTACCACGGAGCCGTCGCTCCCGCGTGCAGCAGGACCAGCGTCGCCGCATGGTCCTGCATGATCGTCTCGTGCAAATAGTGGGCGACGTGAAAATACGTCTGCGGGTTGTCGGCGGCGCGCGGGGAGCGGCAAAAGGCATCGACCTGCTTGCCGTCGGTCGCCGACCAGTTGACGACCGAGGCCCGGTGCGAGGGCAGTACGCCCTCGTCGAAAGCGAGCACGACCGCCCTGGTCAGGCCCACTGCTTGCAGCAAGGAGGGGGTCTGCGGATGGAAGCCGAACCGTCCGCGGGCGAACACGCGCACCGGCTGGCCGAGCAGTTCCTCGCTGACGGCCAGTCCCTTGCGCAGGTTCCACAGTTGCGACTCCAGCGGCAGCAGGGGGTCCTCGCGCTCGGCGTAGCAGCCGCCGCACACTTCGACCGTCCCGGCCGCGATGCGTTCACGCAGTTTTTCCATCCGTTCAGGATGCGAAACCGCGAGGCGCTCCAGGCGTGCCGCGGACGCGGCCAGGTTGAGCGGAACGTCGCGGTCGAACGAGGCCGGGAAGGGCTGGTCGAGGTTGTCGTCAGTGACCAGGTGCAGGTCGAGCAAGTGGACGGCGACCGGGTAGAGCACCTCGCGGGCGGTGAGCAGGCGGTTGGCCGCCGACTCGAGATGCGGACGCGCGGCCTCGTCGCTCTCGGCACCGGCGGCCTCCTGCAGGTCCTGCCACAATTCGGGCGTATCGAGCAGATTTTGGTGGTCCATCGCCTCGAACAGGGCCTCGAGCTGGACGTGGCCGAAGCCGAGGCCAAAGAACGGCGCCACGCGCCCGGGTGGCAGATCCAGCAGAGCGAGCGCCTGGCGTACATCCGACAAGCGCTCAGCGTCGGCCGCCTCGGCTTCCAGCAGCGGGCGGAGGGCATCGCGCAGATTGGCGAGGGTGGTTGCCCGGTCGGTGGAAGCACGGAAGGCGACGGCGCCGGCGTGGACAACGCGGTCCTGCCAGTCGTCGGGCAGGATCAGCGGTGGGTTTTCGGGGACGGCATAGACGTGGCCGGCGATCGGCTGCTCATGGTCGTAGGGCGAGCTGATGCGCGGCGGGCCACCCGCGAGCAGCAGCAGGGCCGGGTGCCACAGGGCGATGTACCCGTTGAGGAAGCAGGCGACATCCTCGTTACCGAGATAGAGAGCACTCTGAGCGGGCACGCGGAATGGGGTCAGCAGGATCAGTTCGCGTGTGGCCGGTCTCGCCTCCTCGCCCGGGCCCGGCTGTTCCGACCCGGCCTGCGACGGGCCCCGTTCTTCTGGCGGCATCACGGAAAGGAACTCCTCCACGGCTCGGCGAGCGGCGCGGCGTCAGCCCGCCGGTGAG
>JACOUH010000132.1 GCA_016177925.1 Planctomycetota bacterium | reverse complement strand
TTGCTCCCCTCGCCCCTTGGGGGAGAGGGTAGGGTGAGGGGGGACCCCTGGTTGATGGCCGACAGCGGCTGGCGGGCGCAGACCCCTGCCGTGGCCAGGACAGCCACGGTGACGAGCAACGCCACGACGGATTTCGTCTTCGTCATCACCATGACCTTCGTCGTTCCTTCCATCAGTGCTGCGACCCTCGGAGAAACGGTGCTCGTGATGGCCTTCCCCGTTGCGGCCTGAAGCGAGGCCCTCACCGTGTTGTGCAGTACGACGGCGGGCAATGCGGCAGATGCCGTGCTGGCGGCCAGGAAGGTCGCCAGGGCGCTGGCCGAGAGGGTCACGCCGCGGCGGACGAGCTGCTTTCGCAACAGCTCCCGCCCGCGCGCCAGCCGGCTCCGCACGGTCCCGAGCGGGCAGCCTACCTGTCGGGCGACCTCCTCCTGGGTCTTGTCCTCCAGGCAACAGAGCACGACCGCCTCTCGGTACTTTTTCGGCAGGCTCGCGAGCGCCTGGTCGAGCGCTTCCTCCAACTCCTGCCACGCTCCCTCGCAACTCGTCCGCTTGTAGCGCATCGTTCCCGCCTGTCGTTCGCGTGCCTGCCGGCGTGTCCGCTGGCCCTTCGCCTCGACCGCCAGCCGGTACGCTACGCCGTGCAGCCAGCTGCCGACGGACTCCCGCTTGCGGATCGAGCCGGCCTTGCGAGCCAGGACCAGGAACGTGGCCTGGAGCACGTCCTCGGCGTCCTGCTGCTGCCGCAGGACACGGCGAGCGACGCCCAGGACCATCGACCCGTGCCTGTGCAACAACACTGCAAAGGCCGCTTCCTCTTGGCGGGCACTGAAGCGTTCGAGCAGCTCGCCGTCGGTTGCACCAGCGAGTCCTTCGTCGGCGGCCATCTGGCGGACCTGCCACAGGACAGACCCTAGCTTTGTGTTGACCATATCCTTCGCTTTCTCCACACTGGTTGGTTACAACTATAGTGGGAGCGCTGAGCCCAATCTATCCAAGAGTCCGGCCGGCGTGAATTTGTCGTCTCGCTGATGCGCTGCGCTGGCTGAAGCCCGCCGAGACGCTGCTGGCGCGCCCCGCGTCCTTCGTCCTGACACCGACGTGATGGTCGTTGCCCCCGATGTGTTTGCCCTTGACGCGTGGGCCAGGGCCGGTCAGGATACTCAGAAACGAAGCGAGATAGACAGAATCCGAGATTGCAAAGGCAGAACCGGCTTCTGGGGATTCCTTCTGTAAGGCGAACAGGAGAGAGTCGGATGGGGAACGTCAACCGGAAAGCGACCAAGAGCGAGATGGCCCACGCCTATTGCGTGATCAAGGAAGCCTTCCCCGAGTATGAACCCGCCGAAGACGGGCACAGTGCCTACGGGGGCCACCGCGCCCCTCGGGATCATACGAGCTCCTTCCGGCTGCGGGATCAGTGGGGGAACTACCACTCGAACGTCGTGTGGATTCTCCCCGACTATCTCGCCACGCTAACGGCGGAGAGCGTCCGGGACCTGGTCGCTCACGCCAATGGCAAGAAGTTCAAGGGGCGAAAGTAGCTCGACACCGAACTGGCTCACCGGTTCGAGCCGTCGCTGGGTTTTCTAACGATGGGAGATCTCCCTCTAATGGTGACCATTACATTCCCAGACCGCGACACGGAAAAACGAGCCCTGGCCTTCCTGCTCGGTCGTTTCTCAGGCCGAGTTCTCCGCTCCGGAGAACACATCGTTCCCGAGGCTGCCCTGGAAGCGCTCGCCGACAAGAACATCCCCTTCACCGTCAAGGGCAAGACGACCTATGAGCAGCAAGTGGCGGCGATTCGAGGTAATGCTCCCACTCCAGTTCAATGACGGGCAGGAGGTGCCTTCCGAGTGGCTCGCCGAAGCCGTCCTTGAAATCGTGGACCACTTCGGGGCGGCCAGCTACGAGACGCAGAAGGTCGAAGGGCACTGGCGGCACAGTGGCGTCCTCTATCGGGACAATCTGGTGAAGATCGTTGTCGACGTGCCCGACTTGGTGAAGAATCGGCGCTGGATGAAGGGGTTCAAGGGTCGGTGGAAAACTCGGATGAAACAGCTGGAATTGTGGATGGTGAGTTACCGCATCGACATCGAATAGAGCCTGGCCCTGCAACTCTGAGGCCTTCTCCTTCGTTTCCCGTTGAGCTGCCGTTCTCTCCATCTTCGCGGAAAACGCAGCGTCACGCCATTGACACCACCGCCGGGTGGCCTACAATGGCGTTTTGATTGTGTGAGCCACCACCGATGGACGCCGCGATCCGCAAGGCCGAAACCCTCATCGAAGCGCTCGGCTACATCCGCACCTTCCGTGACAAGGTGACGGTCATCAAGCTGGGCGGCAGTGCCATGGAGACACCCGACACCCTGCGCGCCACCCTGCAGGACGTCGTCTTCATGGAAACCGTTGGCATGCGGCCGGTCCTCGTCCACGGCGGCGGCAAGGCGATCGATCGGGCCATGGACCTCGCCGGCCTCAAGCCGCGCAAGGTCCTCGGCCGCCGCTACACCGACGACACCACGCTCGCCATCGTCGTCCGTGTCCTGCTGCACGAAATCAACGCCGACATCGTCCGCCAGGTCCGCCACCTCGGCGGCCGCGCCGTCGCCCTGCATACCGACTCGCTGCAGTGTCTCTTCGGCGAGCGGCTGCTGCTTTCTCCCTCCCAGCGCATCATCCTTGGCGGCGATGACGTCCCCAGCGAGGAGGAGACACCCATCGACCTGGGCCGCGTCGGCCGTGTCACCCGCGTCGACGGCGACCTGATTCACGACTTCTGCGCCGCTGGCGTCGTGCCGGTCATTCCCTGCCTGGCCCAGGACGCGGACGGTGGTTGGCTCAACGTCAACGCCGACACCGCCGCCGCGGCAGTGGCGATGCACCTGCGCGCCGAGAAGCTGGTCCTCCTCAGCGACACGCCCGGCATCCTCGCCGACCGCGCCAACCCCGCGTCGCTGCTGAGCCACCTCGACGCGGTCCGCTGCCGCGAACTGGTCGGCAGCGGCGTCATCGACACGGGCATGATTCCGAAGGTCGAGGCGTGCCTGGAGAGCCTGCGCGCCGGGGTGCGCAAGACGCACATCATCGACGGCCGACTCAACCACTCCCTGTTGCTGGAAATTTACACCGACCGGGGCAGCGGGACGGAAATCGTCCTCGGTCACTAGGTGGTGAGGTGGTGGGGTGGTGAGATGGTGAAAGAGATCCACAACCACCACGCCACTACCTCACCACCCCACCACCCCACTACCTCACCACCATGAACTCCTCGCAGCAGATCATTGAACTCTTCAATCGGCATGTCGTGCCGAACTACACGCGCTACCCGGTCTGCCTGGTGCGCGGCGAGGGGTCGTACGTCTGGGACGCCGAGGGCAATCGTTACCTTGACTTCTTCCCCGGCTGGGGCTGCGACCTGCTCGGTCACTGTCCGCCGCACGTCGTCGAGGCGGTCCGCGAGCAGGTCGGCCGGCTGATCCACGTCCCCAACACCTGGTACACCGAAGCGCAGGGCCGGCTGGCGGAGGCGCTGGGCGAGCGGACCGGCTGGGGCGGACAGTGCTTCTTCTGCAACTCCGGCACCGAAGCCAACGAGGCGGCGATCAAGTTGGCGCGACTTTACGGTGGACCGGGCCGCTACAAGATCATCACGACGTTCAACAGCTTCCACGGCCGCACGATGGGCTCGCTCAGTGCCACTGGCCAGCCGAAGTATCACCAGGGACTCGAGCCGCTGCTGCCCGGCTTCAGCTACGTCCCGTTCGGCGACCTCGACGCGGCGGCCCGCGCGGTCGACAAGGAAACTTGTGCCATCCTCGTCGAGCCGATCCAGGGCGAGGGCGGCATCAACCTGCCGCCGGCCGGCTACCTCGAGGGCCTGCGCGACCTTGCCGACCGCGGGTGCCCGCCCGGCGGGCAGCTGCTGCTGCTGATCTTCGATGAGGTGCAGACCGGCATGGGTCGCACGGGCCGCTGGTACGCCCACCAGCACTGGGACGTGCGCCCCGACGTGGTGACGTTGGCGAAGGCGCTGGCGGGCGGCATCGCTTGCGGCGGGTTGATTGCCCGTCCCGAAGTGGCGAAGGCGCTGCGGCCCGGCACGCACGCGGCAACGTTCGGCGGCAACCCGATCGCGTGCGCCGCCGCCCTGGCGACCATCGAGACGATCGAGGCGGACCGCCTGCTGGAGCGCGCCGTCCACCTTGAGAACCGCTTCCGCGAGCGGCTGGAGGCGATCAAGGGACGCTGTCCGTGGATCAAGGAGGTCCGCGCCAGGGGCGTGATGATCGGCATCCAGTTGGCTGTTGACGGCACGCCCTTCGTCAACGCTTGTCTGGAACGGCGACTGCTCGTCAATTGCACCCACGGCACGGTGCTGCGTCTGCTGCCGGCGCTCACCCTCGCCGACGCCGAACTGGACGAGGGCTGCGACATCCTTGAGAACGTGTTGAGCCAGTACAAGGGATAGGTAACAGAGATTAGCCCGAAGCGCAAGCAAGGGCCGCCCTTGCTTGCGCTTCGGGCTGGAACATCGACCATGACACACTTCTTGAGCCTGTGGGACCTGGAGGGGGACCAACTGAACGATCTGTTGCAGGACGCACTCCGTCTGAAAGCAGCACACCAGCGCGGCGAGCGGCCGCCGCTCCTCGCGGGCCGCGTCCTCGGGCTGGTCTTCGAGAAACCTTCGCTGCGCACGCGGGCCAGTTTCGAGGCGGCCATGGCGCAGTTGGGCGGGACCAGCGTCTTTCTCAGCAACCCCGACGGCGCCATGGGCGTGCGCGAGAGCGTCCCCGACTTCGCGCGCAGCCTCAGCCAGTACGCCGACGCCGTCGTGCTGCGGACCTTCAAACACAAGACCGTCGAGGAGTTCGCCGCCCACTCCTGCTGCCCGGTGATCAACGGTCTGTCCGATGCCGAGCACCCCTGCCAGGCGCTGGCCGACCTGATGACGGTGCAGGAAGTGTTCGGCGACGTCCGCGGCCGGACACTGGTTTTCGTCGGCGACGGCAACAACGTCGCTCGCTCGGTGGCGGTCGGCTGCGGCAAGCTCGGGGCGCGATTCATCCTCGCTGCGCCGGAGGGCTACGGCTTCGACGAGCCGTTCCTGCAAGCGTACCGCCGTCACTGCCGGGCGGGGGAGTTGGTGCAGAACGGCGATCCGCGCCACGCCGTCGACCAGGCCGACATCATCTACACCGATGTCTGGACGAGCATGGGGCAGGAGGCCGAACGCGAACTGCGCTTGCAGCATTTCGCCGGCTACCAGGTCAACGCCGACCTACTGGCGCTGGCGCCTTCCCACACGCGCGTCATGCACTGCCTGCCGGCGCACCGCGGCGAGGAGGTGACCGGCGACGTCCTCGACGGGGCGCGCAGCATCGCTTTTCAGCAGGCCGGCAACCGCATGCACGCCCAGAAGGCGCTCTTGAAGTGGCTGCTGCTGGAGCAGCAGGCGCCGGCAGAAGTGGGCGCCCCGATTAGCCGCGTGCCGTGACCGGGTGCAAGCCCATCGCGCGGAGGAGTCATGGCCGAGCATGATCAGCGGTTCAAGAACCTCTTTCGGGAGGTCCTGCCCGAGTTCATGCAGGAGTTTTTTCCGCAGCGAGCCACAAGACTCGACTTCAGCGACCTCGAATGGCTCGACAAGGAAGTGTTCACCGATCCGCCTGGCGGCGATGTCTACATCCTCGACCTGGTGGCGCGGCTGCGGAGCCGCACGCCGCAGGGCGACACAGAGCCGCTGCTGGCGACGGCACTGATCTTGCTGGAGATCGAGTCACGGGATGCCGTGGCGACGTTCCGGCGACGGATGTATCAATACTACGAGGCGCTGCGACGCAAGTACGGCTGCCGCGTCCTGCCGATCGCGCTGTACCTGCGCGTCGGGCTGGACGGCATCGGCATCGACACGTACGTCGAATCCTACGATGATATGGAAGTGTTGCGTTTCCAGTTCCTCTACGTCGGCCTGCCCGCGCTGGACGCCGAGCAGTACGTCGCGGGTGGCAACTGGCTGGGTGTAGCGCTGGCGGCCCTGATGCGGATCGCGCCGGCCCGGCGGGCGTGGCTGCGGGCGGAGGCGTTGCGGCGGGTGCTGGTGGAGTGTCCGGAGAACGACTATCGCCGCTTGCTGCTGGCCGAGTGCATCGAGGCCTATCTCTCGCTCGACGATCAGCAGCAGCTCGCGTACGAGCAGTTGATCCGCAAGCCACTGTACCAGGAGATGATTCCCATGATGATGACGACCTTCGAGAAGGGTGTTCAGAAGGGAGAGCTGCAGGGACAACGGCGACTCGCGCGCCTGCAGCTGGAGAAGCGTTTCGGCCCGCTGAGTCCTGCGGTGCAGCAGCGACTGAACGAGTGGTCGGCGGAGCGACTTGATGAGCTAGCGCTCGCCCTGTTCGACGCTCCTTCCCTGAAGGCTTTGGGGCTCGAGGATTGATGGGGTCTCAGATCGTTGGGGCGAGGAGGCAGTCCCGATCAACCACTGTCGGAAGGAGAAAGTGCAGCAATGATCCCCACTATGATGACGACCTTCGAGAAAGGCGTCCAGAAGGGGCGCGAGGAAGAGCAAAGGCGGATCGTGCGTCTGCAGCTGGAGCAGCATTTCGGCCCGCAGAGTCCCGCGGTGCAACAACGACTGAACGAGTGGTCGGCGGAGCGACTTGATGAGCTGGTGCTCGCCCTGCGCAATGCTCCTTCCCTGAAGGCGTTGGGGCTCGAGGATTGACCGGTGACACTCCGCCCGTTGGCCAGGGAGCACGGTCCCGTTGGCGCCGCCGGGCGGATGTTCGGCCTCGTCCTGCTGCCGGCGTTTCTGGTGCTGCTGGTGCGGCCTGCCGACGCGCCCCGCGAAACGAGGCGACCGGCGACCGTGCGATTGCTGCCGGAGCCGGAGCAGCGCGCGGTCGCGTTCCTGTCGCGCGAGGTGCCGCGCTGGCCGATCGCGAATCACTGCTTCTCCTGCCACAACAACGGTGATGCAGCCCGCGCGCTCTACGTGGCCGACCGCCTCACGGGGACCGTCCCTGCCGCGGCCCTGGATGCCACCACGCGCTGGCTCGGCCGGCCCGACGGCTGGAAGCACAACGGCGGTGAGGGGCCCTTCAACGACCCCGTCCTCGCCCGCGTCCAGTTCGCCGCGGCGCTGGCGACGGCCATCGAGACCGGACACCAGCGCGACCGCTCTTCGCTGCGGCGAGCCGCCGACCTGCTCCTCGCAGACCAGCGACCCGACGGCACCTGGCCGATCGACGCGGAGGACGGCGTCGGCTCACCGGCCTCCTACGCCAACAGTCTCGCCGCCGCCGTCGCCCGCCACACCCTCCGGCTCGCCGGGCCCCAGCGCTACCGCAGACCGATCGCTCGCATCGACGCCTGGATGCGAAAGAAAGAGGTCTACAATGTCGTGGATGCGGCAGCGGTCCTACTCGGCGTGGACGGCGCCGTCGACGCGCCGGCCCGGGCGCAGCGGCGACGCTGCCTCGAATTAATCGGGAAGGGGCAGTCGAAGGACGGCGGCTGGGGGCCGTACGTCAAGGCGCCGCCCGAGTCGTTCGACACAGCCGTCGTGTTGCTGGCGCTGGCGCCCCTGGCCGAGAGTGCGGAAGTCGAGGCGATGCGGGCTCGCGGTCGTGCCTTCCTGGTGTCGCTGCAAGAGGTGGACGGCGGCTGGCCGGCGACAACGCGGCCGCCGGGAGCGGAGAGTTACGCTCAGCGCCTGTCCACGACCGGCTGGGCAACGCTCGCCCTGCTGGCCACGCCCCCGGGGGTCGGCCGGAGGTAGACCGGGCACCGGCTCCTCTGCCTGGTCGATCGGGCCAGCGCCGCCAATCGGCCGTATCATACGAATATGACTACCTCGACCCATTCCTCCCTGATCGACCGTATGCGCACGATTGTCGGCGCCGACGCAGTGCTGACCGCCCCCAGCGAGATGCTCGTCTACGAGTGCGACGGCTACACCGTCGAAAAGAGCCGGCCCGACGTCGTCGTCTTCCCCAACTCGACGGAACAGGTCGCCGCCGTCGTCCGTGCCTGCAACGAGCGGGACGTCCCCTTCCTGCCGCGCGGCGCCGGCACCAGCCTCGCCGGCGGCTGCCTCGCCGTCGGCGGGGGCGTCGTCGTCTCGCTCATGCGGATGAAACGCATCCTCGAAGTCAACTATCGCGATCGCTATGCCGTCGTCCAGCCGGGCGTCGTCAACCTGTGGCTGACCAATCACCTCAAGCCGCACGGCTACCACTTCGCCCCCGACCCGTCCAGCCAGGGCGCCTGTACGGTCGGCGGCAACGTCGCCACCAACTCCGGCGGACCGCACACGCTCAAGTATGGCGTCACGGTCAACCACATCCTGGGCATCACCCTCGTCCTGCCCGACGGCAGTGTCGTCAACACCGGCGGGCCGGCGGAGGACAATCCCGGTTACGACCTGACCGGCGTCATCGTCGGCTCGGAGGGGACGTTCGGCGTCGTCACCGAGATCACCTGCCGCATCACGCGCAACCCGGAGGCCTATCGCACCCTGCTCGGCGTCTTCGAGACGGTCGACGATGCGACCAATACTATCAGTGACCTTATCGGTGCCGGCATCGTGCCCGCCGCCCTGGAGATGCTCGATCAGCTCATCCTCAAGGCGGTCGAGGACGCCTTTCACTTCGGCTTCCCGCTCGACGCCGGGGCGGTGCTCATCATGGAGGTCGACGGTCTGGAGGCGGGCCTGGAACACAGCGCCGAGCGCATCGCGGCCATCGCCAAGAAGAACAACGCCCGCGAGGTGCGGCGGGCCAACACCGACGCCGAGCGGGCGCTCTTGTGGAAGTCGCGCAAGCAGGCGTTCGGAGCGGTCGGCCGGCTGGCGCCGTCCTACTGCACGCAGGACGGCGTGGTGCCGCGGACAAAGTTGCCGCACATGCTGCGCGAGATCCAGCGCATCGGCGAACGGCACGGCCTGCGCGTCTGCAACGTCTTCCATGCCGGTGACGGCAACCTGCACCCGATCCTGCTGTTCGACGAGCGCGACGCCGACCAGGTGAAACGCGTCCTGGCGGCCAGTCACGAGATCCTCGACGAGTGCATCCGCCAGGGCGGCAGCGTCACCGGCGAGCACGGCATCGGCGTCGAGAAGCTCGACTTCATGCCGAAGCTCTTCACCCCGGAGGACCTCAGCGTGATGCTGCGGCTACGGGCGGCATTTAACCCGGAGGGCCGCTGCAGCCCGCACAAGATGCTGCCGACCGCGGGGGCCTGTATCGAGCAGAGCAAGGTGAGCCGCCGTGCTGCTCTCTGACGGCGCCCGTTTTTCCTCTGCTGCGGGAGGTCGGTCTTCCCAGCGCCTTTTTCTCGTGGTACTGTGTGGGGTGACTCGGGGGTGAACAAATTGCGCACCGCCGTGTCCATCTTCCGGCCGGGGGCGCGGCAGGATCGAGGGGACTCAAGGACCACAGCCGACCTCTCCCCCCCGACCCCCTCTCCGCTTCGGGGAGGGGGAGAAAGACCGTCCTTTTCCCTTCTGTTCCCCTCTCCTTGCAGGGGAGGGGGAGGGGTTGTTGAAACAACAGCAAAGGAGACTCGGGTATTCCTCCTCCGAACGAACGTCATCCGCAACAGGATCGTGGGCAGCGGATCAATGAGCAAATCCGCATCAGCCCGGTCCGCCTGATCGGGGCCAATGGCGAGCAACTCGGGGTGGTCCCGACCTCGCAGGCGCTGGAACTGGCTCGCGAGGCCAACCTGGACCTCGTTGAGGTGGCGCCGCAGGAGCGGCCGCCCGTGTGCAAGATCCTCGACTACGGCAAGTTCCGCTACCAGCAGTCGCGCAAGGGCACCAAGACCAAGGTCCACCAGCAGAAGGTCAAGGAGATCCGCGTCCGCCCCAAGACCGGCGAGCACGACATCGACACGAAGATCAACCAGGCTCGCCGCTTCCTCGAACACAAGGACAAGGTCCTGGTCAACGTGCTGTTCCGTGGCCGCGAGCTACAGCACATCGAAGAGGGCCGGCGGATCATCGACATGATCCTCGAAAAGCTCAACGACGTCGCCAAGGTCGAGAAGGCGCCCTCGATGGAAGGCAAGCGCATGACAGCCATGCTCGCCCCCCGGGCGTGACGTTCGCCGGCCCTCTACCCGGGCCCCGCCGATTTCTCTACAATACGACCTTCCGTGTTGCACGGAACAGGGACCAGACCAGCCGGGACCCCCGGACCTCCCAGGGGCCCCTTTTTATTTGCGGGATTCAACCTGGCGAGCGGGGGGTGTGAACCCCCCGGTCCGTCGAAGCACCGGGGGGTTCACACCCCCCGCTCGCCGCAAGGGTGGGTGTGCCATGCCGAAGCAGAAGACGCACAAGGCGTCCAAGAAGCGGTTCAAGATCACCGGCACCGGCAAGCTCAAGCGCAGCCAGGCCGGCAAGAAACACCTGAACAGCCCCAAGACCGGCAAACGCAAGCGGCAGCTGCGCCACTCGGTCATCGAGACGGGCATCATCGCCAAGAAGTACATCAAGGTCATGGGCGGCTGAAGCCGACCGCTTGTGAGTCCAGGAGAGTGAGCAAGCCATGACACGCGCGCGCAGCGGCAAGACTGTCACGCGAGGCCGCAAACGTCTGAAGAAACTGACCAAGGGCTTCCGCCTCAGCCGTCACAACCTCTACCGGCAGGCGGTCGTCACCCTGATCCGTGCCCGGGTCTACGCCTACCGGGATCGGCGCGTCCGCAAGCGCGACTTCCGCCGCCTGTGGATCGTCCGCATCAATGCCGCCTGCCGCATGCGCGGCATGCGCTACAGCGAGTTCATCGCCGGTCTGCAGCGAGCCCTCGTCGAGCTGGACCGCAAGACGCTCGCCGACGTTGCCATCCACGATCCCGATACGTTCACCAAGCTCGTCGAACTGGCGCGAACCCACCTGCCCAAGGCCACTGTCTCTACTTAGCCCGACGCGCCAGCGAGGGTTGAAGTCATCCCTCGCTGGCGCGTCGGGCTAAGGGCCCTTGC
>JACOUH010000131.1 GCA_016177925.1 Planctomycetota bacterium | reverse complement strand
TAGATCACCAGGACCGCCGGGCGATCCTTGATCTCCTTCGCCTTGCGGCAGAGAGCCGGGTCCCGTCCTGCGGCGAGACGATGAGGAGCGTGCGGCGGCGGGACGCACCGGCATCGCCGGTGCGTCCCACCGAAGGGTCAGGCATAGATGCGATAATCGAGATCCGGGAAGAGGTTATGCCGGCGCTCGATCTCGCTCAGCCACGGCTCGTCGATGTTGTCGTGCTTGATCTGGTCGTACAGGTGGTTGAAGTTCAACACATGGACCTTGGTCCGTTCGTGGGCGTACTCGACCATCGTGCCGGTCTTCATGATGAAGGCCCAGTCGCTGGACTGCACCAACAGCAACTCGCGGGCGGCCTGGTTCAGGGCACGCCGCTTCAGGGACTGGGCGTCGGGGTGATGCTGGGCCAGCTCGACCATGCGGTCGGCCCCTTCGTGGAGGTGACGGTAGATCCAGTCGTTGCTGCCCTCGCACCAGACCTCGTGATAACCCTTGTATCCCCAGCTCGACATCACCGGCTGAGCGACCTGCAGGTTCGGGTAGCGGTCGAGGTACTCGGGCACCGTGATCGTCTTCACCATCTGCTGATCGTAGTGCATCTTTCGCAGCAGATAGTTGATCCAGTCGGGCCCCTCGAACCACCAGTGGCCGAACAACTCCGCGTCGTAGGGGGCCACGATCAGCGACGCCCGATCCTCCATCGAGCCGGCCAGCCACTCGACCTGCTTCTCGCGGTTGAACATGAAGTTGCCGGCGTGCTCGGCTGCTTTCTCCAGCGCCGCCCGCGGGTCGTAGGGCTGCTTGTGGTCGGTCCGGCCCGTGATCTTGTAGTACTTGATGCCGAGGAAGCTGCGGGTGCCGGTCTCGTGCAGGTGCGGCTTGAGGTACTCGTAGTCGAGGTCGAAGCCAACATCGCGGTAGAAATCGCGGTATTGATAGTCGCCCGGGTAGCCCTCGATGGCGCTCCAGACCTGCTTGCTCGACTCGGTGTCGCGGCCCAGCACCGCCACGCGGCTCTTCGGACAGACGATCGGCGCATACACGCCGTAGCGCGGCCGTGGCTCGGCGAACAGCACACCGTGCGTGTCGGTGAAGAAGTAGCGAAGGCCGGCGTCACCCAGCAATTCGTCGACGCCCTCGCTGTAGCCGCATTCCGGCAGCCACATGCCCTGGGGCCGGCGGCCGAAGTGACGCGCGAACTCCCGGCAGCCGACCTCGACCTGCGCTCGTCGCGCATTCTCGTTGACGACCATCAGCGGCAAAAAGCCGTGCGTCGCGGCGCAGGTGACCAGTTCGAGCTTGCCGGCGTCGAAGAAGCGGCGGAAGCCGTGCAGCAGGTTGTTCTGATACTGGTTGACGAAGACCTCGCGGGCCCGGCAGAAGCGGGCCTGGTACATGCGGGCGAGGTGGTTGAACTCCGGCTCCCAGCGCGTCCGCTCGACCTCCTTGCCCGCCAGCCGGATCAGGTTCTCGATGCGCTGCACGTAGCGGTACTGCAAGAGCGGGTCGCTGAGCATCGCCGCCAGCGTCGGCGTCACCGACATGGTCAGGCGCCAGTCGACGCCGTCGCGCTCCAGGCTGTCGAAAACCTCCAACAGCGGAATGTACGTCTCGGTGATGGCCTCGTAGAGCCAGTCCTCCTCGAGGAAGTCTTCGTATTCGGGGTGGCGGACGAACGGCAAATGAGCGTGCAGAACGAGGCAGAGGTGTCCCAACGGTGGCATCGTGCGGTCCTAACTCCAGAAACTCAGGGTGCGTCCAAAATCAATGTCCCTGGTTAGCCGCGACGCGCGAGCGGAGCGCTCCGCTGGCGCGTCGCGGCTAACCGAACTTATTGTCAAACGCGCCCTTAGGGTGTCGTGCAGCGTTGCGAAGTGATGTGATAGGGAACGGCCCCCTTTCAGACAATGACCAATGACCAATGACCAGCCCAACGTGCCAGCGAGGGACGCAGACAACCCTCGCTGGCGCGTCGGGCTGGTTTGGTCATTTCAGCTTCGAGAGGGCTTCCTGGGCTCGCGTGTCGCCGGGCTTGGACAGGCGCACGGCCTGTTCGAGATGGCGACGGGCCTCGTCCGTCTGCCCATCCTCCTGCAGCGCCTGGCCGAGAATCAGGTGGGCCTCGGCCAGGTCGGGCTTGCCGGCGATGGCGCGGCGGGCGTGGTCGGCGGCGGCACGGAATTGCTGGCGCAACTCCGCCGGGTCGCCGCCCTGCCGCCGGCGCTGGGCCGCCCGTTCGTACAGCAGACGAGCCAGCTGGTAGTGGGCTCGGACATTGTCGGGGGCCAGTCGCAGCGCCGACAACAAGGCTCGCTCCGCCCCCTGGGCGTCGCCTCGCTGGATCAGGTTGCGGCCCAGGCCGACGTAGGCGCGAGCGTCGGCGGGGCACCCGCGCGAGCGGGTCGACGCGACCATCTGCTCGAGCAGGAGGGCGGCGTCCTGAGCGCGCCCCTGGGCCTCCAGCTGCTCGACGCGCAAAAAGACGTTGCTCTTGTCCACCGCCAGTTGCAGGCACTCCGCCAGGTACGGATCGATCCAGCGGGAGTCGGGGGGCAGCGCGGCGGCCCGCTCGCTGAATTGTGCCGCTGCTTCCTTGTCGCCCAGGCGGCCGCACACGACTGCCAGGCGGGCACACGCCCTCTGCTGCGTGAGGGGACTGTGCCGCGCCCGCTCCAGGTGACGGCGACTCTCTTTGAGCTGACCGCGCTCTTCGGCCAGAAGTCCCAGGCCAAGGTAGACCGACGGATCGCTGGCGTCGACGTCCCGCGCCCGGCGAAAGTTCTTTTCCGCCTCCTCATTCTCTCTTTTCTCCAGAAGGACCTCCGCCAGCCGCAGCCACGGCGCCACGCTGTCGGCCGCGCTGCGCCCGGCCAGGTCCGCGGCGCGGCGCAGGTGCGGCAGCGCCGCGTCCGGATCGCCCGGGAGCCGCGACTCGCCGCGCAGGTAGGGCCAGCGCACTTCGTTGGGGTCGAGCCGCTCCGCCTGCGCGAAGCAGACCTCCGCCTGTTCCTTGTAGCCGGAGCCGCGCAGCAGCTTGCCGAGCTGTCCCCAGGACGCGGCGGAGTACGGCTCCTGGCGCACCCGGCCACGGGCGGCCTCGACCGCCTCGGCCAGGACCGGATCGTCCGAAGCGACCGGCACCTCCGGCGGCTCGGGAGCCGTCAGCCGGCGCCAGACGTACCAGCCCGCGGCCGTCGCCAGCCCCAGTCCGGCGAGCACCAGGACGACCAGAAGCGAACGTCGAACATTGAACGTCGAATGTCGAACGCCCAACGACGGAGTCGGTTCACTCGTTGGGCGTTCGACATTCGACGTTCGACGTTCGACGTTCATCGCTTCCCCTCCCCCCTGCGCAAGACGATGGCCTGGTCGGCGCGGCGGCCTCTTGGGAAAGGTTCTCGCTTGCCGTCGGGCCAGAGGACCTCGATCTCGTCGACGTGATCCGCACTGCCCAGGCCGAAATGAGCCCGCGCATCGTTGCTGCACAGGTAACTCGACGCCGGATTGATCAATCGCCGATATGTTTTGTCGCCCACACGGACAGACACCTGGGCACCGTAGGCATCGCGGTTCAGGCCGGGGTCAATGGCGCGGACGATCAGCCAGTGACCGCGCTGGGGCACGACGTTGCGGTAGAGGCGAGCCCGGCCGCCCGCGGTCGTCACCAGCAAGTCGAGGCCGCCGTCGCCGTCGAGGTCTCCGCAGCAGAGCCCGCGGGCGACGTTCGGCACGCCACAGAAGTCGCGGTTGTCGCGCGAGACGTCGCGGAAGCCGGGGTACCCGCGCGAGCGGGTCGCCCCGCTAGCGCGGGTGCCCCGGCGCGGGCCCGGGTCGTTGGCGAACAGTTGGTTCCGCTCCGCGTACAGTCCCCAGTGCGGGCCGAGATCGGCATTCATCATGGCACTGGCGCGGGCAATGCGGCCGTTGACCACCGCGATGTCGGGCCAACCATCGTGATCGAAGTCCTCCAGCACCGTACCGAAGCCGGTGCCGCGCCAGTGCGGGCCCTTCAGGCCGACCGCTGCCGTGCGGTCCGTGAAGGCGCCGAGCGACTCCTGTAGCCAGAGCGTGTGTGTCTCCTCGGTCAGGTGGGTGACGAAAGGGTCGAAGCGGCCATCGCCGTCGACGTCGGCCAGCGCCACGCCCATGCCCGCCTCCGCCTGGCCGAGGCGATTGTAGGCGATGCCGCGGAGGATCGCCTCGTCCTTGAAGGCCTTGCCCTTCTGATTGATCCACAGACGATTGGGCTGGCCGTCGTTGGCGATCAAGATGTCGGGCCAGCCGTCGCCGTTGAAGTCGGCGCAGAGCACCCCCAGCCCCGGGCCGGCGAGCTTGCCCAGGCCGCCCTCGAGTGTCACGTCCTTGAAGCGCACGCCCTCCCTGGCGCCGAGATTGCGGAACAGACGGCTGACGCGACCGGGGAAGGTTTTCGGAGCGCAGTACTCCGGTTTGCCGCCAGGCGTGCAGGGCCAGGTGGGGTCGTAGTCAACATAGTTGACGACGACGAGATCGAGCCACCCGTCCTTGTCGTAGTCGAAGAAAGCGGCCGACGTGCCCCAGGCCGGGTTGTCCAACCCCGCCTCCTTCGTCACCTCGACGAATTTCCCCTGGCCCTGGTTGAGGAACAGGTGGATGGCGCCATATTCGGTAACCAGCACATCGGGACGGCCATCATTGTTGACGTCGCCGATGGCAACGCCCATGCCGTAGCCGGCGAGGTCGAGGCCCGAGCCCGCGCTGACGTCGACGAAGCGGATGTTCCCGCTACTGCGTTCTTGCCGGAAGAGACGGTTCTTCGCGCCCTTGGGGCCGCCGTTCTGAACGAGGTAGATGTCCAGCAGCCCGTCGCCATCGAAGTCGAACAGGGCGGCGCCGGAGCCGAGGGCCTGCGGCATGAAGTAATGGCCCACAGGCCCCGCATCGTGAACGAACGAGAGGCCCCAGGCGTCGGTAACGTCGGCGAACCAGGGCGGGCCGAGCGGCGTATCTTCCGCGGGAGGCGGCGTGGAAGGCTGGGGACGGCACAGCCAGACCAGAAGGCCAGCCGCAACCGCCACGGGCAGACACCAGCCAATCAGACGCCAGGGCTTCATAGAGGACTTCTGAGGGCAATTGCGCGGCCGGGTCGGGGCCGTCCTCTTCCCTACGCGGCCCCGTCCCGTTGGGTTGCGAAAAACAAGCGCGCCGGCCACCCCTGCCCGCGATGAATCAGCGTAGGCAGCCGCGAAGACACGTCAAGGGTTGCGGAGAACAACGGCCAGAATCGCGAACGGCAACCAAATCTCTCAGAAAAATCCCGATGCGCACGATTTTTTCCTTGACGATGCTCTCCCTGAATGATTAAGACATCTGAGAAGAAGTGAAGACGACTGCTGATCCTCGGGTTCTTGGTCGATCCTTGTTCGCCCTGGAAAGAAGCCGAGAGGGAGAAAGTCCCCCTCGAGACCCAAAAGCAAATCTGGAGTTCAAACTGGCGGCCGCCTCGCGGAGAACGTCCGGAGTTCAGCCGGGGTCTGTCGGGGTGTCAAGGCCGACCGGGACTGTTGACGGCTGCGGGAGCCAGACTCGCGATCTTCGCCCTGCCGTGGCTCAGCACGAACCGCTGACGCTCGGCCCCGTTCTCGTTTCCGAGATCGTTCGCCATTCTCTTGTTGTTTTTTTCCAAGAGGTGTCTTCATGCCTATCTTACGAGTCTTTCGACGCTGGCGTGGCTTCACGCTGGTCGAACTGCTGGTGGTGATTGCCATCATCGCCATCCTGATCGGGCTGCTGCTGCCCGCCGTCCAGAAGGTCCGCGAGGCCGCCGTTAGAACGCAATGCTCGAGTAATCTGCGCCAGGTAGCGCTGGCGACGATCGACTGTGCCGACTCGCACGAGAACAGTCTGCCGCCTGGCCTGGGCAACTATCCCATCGCGCGGGGCGGGAAGTTCCAGGGCAGCGGCGGCCTGCTCTTTCATATCCTGCCGTTCGTCGAGGAGAACCCTGCATACAAGAGGAGCTACGACCCCAACAACCCCGACCCCGACGGGCGGAACTGGGGGAACCCCACCTACTCGCAGTGGAATGCCCGGGACGTCAAGGTCAAGGTCTACCTGTGCCCGGCGGACCCGACCGGGGCAGGGGGGGAGAGCGGCTGGGCGGCGTCGACCACCAGCTACGCTTACAATGGCCAGCTCTTCTACATCGCCTACGGCGGCTGGGGCCTGGGGCTCAGCAAGCATCCGAGCTCGATGGCGGACGGGGCCAGTCAGACCATCATGTACACCGAGAAACGGGCCCAATCCTATGGCGCCGCGAACTGGTCGCCGGACGGCGGCTTCAACTACTGGCCCGACTGGGGCCCGGCCGTTGCCTCCTCGGAGGGAGGGCAGCCGACGGGACCGGCCGCCATGTTCCAGATCAACCCGTTCACCTGCGCCAATGGCACCACCGGGGCGTTGTGCGCCAACGGCAACCTGGCAAACACCGGGCACCCCACTGGCATCATCATCGCCATGGGCGACGGCAGCGCCCGCCTGCTCGACGCGAGAGTCAGCCCCACCACCTGGTGGGCCGCCCTGACGCCAAACGGCAACGACCTCCTCGGCTCGGACTGGTAAGGGCCCGTGCAGAAACAAGTTCCGCGACCCGCTCGCGCGGGTGCCCCGGCGAGCCTCTGGCCAGCGCAACGCCCCGCGCTTACCAGAGGCTCGCGGCTGTTTTCCCAGACCTGCCCACAAGAAGATTCCTGTCCGACAAACCCGGCACCGGAGGACCAACCAACCATGATGGCAACCTGTTGGGCGAAGAGGCGGGCGGCCGCGGTCCTTCTCGCCCTGCTTCCGCTCCTGATGGGCGTGGGCTGCGGCAAGCCGAAAGGAACCGTGAAAGGGACGGTCTATTACAAGGACAAGGACGGCACTTACAAGTTTTTGCCCGGGGGGTCCATTGCGTTCATCCCCGTCGAGAGCGGTGGGCGCGGCGGCACGTTCGATATCAACCCCGACGACGGTACCTACACGGCGGGAAACCTGACCGCAGGAAAGATGAAAGTCATCGTGAAGCCGCTGATCACCCCGACCGGGGGCCGGGGTGGGGGCGGGGGCGGTCGCGGCGGCGGTCCTCCGAAGGACGCGTTCAACCCCAAGGATGCCGGAATTCCCGAGGACGTGAAGGAGAAGCTGGACCCGACGAAGAGCAAGGGCAAGTACGTGCCCATCGACCCGAAGTATCAGACTCCGGACAATACCCCCCTGGAGTTCACGGTCGAGGAGGGAGAGCAGACCTACGACCCCAAGGTCGACTGACGTGAACGGAAGAGGCCCCTTAGCCCGACGCGCCAGCGAGGAACACGGCAATCCTCGCTGGCGCGTCGGGCTAAGGGTGCAGTAAGGATCGACCATGAATGAGACGGCGCCCCT
>JACOUH010000130.1 GCA_016177925.1 Planctomycetota bacterium | reverse complement strand
GTCCATTCATCTAGCCCTGACGGGATTGCTCATCACCGTCATCAGCTTGCTGCCGGGCGTCAGCGGCGCGGGCCATCTCGGCGGCGCGGTCGCCGGCGCGGTTGCCGCCGTCCTGCTGCACCTGCACCGCTTCGGGAGCAGGCCCGTCCGCGTGCTGGCGCTGGCTAGTCTGCTCGTCCTGGCGCCAGCGGGCGTGTTCCTCTTAAAGGAGAGGAGCGATCGTGATCCGGGCTGGAAACCTGCAATCGAGAAGGCCGACCAGGAGACGTTTGCTGACCTCAAGCAGCGGCTGGAGAAACTGGAGAAGTCTCAGCACGCGCTCAACGAATCGCACCTCGAGGAACTGCTCGGCATACACCCCAACCGCCGCGACCCGCAACTGCTGCGGGAGGCCCTCGACGAGTTGCCCGACCTGATTGAGCAGTTTCGGGACGCTGCCGATCACCTTGACCGGATGGGGCCGCTCCGCTCCGAACAGGCGGAGAAGCAGCGGCTGGCGGCACTCGATTACTTCCAGAAGCGCGCCGACCTGCTCGAATTGATTCAGCGCCACCTCAAGGACAAAATGAACTGGCAGAACCAGGAAGCCCGCGCGAAGGAAGTGATTCGCGCCCAGGGACGGTGGAGGAGGAGTCGCGAGCAATAACACCACGTCGGAGGGTCGCATGTCAACGACGCCACTCCTGACCGTCCAGCAGCACATCCTCGAAGAACAGCGCCGCCACTACCCGCATGCCAGCGGCGAATTCTCCTGGCTGCTGTCGGGCATCACCCTGGCCGCCAAGATGGTCGAGAGCCGCGTCCGCCGCGCCGGCCTCAGCGACATTCTTGGCACCGCCGGGCAAACCAACATCCAGGGCGAAACCGTTCAGAAGCTCGATGTCTACGCCAACCAGGCACTCCTGTACTGTCTCGGCAAGCGCGGCAACGTCGCCGTCATGGCCTCCGAGGAGGACGCCGAACCGATCGTCGTCGAGCGCGACCGCAGCCACGGCCGCTACGTCGTCGTCTTCGATCCACTCGACGGCTCCAGCAACATTGATGTCAACGTCTCGGTTGGGACGATCTTCTCGATCCTGCGCCGCGACCCCGACGACGGTGGTACGCGCGACCCGCTCAAGGACGTGCTGCAGCCAGGCCACAAGCAGGTCGCGGCCGGCTACACCGTCTACGGTTCGTCGACGATGCTCGTCTACACGGCCGGCCACGGCGTCCACGGCTTCACGCTCGACCCCTCCATCGGTGCGTTCCTGATCAGCCACCCCGACATCACGATGCCGCCCTCGGGCAGCATCTACTCGGTCAACGAGGCCAACGCCGACAGCTTTCCCGAAGGGTACCGCGACTTTCTCGCCCGGCTGCGTTCCGGCGGCACGGGACGGGTCTACTCCTCGCGCTACATCGGCTCGCTAGTCGCCGACTTTCACCGCACCCTGCTCAAGGGCGGCATCTTCCTTTACCCGCCGACGCGGCAACACCCCGGCGGCAAGTTGCGGCTGATGTACGAGGCCAACCCGATCGCGTTCCTCGCCGAGCAAGCGCAGGGCAAGGCGACCGACGGCACTCGGCGCATCCTCGACATCGTTCCGGAGGGCCTGCACCAGCGCACGCCGCTGATCGTCGGCAGCGCGGAAGAAGTCGAGATGCTGTTGGGATTGATGCGGTGAAAGAGAAAAGAGGGCGCAAAAAACAATCCGGGGCCTCCTTGCGGAGGCCCCGGAAGACCAGACTTACTTACGGGTCCCGTCCATCCCTTCGGTAGCCTGGCAGCCTTAAACCGTCCCCCCTCGGACGGATAAGAGCCCATAGCTTTGCGTCCCCGCCTCACGACGGGTTTGCCTTTATCGAGGACGACGAAAAGAGGTCGTCTTCGGTGTCAGAGATCGAAGCTTTTTTGTTTGCCTCATCCCCCTGACACTGAAAACTTAGAACACGTTCCGAGGCAATGCAAGCGGCGCGCGCGATTTTTTTCGAGAGGAACTCCTCACTTGCCGCGACGGTTTCGGTGGCCGTTCCCGGCGTGGTCTTGCGTGGGGCCTCTGAACTCCCTATGACACACCTTCATGACGTTCAAGAGGGGCCTCTTCCTGTGCCTGGACGGCCTCGACGGCAGCGGCAAGTCAACGCAGTGCCGGCTGCTGGCGGACTGGCTGCGCGCCCAGGGCCGCACGGTAACCCTGTGTTATGAGCCGGGGAGCACTGCCCTGGGCGAGCAGCTGCGTGCGATCGTGCTGCAACACCAGCACCCGGTCTGCCTGCCCGCCGAGGCCCTGCTCTTCATGGCCAGCCGCGCTCAGCTGGTGGCCGACGTGATCCGCCCTGCCCTTGCCGAGGGCCAGACCATTGTCTGCGATCGCTTCGAGCTGTCGACGATCGTCTACCAGGGCCATGCCGGCGGCCTCGACCTGCAGCAGCTTCGGGAGGTTGGCCGTCTCGCAACCGGCGAGCTGGAGCCGGACCTGACCCTTGTGCTCGACCTGCCGCTGGAGCAGGCCCGCGCTCGCCGCGACCGCCCTGCCGACCGCCTCGAGAGCCGCGATGAGGCCTATCACCAGCGCGTGCGCGAGGGCTTCCTTGCCGAGGCCCACCGCCGGCCCGACCGCATCAAGGTCCTCGACGCCAGCGCGACCACGGAGGCTGTGCAGACCCTCATTCGCGAGGAGGTAACGCGTGTCCTGGCAACGGGTCCGTGGGCATGAGGCCCTCGTTCGCGCCTTCCAGCGCGTCATCCGGCGCGGGCGGCTCGCCCACGCTTATCTTTTCACCGGCCCGCAAGGCGTCGGCAAGAAGCTCTTCGCCACCGAACTCGCCAAGACGCTCCTGTGCGAGGTGGCCGAGAGCCGGTTGGAGGCGTGCGACGTTTGCCCCTCCTGCGTCCAGGTCGAGGCCGGCACGCATCCTGACTTCTTCTGCGTCGGCCGGCCCGAGGACGCCCTCGAGTTCCCCATCGACGTCATGCGCGACCTGTGCCAGCGCTTTTCTCTGAAATCGGCGCGCGGCCGCGGCAAGGTCGTTGTCCTCGACGATGCCGACGACCTCAATGAGGAATCAGCCAATTGTTTCCTCAAGACGCTGGAAGAGCCGCCGCCTCGCTCCGTACTGATCCTGATCGGCAGCAGCCCCGACCGCCAGCTGCCGACCATCGTCTCGCGCTGCCAGGTGGTCAACTTCGCTCCGCTTCCCTCTGCCGACGTCGCCGACCTGCTCCGCGCCGGCGGGGTCGAGGACAACGCCCTCATTGAGCTGCTGCTGCCGCTGAGCGAGGGGAGCCCCGGCGTGGCCCGCGCGCTCAGCGAGCCGGCCTTGTGGGAGTTCCGCAGTGCGCTCCTGGAAGGGTTGACGGCTGCCCACGTCGACAGCGTCGAACTGAGCCGGCAGTGGACGCGCTTCGTGGAAGAGGCCGGCAAGGAGTCGGCCGCCCAGAGGCGGCGAGCGTCCCTGTGCCTGGGGTTGTTGTTGTCGTTCTTGCAGGACGCCTTACGCCTCAGCCTCGGCGCTGCGCCGCGCCTTATCGATCCGCTCCAGCAACAGGCAGTCCGGGCGCTGGCCGAGCGGCTCGACGCCGATCGCATCCTCGCCCTGATGGAGCGTTGTCTCGAGGCCGACTTCCACATTGACCGGCGCGTTCAGCTCGTGCTGGTCCTCGAAGCGCTGATGGATGCCCTCGGACAGCGCATCGGCTGACGCGGAAAGTGCCCTTGGCCCCCCCGGGCGGAGATGCTCTGCCACACCGCTGCTTAGAGCGTTTTGCAGTCGGCCGTAGCACAGGCGTCTCGCCTGTGCCGAACCGCGACAGCGCACAGGCGAGACGCCTGTGCTACGAGCAAATTCAAACCGCTCTAGCCCGACGCGCCAGCGAGGCTCGCTGGTTGCCTCGCTGGCGCGTCGGGCTAAAGCGGAGGACGGGAAGAGATGAGGGGCCTGGCAGGTCTGCTGTTGGTGCTGGCGGCGGGGTGCAGCACGGCGCCGCTGGCCGACGTGCTCGACTTCGCCTGCCCGCCGCGCATGCCGCCGCCGAACGCGCCTTCCTTCGGGGGCGTCGGGGTTCCCCCGACTGCCCCGCCGCCCGCCGCGATCGTCCTGCCCCCGGTTTCGGTTCCTGTCCCGGTGCCGGCGCTCCCGGCCGAGCCGCCTGTCCCGGTCGTCCCGCCGCAGTAACGCGTTCATCCGCCCCCGGGCGGTGCCGTCGTCGCCTGCGGGATGGTCACTGGCTCGTCGCGCAGTAGTTCGTGCAGGCGCTGGCTGTCGGACGTCTGCCACCGCCGCCACCAGTTCAGGAAGCGCTCGCGCTCGCGCGGCAGGCGCCGGCGGTGAAAGCGCAGCAGGGCGTCGAGCCCGGGCTGGTAGCGCTTCCAGTCCTCCGGCCACTTCAGCCGCAGCCGCTCGCGCAGTGTCCCGAGGCGCTGGCTGGCGACGTGGCTGTCGTTGGCGTTGCCGAGGACCTCCTGCATCTCTTCGACACGCGGATAAAGCTCCTCGCGAAAGACGTCAGAGAAGCAGTCGGCGAAGACCTCCATCGCGTAGCGCAGCTGCTTGCCGAGGATGCGCACCCGGTGGAGGTGCTCGTAGTCGTCGAGGTTCTGACTGGCCGCCCAGTCGAACTCGCGCACCAGGTCGCCGAGCAGGACGCGGCCGAGGTCGTCCAGCATCTTCGCGGTCTTGTCGTGCTGCGGCTCGCGGACGCCCTTGACGGTCTCATCGATCCGTTCGGCGAGCCCCGGTCCGTACTCCTCGCCGGCCTCGACGAGGTGGACCTGGGCGGCGTCGCGCTGTTCGCTGCCGTGACCGATCAGGAAGTCGAGGCCGGGCTGCTCCTTGACGCCGCACTGCTTGCGGCGCTGAAGGAGGTCGGCGACGAAGACGTCCCAGTCGCGCGCCTCGCCCGCGGCCCGCCGCATGGCGCGGAGTTGCTTCCGGACTCGGCGGAAGGCTTTTTCAGGCAGGCACGGCCGAAAGATCTTCAGCGCCGCCCCGGCCCGTCGCGTGGCGACGCGGAGGCGATGGACGTGCTCGACATCGCGGTCGGCCTCGTGGACGGCGAGGGGCAAGCAAATGCGGACGACATGCAGGCGCACTTCCAGCACGCGCCGCGCTGCCTCGGCCGTGTGCGCCTTTGGCCCCAGCCCTTCGATCCACTTGCCGTCGGCCATGACTTCTCTCCGTCAATGTCCGTACAATCCGGCGATGGCGTGGCGGGCGGCCTCCTCGCGCTGTTGCAACCAAGTGGACACCTCGCCGACCTCGCGTTGCAGCGCCTCGACCTTCTTGCGCTCGTCGGCCAGGGCCTCGGCAACGGCCCGCGGGAGGCTCGCGAAAGTGCCTTGCAGTTCACGCTCCAGATGCTCCGCCAGGCTCTCCTGGAATTCGACGCGAATCGCCGGCCAGCGCATCGGCAGCAGCACCGCGATCAGCACCTGGAAGATCACCAGCACTACCAGCAGGACGAAGCCGGGCATCAGCAAGTCGGAGAGAGCAGGGTGGAAGTCATCGACCATTGAAATCCGCCACAGCAGGAGCACCAAGGCGCCAATGAAGGCGAGGAGCGGGACCGAGTTCGCCAGGAGGACCAGGACCGTCTGAACGACGCGCCGACTCCCCTTGGGCTCGACCCAGTGTTGCTCGACCTGGCTGAGGGCCTCGACGACGGTCTGGGCGTAGCGGTTCCGCCAGTCGAGCCGGCTCGCGGACTCGACCGGCTCGGTCAGCACGTTGAGCGGATACTTCTGGCCGTCCGCCGCAACGAGCAGGCGGTTGGCCAGCGCCTTGTTGCGAGCGTCGAGCGAGCGGCTGGCCGCCGCGTCGGAACAGGCCCGTGTGAACGTCGCCAGGTTCCACGTCGCCGGCGCCGCGCTGGGCTCGCGCGACTTGCCGACCATCGGCAGGCGGTCGCGCAGCGACGAGCCCATGTAGCGAAAGCGCATGAACAGCTGCAGGTAGCCGGCCATGATGCCGCGGAAACGTCGCTGGCCCTCCAGGGCGAAATGATGCTCGATCTCGCGCTGGTACGGCTCGAGCGTGTTGACGAGGATCTCGGCGATGCTCTGGGCCTCTTCCTTGAGGATGTCCTGCCAGGCCTCCTGCGTCCGCGCCGCCGGCTCGCTCAGGTCCGGCGGCGACGCCTGGGCAAGCGACGTCTCGACCGCCTGCAGCAATTGGCTGACACCGCGTGCTTTGATTGCCTCGATCTCCAGCCGCGTCAGGCCCATCTCCAGCCAGTGGACCAGTTCGCGGAACTGCTCGCCCTCCGGCAGGCCCGCCGGTCTGCCGTTCTCCCCGCGCGCCTGGCCGTCCTGCGACGTCTGGTAGTCGACCCAGCGCTGGGCACAGGTGCGGAACAGCAGCGGGCTGTCGAAACCCTCTCCCTTCAGGTCGCGGAGCATGTCCTCGTCGGGCCGGAGGCCGCTGGCAAAAGCGTGCAAACAGCGATCCCATTTGTTCAACACGAAGGCGAACGCCCTCCGCTTGCGCTGCTGCAGGAAAATCTCCCAGCCGAGCTTGTCGTGATATTTCTCCTGCGAGCCGATATACAGCACGACGTCGGCGACCGCGGCAGTGGCGCAGGACGGGGTCGAGACGATCGGGCCGCACCGACTCGTGGTAGTAGACGACTGGGTCGCGCGTGGTCGGCCGCTGTACCGAGGCCTGGGCGATGGCCTGGTCCATCGCAAGGGCGTTGAGCAGCGTCGACTTGCCGACGCCGGTGCCGCCCATCAGGACAAGGACCAGCAACGGACGGTCGACGTCGAGGTCGTCGGCCTTGCGGCGCAGGTCGGTGACGATCCCCTCGAGGGCGGCACGGGTGATGACGGTCAGCGGGAAGCGGTGGGGTCCGTCGAGCCAGGCGCGTAGGTTTTTCTCCAGCTGGCGCAGGGCTGGCGCCAACGTGCGCAAGACCGCCTCCTCCTTGGGCAACGACTGCTCGTTCCGGGTTTCGGTCGTCTCGCTCGCGCTCATGTCACCCCTCCGGGACGTCGAAGAAACCGGAATCCGCCGCTTGCGGCTTGGCACCGGCTGCTAAGCCGCAAGCGGCGGGCCCCCGGTCACGGCCCTTTGGTCTCGACGGCCTTGCGGATCTGCTCCAGCGCCTGCGGAATGCGCCGCAGCGCCAGCTGCAGGCGCTCGAACGCCGACCCACCCGTCGCCGGCCACTGCCCCAACCACCCGGCCAGCGGCGCCGAGATATAATGCCCCATCAGCGATTGTTGCTTCTGCCTTGTCTGCTCGCGCTGGCTGTCGACGTACCCCTTCCCCAGCAACTCGACGAGCTGGTGCGTGAGCGATGCCACCAGTGGCACGAGGATCAGGTCGTGTAGGCCGATGCCGCCGGAGACGATCGTTCCGGCGATGGCGGCAGCGTCGAGGGCGAACTTCCCGCCGCGGAGCGTGTTCAGCATCGCCGGGTTCTTCTCCAGTTGCTCGTAGATCGCCCGGGCGGTGCGGTCGGTTTCGTCGGCCAGTGCCATCTGGAAGCCGCGGAAACCCTGCTGGAAACGCTCCTTCGCCAGTTCGCCGAGTCCCCCGCTGGAAAAGCCCTGGGCGATGTGCGTCCACAGCGGGTGCGTCCTCGACCGCCGCGCTGCCTCCTTTCTCAGCCCGTCAAGCCAGCCGCCGAGGGCGTCCTCGAGGATGGGCAACTCGGGCAGGCTCGGCGCCTCGGGCCGGCGCATCGCCTTGCCGATCAGCCCCTTGAGCAGGCGGTACGGCGTCCGCAGCACCCACAGGGTCCCGCTGAGGATCTTGCCCAGGCCGGGCAGCTCCAGCAGCTGCAACAGGCGAATCAGGGCGTCGTCGAAGCCGCGGTATTTTTCACTGGTCAGGTATTCGCGGCGGTAGCGCTGGTCGAACTCGACTTGGCCGGTCTGCACCATCGTCCGCCACGCTGCCAATGCCTCGACATCGTGCCGGGCAACCGCCAGCAACCGCTCCTGGGCGTTAAACAAAAACCGCAGCGCTCCGATGACGTTCCGCTTGCGGGCCGCGGCCGGCGAGTGGCCGGCGACGGCGAGTTGGTTCAGGAGCGGGATGCGATAGCGGTTGGCCTGCCGCGCCGGGTCGGCCAGCTGCTCAGGCGTCAGGTGCGGGATCGCCAGGACGTCCACCACGCCGGGCGGTAGGCCCTTCACCACCTCCACCTTGAAATGCTGAATCAGCGCGGGAGCGTCGGCCTCGCGCATTTTGGCCAGCACGCAGATGACCGGCTTGTTCGCCTGCAACAGGACGCGGAGGAACTGCGTCGGCACCTCATCGTTGTAGCGTTCGTCGGAGGCGACGTAGACGATCACGTCGGCAAGGGCCGCCACCTCGAGCAGGCGCGTCAGGTAGCCGGGCGCCTGGATGGTGCCGGCCGGCCCGGTGAGGCCCTGGGCGGCCCACGTCGTCATGTCAGGGGAGTCCCAGACGACAAAGTCCTTGAGCAGATCGTAGGAGGTCGGGTCGGGCGGGACGCGGCGGACCTGGTAGACATCCTCGTCGAGGCTGGCGGGAGTTTCCGGGGGGACGCGCCGCAGCGGGCCGAGGAAGCCGAGGTGCCCCGTCCAGGTGAGCCGGTCGTTGCTGCTGGTGTAGACGATCGGATGGCGCGTGAAGCCGGCCTGCGGGTTGGTCTCGGCGGCGGGGGCGCCGGAGAGCAGGTTGGCGACGGTGCTCTTGCCGGTGCCGGCGCCGCCGACGACGGCGATATGCAGGGGCGTCGGCGCCTGCTCGGGGTGCGGGCCGAGGACGTTGCGCACCAGGGCCGCCGCCAGGCGCAGCTCGCTGGCCTGGATTGCATGCTCCGGCGCCGACACCTGCAGGACGGCGTCGTTGAGGCCGCGCCGGCGGCTGTGTTCCTCCAGCCAACCGAGGTCTTCGGCCAGCTGGTTCGTCAGGGCACGGTAGTCACGGATGTCCATGAACCCCTTTCTTACTGCTTAGCCCGACGCGCAAGCGAGGAACACCGTCAACCTCGCTTGCGCGTCGGGCTAAGGTTCTTCGCTGGCGCCTCGGCGCAATTCTACGCGAAAGCAATCACGGCCGGAATGCGGGGTTGCGGAGCAGCAACAGGACCGCGACGCAGTTCAGCAGGGCTTTCGGCACGAATGATGAGACCCGCACGAACTCCGGCTCTCCCGTGCCGTCCTCGCTGCGCTTCGACTGGTGCGTATTGGCTCCCGTCGGGCCGAGGCCGTCCAGCGTCGGCTGGTCGTGCCAGAACAGGTTGCCGTCGCTGAGTCCGCCGCGCTCCTGCCGCACCACCGGCGCCAGGCCCGTGGTTGCCCCCGCCGCCTCCCAGACCGCGAACAGTCCTTCCGTCGCCTCGTTGCGCGGCCACGCCGGCAGCATCTCGGTGAGCGTCACGGCCGCCCTCGCCCCGACTCCGCTCAGGTCGCGGTTGAAGTCGTCGACGACGTGCCGAACTCCGCCCCAGCCCTCGCGCACGTACTCCTCGCGGAACGCTCGGATCTCGCCAAGGAGGACAGCCTCCTGCGGGACGCAGTTGACCTCGGTGCCGCCGACCATGCGGCCGACGTTGACCGTCAGCTCCTTCGTCCGGTCGGAGAGCGCCTCCAGCCGTGGCGGGAGGCGGCAGGCATCGACGATCGCATTTCTCCCTTTCCAGTAGTCGGCCCCGGCGTGCGCCCCACGGCCCTCGACCTCGATGCGGAACTCCGCCCGCCCCTTGCGGGCCACAACCAGCGGCCAGCGGCCCTCCCAGTCGGCCCCGGCCTCGAACACCAGCACCGCCAGGGCGGGCCCGGTCAATCGTTCGCGCAGCAGGCGGTTGAACTCGTCGTCGAGCTTCTCCTCCAGGGCGTTGAGGCCGACGTGCCACGTCACGTCGTCAAACTCCGCCGGGCAGGCCGCCCGCAGGGCGTCGAGCATCATCAGGGCCATGACCGTCCCGCCCTTAATGTCGGCAACGCCGGGGCCGTAGAGCTTGTCGCCCTCTCGTCGAAAGCGGAAGTCGAATTTCTGCTCCTCGTCGCGCGAGAAAACAGTGTCCAGGTGCGAAACCATCACGACAGTGCGGTCGGTCGCGCCGCGGCGAGTGAGGAACAGGTGCCGGCCGGCCCAGGGATGCGCCGAGGGCACCGTCTGGGCCTCGAAGCCCAGGCGGGCGAACGCCTCGGCGGTGCGGCGCCCGAGTTCATTCACCCCGGCGGCGTTTTCCGTGTGCGTATTGACGCCGACCCAGTCTTCGAGCAGGGCGAGGTGTTGGGGGAAGTGGGCTTCCAGATGGTGTCGGAGGGAATCCGTTTCCATACGAGCGGTCCTCATGCGTCGAGCGGGGCCTTTGAATCCGCGTGCCTTCATCGTAATGTTATCAGCACCAGCCGGGGCGACCCACACGCCGCCCCACACCATCCCTCCGCATGAGGACTCCCATGCTCCGTCGTGAATATCCCCTCTGCCTGTTGATCGCGCTCTGGCTTGGCACTCTGACCCGGGCGGATGAGGTAGACCAACTCCTTCGGGACGTCCGGTCCGTGTCGAAGGAGGGGGCGGGCTCTCCGGCGGCGCGAGCGGCGTGGGAGAAGCTGGTCGCTCGCGGGCCCGCCGTCCTGCCCCGTGTGCTCGATGCCCTGGACACGCCCGACACCGTTGCTGCCAACTGGCTGCGCACCGCCTTCGACCGCATTGTCGACCGCGAGCTGAACGCCGGCGGCAAGGGCCTCGACGCCGACGCCCTGCTCGCCTTTGCGAAGGATCCGAAGCGTCGCGGCCGCGCTCGCCGGCTCGCCCTCGACGTGGTCGAGCGGCTGCGGCCCGGCACGAGTGAGCGGCTGCTGGCTGGCTGGCTTGACGACCCCGAGTTTCGTTACGACGCGATCGAGCAGCGGCTCGCCCGGCTCGACCGCGACAAGACGATGCCGCGCGGGCGAGCCATCGCCGCCTACCGCCAAGCCTTCGCCGCGACGCGTGATGTTGACCAGGGACGGCAGATCGCGGCACGGCTGAAGACGCTGGGCGTCGAGGTCAGCGTCGCCGAGCACATGGGCTTCCTGGGCGACTGGTACGTCGTCGGGCCGTTCGACGCCCACGGCATGAAGGGCTTCGCAACCGTTTATCCCCCTGAAAAGAAGGTCGACCTGAAGGAGACGTTTGACGGCAAGGACGGCAAGAAACTGCAGTGGAAGCACAACCGCGTCGTCAACACACCGGCCATCCGGTTCCCGAACTTCGTCGACCTGCACCAGGCGCTCGGCGCAGCCGAGGACGCGGTCGCCTACGCCTTCACGTCCTTCCGGGCCGAGGCGCCGCGCGAGGTCGAGTTCCGGGGCGCTGCCGACGACAACTTCACGGTCTGGGTCAACGGTGAGCGGGTTTTCGGCTTCGAGGAGTACCGCAATGGCGTGCGGCTCGACCGGCACCGCTTCCGCGCCCGTCTTCGTGCCGGGATCAACACGGTGCTGGTCAAGGTCTGCCAGGCGCCGGTGACGCCGACGAACAAAGAACCGAACTGGGAATTCGTGCTGCGCATCACGGATACGTCAGGCAAAGGGCTGGTGTTCGCAACGGCACTGCCGGAGGGGAAGTAAGGGGTTGTCCAGCAATGGCTGCTTCGTTTAGCCGCGACGCGCCAGCGGAGCGCTCCGCTGGCGCGTCGCGGCTAAACGAAAGGGGAAGATATGAGCACTCGATACGCGTTTCTTCTCTCTCTCTGCTGTCTGCTGTCCGCTGAGGTGCGGGCCGACAACTGGCCGGGGTGGCGCGGGCCGGCGGGCGATGGCACCAGCACCGAGAAGAACCTGCCCGTCCGCTGGAGCACCACGGAGAACGTCCGCTGGAAGGTTCCGCTGCAAGGGGCAGGTGTCAGTGCCCCGGTCGTCTGGGGCGACCGCCTCTATCTGACCAACTCGGACGGCCGGCATAACGATCGGCTGCACCTGCTCTGCTATCGCGTCGTCGATGGGCGTCTGCTCTGGCACACGCGGTTCTTCGGCTCGGCGCTTCCCGAGGGGCTGTTCGCCCCCGGCGGAATGGCGGTGCCGACCCCAACAACTGACGGCAAGCGCGTGTTCGCCCTGTTTGGCACGAGCGAACTGGTCTGTGTCGACCTCGACGGCCGGCCGGTGTGGGTTCGCTCGCTGGCGCAGGAGTACGGAGCGTTCCGCAATCGCTGGGGCATGTCTTCCTCGCCGCTGTTGCTGGGCGAAAAGCTGATCGTCCAGGTCGATCACTGGGGCGGATCGTACTTGCTGGCCGTCGAGGCCGCGACCGGCGCCAACCGCTGGAAGACGCCCCGCGACGTCGGCATCAATTGGACGAGCCCGTTCGCTGTCCACGTCAAGGGCAGGACGCAGCTGATCGCCGTCGGCAGCTACGCGATCAAGGGCTACGACCCCGAGACCGGTGCCGAGCTGTGGACGGTCGGTGGGATGAACATGCAGTGCATCATCAGCCCGGTGACGAGTGGCGACCGCCTCCTTGCCATCTCGGGCGATCCCTTCCAGGCGGTCGCGATCCGTCTGGACGGCCGGACCGGCGACCTGACGAAGAGCAACATCATATGGAAGGCGAAGAGCGGCACGGCGTACGTGCCGTCGCCGGTATGTGTCGGGCGGCACTTCTATTTCGTCGAGGACAACGGCTGGGGCAACTGCCTCGACGTCGAGACAGGCAAGCGTGTGTGGCGCGAGCGCATGGGCGGCAACCACCGAGCATCGTTGGTGGCCGGCGACGGCAAGGTCTACTTCACCGGCGAGGGCGGGGTCGTCACGGTCGTAAAGGCGGCCCGGGAATTCGAGGTACTGGCGAAGAATGAACTGGGCGAGGACATCGTTGCCTCGCCGGCCATCGCGGACGGCCGGCTGTTCTTGCGCGGGGCAAAACACCTGTTCTGCATCGGCGAGAAGTAGCGTCCGGATCATTCCTCGACGCGTGACAGTCTGACACCAGCCCGACGCGCCAGCGCGGGGACCAAGGGACAGAAGCCCCAAGCGCCAGCGCGGAGACGTCCCGTCGCTGGCGCTTGGGGCTTGTGTCGCATCGTCCCGCGGCCTGGGGTGGGTCACTGGCATTTCTTCCGCAGGGCGGCGACGTCCGCCCAGAGTTGCTGCCACGCCTTGCGTTCCTGTTCCGGCAGGGCAGCCCGTTCCTTGGCGTCGCGCACGGGGGCGAGGGCGGCATCCGCCAACCAGTGCGACAGTCGCTGCTGCACCGCTTGCCGCATGGGCTTGTTCTCTTTCTCCGCGAGTTTGGCGTAGGCAGCGAGGTCAGATCGAGAAGAGCCTCCTGGCCACCTCGTCGAGTTGTTGGCGTTCCTCGTCCGTGGCAGACCCTCGTTTCGTGGCCCGCTGTGCAAGTTCGGCAAGACGCGAGTGGGTCTTGTTCTTCGGATCGAAGCGGGGAAGGGCAAGGTACTCCACGACACTCACGCCGAGGCTCAGCTGCGCTGCGTAGGCTGAAATGGCCTCCGCCACGAGGGGCGCGTTCAAGACCCCGGTAAGGTATGCCGCCTCATTCTCGCTTTGGAGAGGGACAAAGTATATCTTATGGTCGGGGATGATCGGCTTGGACCCGAGCATGGGGTCATAGGGCTGCCCGACGTAGGCGGCGCCGAATTGGCCCCCCGGCATCTCCTGCCACAGAACCTTGTAGGGGTCAAACGTATATGGCCCAGTACTCCAAACGGACCAATAGGGGTGTCCCTTCTGAAAACGCTGGTAACTGGAGCGCTCTCTCAAAAAGGACTCGAAACGTGTCAGAAAATCATAGGTACGCTTGGAATGGGAGGGAAGGTCCGGGTCTCCGTGCATTCCCCGCTGGGGTAGCAGGAGATAATAGCGGGGGTCGGGCGTGGCGTGGAAAGGGCGAATGCCCCGGCCCCGGAGGAGTGGAAACACATGCTTCTTGTCCACCCAGCGGGTCGCTTTTGGCAAGGGCTTCCTCCCCAAAGAGGGATCGTTTTGAATCCGACAGAGGTCTTGATCGACCTCAAGGACTCGGACAAAAAAGAGGCCGTTCAAATCGGTGGTGATGCCCTTGCGTGCCTTGTACGCTGGCTTCCCGGCTGCGAACAGTTTCTCCCAGAGGGCGTGCTGGGATGAGGTTCCCTTCAACCAAGGCCCGGCATCCGTGCCGGGAACGGGAGCAGCCAAGAGGTCGGTGGGCTTCGCCTCAGAGCGGAACGCAGTGGAGCTTGGAAAAGTCCGGATAACGTTGCGGCCCTCGGCCGGGGGTTCCCAGATCCGGTACCGCACCGGGTACGAAAGGGGCGCATCGCGTTCAAGGATCAGCAGGGTAGCATGGTTGCTTACCCCTTCAAAGGGAGCAACCGCACTGAAATCTTCCACCGAAACGTGACCCATCCGAATCCCGGCCTTGTCCATTTTGAACCGGCGGAATCCTTGAGAAGACTCGTTAGCGAAGACCGTCCCGGTGATGAAGAAGGCAAGTTTTCCCTTGGGTTGAAGCCACTTTTCGACCGCCTCATACGTGATGACCGTAGAAATGTCGGATTCGATCCCTCCCACCCAGCGGTCTTGACTGAAGACGCCGAGTTCGAGGCATCGGTCCTTGATGAAGTCTGCATAGTCAGGAGGGAGGTGGCTCCACTTCACCCAGGGCGGGTTCCCACAGACGAATTTCGAGGGAGGGATAGCGCCAGCCGCAAATCGCTCTGCCAGGATCGAGCACCAGATTCCGTCCCACTGGCGGTGATGCAGTTCAGCTAATATGTCAAGGAACGAGCCAAGCATTGCCCGCTCGTTCGCATCGAAAGAGCCAAGGTTGAACTCCTCGATGAGGATGCGAGTGACCGAGGCGGCATCACAGTCCACCTCGATAAGTTCGCGTGTCCGCTGAAAGGCCTCAACAAACTGCGGATGCTGGACCAGTTTGCAGGGGGCCAAGAACTCCTTGATTCCTAACTCGGTCTGCAGGCGGTGGCGGTACACAGGGCCGCTCGCCCTCACCGGGTTGATGGCGTCTGAGAGGAAAATGGGCAGGCGGATGGGGCGGGCAGGGACTAGGTAGGGGGACAAGAACACGATCAAGGAAGCCCTGGCGGCCAGGACCGCAAGGGGATTCAGGTCCAACCCATAGAGGCCCCGCAACAACTCGTCCGCCGTTTTCACCGAGACGCCGGGCTGGCTCAGTCTCCTTCTAAGGGCCTCTAAAAGGAAGGTTCCGCTTCCGCAGGCGGGGTCAATCAATCCCTCCGATGGGTCCCAATGTACCACGTCCAGGGCGTGGGCAGCGAGCCAATCCGGCGTATAGAACTCTCCGAGAGCATGCCGGAGTGCCCGTGGGACGAAAGACTGATACATCCCCTTGAAAAGGTCACGGGTTGACTCTGGACTCTTGCGAGCCACCTCAAAACTGATCCCGCTCAGCCGGCTAACCATCCGGTGGATCGGGGTGGCGAAGCGGCTCCAATCTTGATCGTCCCGGTACCACGAGAAAAAATCGCTGCTCAAGAAGTTAACCACTCCTGCCTCTGCGAAGAGCCGGCCCGATTCGAGGGTCGCGATGCGGCCCCCGATCGGAGTCGAGAGGTCGGCTAAGTTCTCCGAGGCGTTTGGCGGAGACAGGCCGGCGACCAACTTGGCAACGAGGGCGATGTAGGTATGCAGAGCGAACAGATAAGCCGGAGGGTCTTGGTCGTATACTTCGTCGTGAAGCTCCGCCTGCCTGCGAAGCAGTTCCTTCAGTTGATCCGTTTGTGCGCCCGTCACTTGGCCGAACAACCTCTTCCATTCCAGGAAAAGGAGCTTGGTTTTCGTGGTCCGAGCGTCCCGAGCCGCCCGGCGGAGGGCTCGGAAGAATTGGGGGACCAGAGCCGCCCCGTATTCGGAATCCAGGCCGACCACCGATGCCAGCAGCCTGGGGTGAACCAGCGGGATCCCATCCGCCCGGAAATGGTCAAGAAGCCGCTCAGCAGCGACCGCGTCGAACGGCAACAGCGGTTCCCAAGAAGGGACCGTATCCGAGTGCTCAAACCGCCCAAAACAGATGTGTTTGCCGTCCCATGCCACGAGGATATACTGGGCGAGGGGACGGCCTTCCTCGACCGACAGGCGCTGCGCGTACTCTGTCACTTGGTTCTTTGCATGCCCAAGTTTCGGCCCCTCCTTACCCCGGAAGCTCCCTGGGGGCTCGTACTCGACGACGATTGCGCCGTGAGCCACGTCAACATACCGCTTCCGCTTCCTGTCACTCGTACTGAGCGTCAGGTCCAAGGTGAACGGCGTCCACGGAATCCCAAGGGTGTTGCAACTATGCTCGAGTTCTGATTCTATCTCATGGACCAGCGTTGTTTCGTTGGGAGACGCTGCTGTCTTGCTGCCTACCGCTCCGGCCAGCCGTTCCGCCTCCGCCGCAAGTTTTGTCTTTTGCCTTGGCATGAGAGTGTTGACCCGGCGAGTTAGCCTCTTCCCCTCGCCCTTCGGCATTTTCTGAGGATGAGCGTGAGTCTATTGGCTAGCTTGGACAGATCAAGGCTCCCGTCTGGCCCAGCAAGCCTGCATTCTCGGCGGGAGCCGACCGTCGTCGAGGACGGCCCCCTCTACCAGTGGCTCCCCGACTCCGAAGACAGGCGCGACTACCCCCGAGCGCGTTACAAGCCGTCGCGGTCGTCCAGGCGAGGGAAGCGCCCCTCCTCAGCGCGGCGACAGAAGCTGTCAAAGGCGCTCAGGGCCACGTCCTCCTCGTCCGCCGTCCGCCGCGGCAGCTTGCGCAGCCGGTCGCGGGCCAGCCCGACCAGCCGGCGGAAGTAGCGCTCCCACAGCGGCTGGACCGCGTCGTGGTCCCCCGCTTTCAACTGCTGCAGCCAGCGCGTGACGTCGCCAGCGGATGACATCGGCGAGATCTCCCTCGATGGCCCCTGAAGAGTTGCTGCGGATTCTACCCGGCCGCTCCTACTCCTCCCAGCAGTTTCAGTAGAAAACCTCCTGGATGTTGAAGGAGGCGTGGGAAAGGCGTGATGCAAGCGAAAACCGTCCTGATCACCGGCGCCGCGGGCAACCTCGGTGTGAAACTGCGCCGCCACCTTGAGGGTCGCTTCGACCTGCGCCTGCTGGACATCGACCCGAAGGGTGACGAGGCCATCAGGCGGGCCGATCTCAGCCAGTGGGATACAGCATGGGTGGACCGCTTCCGCGACGTCGAGGTGGTGGTACATCTCGCTGCTGACCCGACCGCGCAGCAGAGCTGGTCGAAGCTGGTGGGGCCGAACGTTGACGCGATGGCGAACGTGTTCGAGGCCGCGGCCCAGCAAGGCTTGCGCCGCATCGTCTACGCCAGCTCGAACCACGTCATGGGTGGCTACAAGGACGACCAGGAACCGCTTCTCCTTACCACAGAAACCCCGCCGCGACCGGGGACGCGCTATGTCGTCGACGGCGAGCAGCGGGACAGCTCGCCGTACGGATCGGCCAAGTTATTCGGGGAGCGGTTGGGGAAGTGTTACGCCGACGCCCGTGGGCTGTCGGTGGTGGCGGTGCGCATCGGCTGGGTGCGGCCGGAGGCAAACTTGCCCGAGGACGTCCCGCACGAGCGGGGCCCCTGGTTCCGACTGATGTGGCTGTCCAATCGCGACTATTGCCACCTGATGGAGCGCTGTATCGTCGTTGATCGGGCGGAACGTTTTGTGGTCGTCAATGGGATGTCGGCGAACACGGGCATGCGCTGGGACATCGAGCACACCCGGCGGGTGCTGGGCTACGAGCCGAAGGACGACGTGACGCGGCCCGGACCCAAATCCGAAATCCCAAATCCGAAATCCGAATGAAGAGGCACTTGCCTGGTTTCGGATTTCGGTTTGGGATTTCGGATTTCCCCATTGGGGTTACGCCTGCAGGGCCCGCACGGCCGCGTCGCGGCTGGGGTAGATGTCCAGCGCTCGCTGAATTCGCACCAGCTCGAACAGAGCCCGTACCGGCGCCGAGATGCAGCAGACCGCCAGCCCGCCGCCCTTCTCCTTCAACCGCTTGTGGTATTGCAGCAGCGCCCCGCAGCCGGCGCTGTCGATGAACTGCACCTGCGACAGGTCGACCACCAGCCGGATGGTCCTCTGCGACAATTCCTCCAGCTCACCCTTGAAGCTGGCCACATTGTTCGTCACCAGCGAATCGCCCGGGACGATCAGCAGCGCCGTCTCGGACAGTTTCTCCACGATTGAAACCATGACGTCCGTTCCTCTCCTCCGAAGCCCGCCGGACAGGGCCGCGAGACTACTCATTCGCCGCCGCGCCCGCAAGCCGAGGCAGGGAGCGACGCGAAACCCGTCTCCTCTATCTTAACAGACCCCCGCCCCCTATGCGTTCCTCTGTCCCGTTTCCTACAATCACTCCAGGGAACGGAAACAGGAGGCGGCACGCCTCGCCTGAACAGGCGCATTTCTCTCCGGGCGTGCTAACTCCAACGGTTTTCCTGATTTTTCTGTCTTTCCCTCTTGTGCGCGGCGTGTGCCGTTGCTATGCTATCTCGGTTTTTTTGCACGCCCCTCCCGCCCTGAGCTGAACCCCCTCGAGTGAGGATGCAGCGGCGATGATCGATGGCAGAGTCGTTTTGCGTTCACGGAATCTCCTCTATCAGGATGAAGTTGGTCGCGATGCCTGCGGGATCGGCGGGGTAGCTGCTCGCGAGGGGAGGCCGTCGCATGAGGTCGTTCGCAAAGCCCTGCTCGCCCTCGAAAATGTCGAGCACCGTGGGGGAGTCTGCGGTCAATCCGGCGATGGCGCCGGGCTGACCCTCCAGCTGCCGCAGACCTTCTTCAAGGAGGAGGCGAAGCGCCTCGGACTCGAGGGCGCCCGCTCCGTCCGCCGCGAGCAGCGTCTTGCCGTTGGTGTGTTCTTCTTCTTCGACGCCGAGCCGGCCCGGCGCGACCAGGCCAAGGCGATCGTCCACGAGGTCCTCGCCGGCGGGCCGGTCCAGGTGCTCGGCTGGCGTGAGGTGCCGATCAATGCCGAGGTCCTGCCGGCCGAGACCCGGCCGACGCGGCCGGCCATCGAGCAGCTGATCCTCAAGGTCGAGAAGGTGACCGGCTCAGTCATCAGCCGGCTCACCCCGGACGAGGTCCCGGGGGTCAACGCCCTGGAGCGCTACCTCTACCGCTGCCGGCTCGAACTGCGCCACCGCTTCCAGCAGGCGGGGCTGTCGGCCTATGTGCCGTCGCTGTCGGCGTGCCTGCTCAACTACAAGGGCCTGCTGACCAGCTATCACCTGTCCGACTTCTACAAGGACCTGTCCAACCCGGCCTTCGAGAGTGGACTGGCGATCTTCCACCGCCGTTACAGCACCAACACCTACCCGAATTGGATACTCGCTCAGCCGTTCCGCTTCAGCTGCCACAATGGTGAGATCAACACGATCCGCACCAACCGCCACGCGGTCCACGCCTACGCTCGTTCGCTGGAGCCGCCGCTGCCCGGCGTTGACCTGCTGACGTCGAAGATGAGCGACTCGGCCAGCCTCGACGAGTGGATCGAACATCTGGTGCTGGAGAAGGACTGGTCGCTCTTGCGGGCCCTGCGTCTGACGGTGCCGCCGGTCTGGGAGAGCGAGGCGGATGTCTGGGGCCAGGATGCGGTGGACGCTTTCGTCTATGCGCGGCGTGCCTTCGGCGGACTGTGCGCCTGGGATGGCCCAGCCGGCGTGATCGCCACCGACGGCCGCGTCGTTGCCGGCCTGGTCGACCGCATGGGCCTGCGGCCAGTGCGCTGGTGCAGTGACACGCGCGGCTGGCTCTATATTGCCAGCGAGTCGGGCGTCTTCGACATCGACGTCACCACGATCGTCGCCAGCGGACAGCTGCAGCCGGGGCAGATGATCGCCCTGGACACGCTGACCGACGAACGCCTTGACAGTCACCAGATCCTCGCCCGCGTCGTCAACGAGGTGCGTACGGAGCTGGCCTGCGACATCCACGAATTGAACCGCACGCAGATCATCGTGCCCGAGTCGTTCGACTTCACGCCATCGATCGACGACCAGGTCGGCCGCGTCCTGCATGCCCGCGGCTGGACGGTCGAGCATCTCTTGCAGGCCCAGGGCTGGGACTTCGAGCGAGCCGTGTTCGTCAAGGACATGGCCAAGCTCAAGAAAGAGCCGCTGTCGTCGATGGGCCACGACCGCGTGCTGACCATCTTCTCGCAGCACCATCAGACGCTGTTCAAGTACCTGCAGCAGACCTTCGCCGAGGTGACCAACCCGCCCATCGACCCCTACCGCGAAGGCGGGGCGATGTCGCTGACGACCTACCTGGGCCGTTCGCCGATGGTGAGTCCGAATGGGACGCGGAGGAACGCGGATTCGACGGATTCCCGCGGATCAGAAGAGGAAAACCCTTCTGGTCTGATCCGCGATGATCCGCTTGATCCGCGTCCCTCCGCGTCCCATTCCGTTCTCCCTTGCAGACAGATGGAGCTATCGCTGCCGGTGCTGTCGGACGCGGTTGTCGAGGAGATTCGCCGCCATGAAGTGCTCGGCATGCAGACGCTCTCCGCCGTCTTCCCGCTGCGCGGCGGGGCCGAGGCGCTGCGCGAGAGCCTGCACCGACTCCGCAGCGAGGCCGAACGGGCCGTCCACGACGGCTATAATATCCTTTGTCTGTCCGACAAGGAGGCATTCGCCGATGGCCTTGTGCCGGTGCCGTCGCTGCTGGCCCTGGGCGCGGTCCACAACTACCTGTGCAACCAGGGCCTGCGCGAGCGCTGCAGCCTTGTCGTGCAGGCCGGCGACATCCAGGAGGGGCACGACATCGCCTGCCTTGTCGCCTTCGGAGCCGATGCCGTCCACCCCTACCTGATGCTGCGCCTCGTGCGGCAAGGACTCACCTTCAAGGAGCCTGAATCCAAGCAGGAGTGGTCGCTGACGGCCCGTGAGTGCCTCGAAAACCTGTTCGCCGCCCTCGAGGACTCCCTCAAGAAGATCATCTCCAAGATGGGTATCACGACCACCGATGGCTACCGCGGAGCGCTGCTGTTCGAGGCGGTCGGCTTCGGGCCCGAGTTGATGGAGTTCCTCGGCAATCTGCCGTCGCGCATCGGCGGCATCGGCATGAAGGAACTGGTCGAGGACGCCCAGTGGCGGCTACAGCAGGCCGAGAAGATGACCGTGCTCGGCCGCAACCGCGACTACCACGCCTTCAACGCCAAGGTCCGCATGGCCCTCCGCAAGGCCGCCCTCGCCGGTTCGCTGCCCCTCACCGACAAGCCCGAGGACGAGGGCGAGCGCCTCGAGGCCGTCAAGGAACAGGAGACCGGCGGCGGTGGGGAAGCAGCGTACGGCGAGAAGAAGAAGCGGTCGCTGCGCGGGCCCGACATTGAGGAGAACTCGCCCGAGGGAGCCGCAAAGGCGTACAAGGAGTTTACCGATCTCATCAACACGCGCACACCGACCGTCCTGCGCGACCTGCTGTTGATCCGTCCGCAAGGGACACCGATCCCGGTCGAGGAAGTGCAGGACGCGCTCGACCTTGTCCGCAACCACTTCCGCGGGGCGGCGATGAGCCACGGGGCCCTCACACGCGACTCGCACGAGACGATCGCCGCGGCGCTCAACGAACTGGGCGGCTTCAGCAACTCGGGCGAGGGCGGCGAATCCCGCCACCGCAACGACATCCCCGAGCGCGCCTGGGGACCGTTCTGGGAGCGCGTCCGCGCCGAACGTCTGGCCAACCCCGACGAGCTGGCGCTGGGCGGCGACATCCGCAAGAGCCGGCTGCGCTCGCGGGTGCGACAGGTGGCGTCGGGCCGCTTCGGGGTCGACGCCGAGTACCTCGTCAACGCTGAGGAGTTGCAGATCAAGATGGCCCAGGGCGCCAAGCCCGGCGAGGGCGGGCAGCTCATGGGCAAGAAGGTGACGAAGGAGATCGCCGAGATCCGCTACGGCCGGCCCGGCACCGACCTGATCTCACCGCCCCCGCACCACGACATCTACTCGATCGAGGACCTCGCCCAGCTTATCCACGACCTCAAGGCGGTGTCCCCCGCTGGCAAGACGCCGGTGTCGGTCAAGCTGGTGGCGGTCGAGAACATCGGCACCATCGCCGTCGGCGTGGCCAAGGCCGGCGCCGACGTCATCGAGATCGACGGCATTGGTGGCGGCACCGGTGCCGCGATGCTGTCGAGCAAGGAGCACGCCGGCCTGCCCAGCGAGATGGGCCTCACCGAGGCGCACCAGGCCCTCGTCGTCAACGGTCTGCGTGGGCGCGTGAAGTTACGTGTTGGCGGCGGCAACAAGAACGGTCTCGACGTGATCAAGTACGCTCTGCTCGGTGCCGACCAGTTCAGCTTCGGCCAGGCGCTGATGGTGTCGGTCGGCTGCATCGTCTGCAAGAGCTGTCACATTCCCAACTGCCCGACCGGCATCACCGGCACGCAGGGCGAGTACAAGGGCACCCCGGAGCACACCAAGGCGTACATCCTCGGCGTCGCCCAGGAAGTGCGCGAGGAGCTGGCGAAGCTGGGGGCGCGACACATCCGCGAGATCGTCGGCCGCACCGAGCTGCTGGTCAAGAACCCGGACCTGGCTGGCCGGGCTGCGCTGGTCGACCTGGCGCGCTTCATGCAGCCGGACATGGCGCTGTGCCGCCTGGCCGAGAGGTTTCCGCAGCATGAGCAGCGCTGGGGGGTCTGCAGTGGGGGCCCGGCGGGCAAGCCGCCGCTGAACGAGCGCATCCTCGAGGCGGCCCGCGATGCGGTCGATGCGTGCCACAATGCAGACCTGATGTTCAAGATCAGGAACAGCGACCGCGCCGTAGGCGCCTCGCTGGCGGGGCTGATCGCGGGGCTGTACGGCCGCGAGGGGATGCCGAACAACAAGCGCGTGCGCGTCCGCTTCGAGGGCGAGGCGGGGCAAAGCTTCGGCGCCTGGTGCGTCAACGGCCTCGACCTGGAGCTGCGCGGTTTCGCACAGGACGGCGTCGCCAAGGGCATTTCCGGCGGAGTGGTCGTCGTCACGCTCGACTACGACAAGTCCGATTATGGCGGGCAGCTCCAGTCGGTCGCCGGCAACAACGTGGGTTACGGAGCGACCGGCGGAACGATTTTCATCGGCGGCCGCGCCGGCCACCGTCTCGGCATCCGCAACTCGGGCGCGACCATCGTGGCCGAGGCCGCGGGCAAGTACGCTTGTGAGTACCTGACACGCGGCCGGGTCGTCATCCTCGGTCCAGTCGAGAACGAGATCGGCAGCGGCATGACCGGCGGCGAGCTGTTCGTTTTCGACCCGAAGAACGAGGTGCCGGCAAAGATCCACGCCCGCAGCGTGGCCGTGGTCGACTGCACCTACGTGGATTACGAATGGATGCACCCGCTGATCATCGGCTTCCACGCTCGGACCGGCAGTCGGCAGGCGGAATGGATTCTCAAGAACTGGGGCGAGGTGCGCCGCAGCCGTCGCCTGCGCAAGATCGTCCCGCTGGCCATCGCTCGCAAGGCTGAGGACTTCATCGCCGCCGGCACCAACGCTGGCTAGAGCGGTTCTCGTCGTTCATACTCGCCCTGTTCGGGCCGCTCGAATTCTCCCTGCCACTTCCCCGCGGTCTCCAGGATCTCTGGCGTGAGGCCGCGCAGCTGGGCCTTGCGGCTCAGCTCGCGCATCAAGTCTTGTAAGGAGCCGGAGGGGTGTAGCGCGTCGTGCAGATGCAGGCTGAGCAGCAGATCGAGCTTCCGCCGCTCCTGCTCCGAGGCGGCGCGGTAAGCGCGGGCCGCTTCTGTGTCGACACGGATCGTGATTTCTTCAGTCTCCATTTATATCCCCGATGTAAGATAGAAAAAGGTTCCTGACATTTTTTCGCTCTCAGCCCCATCGCGTCCTCGGCCGCCCGGATCGCCTTGACGCTGGCACCAGGCCGAAGGTGGCCGTATCCCGCCGGCGCATTCGCATCGAGCCAGGTGTGGATGCACTTCCAGACGGCCTTCATCCGTAGCTTTCCCTCTGCGGCCGAACTTCTTTTTCGGGGGCGATACCAGAGGACCAAACACGCTACGCCCGGAAGATTCTTGCTACCCTCAGCAGGATCACGAACCCGACGATGAGGCAAGCGAGCAACGGAAGCACCCACCATCGAGTGCTGGGCACGAAGCAGGCTACTCCACCGAGCAGGCACAAAGCTGCCAGCCCCACCATCCCGTAACCGAACTGGGGCGGCAGGCCCGTGTTCGGAGTGGAGAGGGCATACACCCCCAGAGCACCGAAACCGATCGCCGCCAGCGCCGCCGTGATCCCGATGGCAATCACAGACCCCCAGCTCAGGCTCTGCCCCTTGAATCGAGGGGCGATCAATCCCACAAGGAAATCAACCGCCGTGGAAGGGGCCGCATCCGGAGGTGGTTCGGCGAGTTGACGACATTCTGCGCACAGGGGCCCGTCACCCGGTCCCGAGGCGCGCGGAATGCGTCGGCCGCATTGGGAGCAGACACGCTCTGGAGAGATCAGGCCACCACCATTCATCTTCGCCTCCGAACTGGTGAGTAGACTGACCGGCGCCGGTGTCGCGATGGCCCATGCCGATCAGCCTATCACCGCGCCAGTCCGCCTATCGCGGGCGACGGCTGTGAACACCACTCCGCCGGTGTCAGGCGATGCCAACCTCGTTTCCGCGTTGACACTCCCTCATTTAGACACTGCCGGTCCCCACTGTCAAGCACCATTGAGACTGGCCCTCCGGCAAGATCGTGCCGCTGGCCATCGCTCGCAAGGCCGAGGACTTCATCGCCGCCGGCACCAACGGCGGCTGATGGTCCCCGCACTGGATCAGCCCTTTCCCTGTGTCCGAGGAGGTTTCCGGTGTTGCCGATCGCTTCGCACGGTACAATGAGGAAGGACTCTTGGGAATCGGAGGTGAAGGATGGTAGACCCAGGCACTCAAAAGCCGTTCCGCGTCGTGACCGACGCGCGCGCGGGGTCGTACATCAAGGTTTCCGTGAACGGTCTGGAAGGTCTCCGTAAGTTACTTGAGGACAACGCCATTCGGCACTGGGTCGATCACCACGCCGTTTCCGTGGACAGTGGGCCATTGATGACGGTGATCTGGTTGCACAGGAGTACGGACCCGACACAGGTTCAGGCACTCCTCGATAGCGCCGCCTGAAAGGGGACGGATGCCTATCACGGACGATCTTCGTGCTCTCGGGGACCGCGCCAGCCACGAACTGGACGCCGTTCACGACTATTTCGAGCACTCGAAAATCGTCTGGCGCTCCTTCAAGGTTCTCATGGACAAGGGGCACCTCGTCCACTTCACGAACCTGCCTACCGGCACGGCCCGGTACAACATAAGGTATCGACGCGTCCCGAGGCCGAGGCACACCGGATGGCAACGCCGCGCTACATCTGCATCCACGGACACTTCTATCAGCCGCCGCGCGAGAACCCCTGGCTGGAAGCGGTCGAGGTCCAGGACTCCGCTCATCCCTACCATGACTGGAACGAGCGCATCACGCGCGAGTGCTACGCTCCCAACTCGCGCTCGCGCCTGCTCGACTGCCGCGGCAAGATCGTCAACCTGATCAATAACTACGCCTGGATGAGCTTCAACTTCGGCCCAACGCTGCTGGCCTGGCTGGCCGAGGCGGCACCGGAGGTGTTGCAGCGCATCGTCCAGGGTGACCGCGACAGTCGCGCTCGCCACCGCGGTCACGGCAACGCCCTCGCCCAGGTGTACAATCACGTCATCTTGCCGCTGGCCTCGGCGCGCGACAAGCGGACGCAGCTGCTCTGGGGGCTGGCCGACTTCCGCCACCGCTTCGACCGCGACGCCGAGGGGATGTGGCTGCCCGAGACGGCGGCCGACATCGCCACGCTGGAGGCCCTCGCCGCTGCCGGCGTTCGTTTCACCGTCCTCGCCCCGCGCCAGGCCCACCGCATCCGCCCTTTGAGTAATGCCGAAGTACCAATGACCAATGACCAACCCAGACAGGAATCCCCTGCCGGCGCTGGTCATTCGTCATTGGTCATTGGTCATTCGTCCTTGGCTTGGGAGGACGTCTCCGGCGGGCGTGTCGATCCGTCGCGGGCCTACCTGTGCCGGCTGCCGTCGGGACGGTCGATTGCCCTGTTCTTCTACGACAGCATCGTCTCGCAAAAGGTGGCGTTTGAGCGCGTCCTGGCCCGCGGCGAGGACTTCCTCCATCACCTGATGCAGGGCTTCGACGACGCCCGGCCGCATCCCGAGCTGATGCACATCGCCACCGACGGCGAGAGCTACGGTCATCATCACCCCTTCGGCGACATGGCGCTGGCCTACGTCCTCAACAAGGTACGCCACGACCCCGATGTCCGTCTGACCAACTACGGCGAGTTCCTCGAGCTGCACCCGCCGCAGTGGGAAGTCGAGATCCACGAGAACAGCTCGTGGAGCTGCGTTCACGGCATCGAACGCTGGCGAAGCGATTGTGGCTGCCGCATCCGCGGCGACTGGCACCAGACCTGGCGCGACCCGCTGCGACAGGCCCTCGACTGGCTCAAAGGCCGGCTCGACGCCCTGTTCGGCACACGCGGACGCGCCTGCTTCCTCGATCCGTGGGCCGCCCGCGATGCCTACATCGACGTCATTCTTGACAGGAGCCCGCACTGCGTGCGCGAGTTCTTCCGCCATCACGGCCACGCCGATCTCGATGACGTCCTCGTCCGCGATGGCCTCTCGCTGCTCGAGATGCAGCGGAACGGGCTCCTGATGTACACGTCGTGCGGCTGGTTCTTCGACGAAATCAGCAGTCTGGAAACGACGCAGTGCCTGCGCTACGCAGCCCGGGCGATGCAGCTGGCGCGACCGTTCAACGTCGACCTCGAAGACGAGTTCGTCGAGCGCCTGGAAAAGGCGCCGAGCAATCTGCCGCAACTGAAGGACGGGCGCGGTGTCTGGGAACAGCTCATCAGCCCGTGGCGCACCGACCTGGAGCGCGTCCTTGCCCACCACGCGCTGAGTCTGCTCTATCGGCCGCCCCAGCCCGCTACGCGCGTCTACTGCTACGATCTGGAGGCGCTCGATCAGGAGGTGCATGGCCGCGGCGCCAACCGTGTCGCGGTCGGCCGGCTGCGGGCGCGGTCGCGGACGACCTGGGACTGTGCCGAGACCAACTTCGTCGTCATCCATTACGGCGGGCTCGACTTCTACACGGTCCTCCGCAAGGAGCGTTCGCCGCGCGAGTACGAGGAGTTCAAGAAACGGCTTCTGGAGACATACCGGACCGGCTCCCTCGCCGATGTGACGGCGCTGGTGGTGCGCGAGTTTGAGGGCGCTGTCCATCGCCTGGACGACCTGTTCGCCGAGGAGCAGCGGCGCGTCATCGGCATCGTGCTGCAAGATCGCTTCGGCGAGTACCAGCGGGCGTTCGAGCGGCTGGCCAACCAGGACGAGGACGTACTCAACCGCCTGGGCCAGTTGCGTTACCCGATCCCCAGGCCGCTGCGTGCTGCCGCGTCGGCCTACCTCGACCATCATCTGCACGAGGAGATCGGCGCCTTGCGGACGGCGGGGAGCCTGGCTCGGCTGCGAGCGCTGCTGGAACGCGGGCGGGCCTGGGGCTACCAGCCCGAGCGCGACGTGCTCGGCAAGGCCCTCGGCGAGGCGATCCAGCGGGTGCTGCGCGAGGCGGTCGCCGAGGACGCCGTCGCCGGCGCCGCCGAGCGAGCGGGCCTGCTGCTCGATGCCGCCGGCCTGCTCGGCGTTCGCCCCGACCTGTGGCAGGCCCAGAACCAGTTGCTCGACGCCCACGCCCGCCTGGCGCAGGGCGGAGTCCTCGACCCGCGCCTGCGCGACGCCCTGTTCGCCCTGGCCGACCGCCTCGAGATTTCCCCGGGCCTGCTCGACTTCCAGCACTGAGGACGAGGAGAATCGATAATGAACCGCAGAGCATTCCTCGGCACTGCCGGCGCCACGGTGCTGGCAGGAGCGACCGCCGCTCCGGCCGATGGCGAAACGCTGTACAACGGCATCCGGCTGTCCTCGCCCTGGCCGCCCAAGATCGCCGAGATCCCCCGCGAGCCGGTGACGCCGCCGTACCTGAAGACGCCGCCCGCCGTCATCCCTATCGACGTCGGCCGGCAACTCCTTGTCGATGACTTCGTCATCGCGGAGACAACGCTCCGCCGCGTGTTCCACACGCCGACGCCGCACGGTGACAACCCGCTCGTCCGGCCCGAGAAGCCGTGGGAGCGGAGGGGACAGGGCGGCATGGCGATGGTCTTCAGCGATGGGGTCTGGTACGACCCGAAGGACCGCCTCTTCAAGATGTGGTACATGGGCGGCTACGGGACGAGTACCTGTTATGCACACTCCGAGGACGGCCTCCGCTGGACCAAGCCCGAGTTGAACGTCCGCAAGGGGATCAATGTCGTCCAGCCCGACATCCGCGACTCCTCGACCGTCTGGCTCGACCTGGAGGAGAAGGAGCCCCAACGTCGCTATAAGATGTTCCGCTCGCATGGCGAGGCGGGCCGGTTCGGCCTGTCGGTCCACTTCTCGCCCGATGGCATCCACTGGAGCGAGCGTGTCCTGCGCACCGGCTCGTGCGGCGACCGCACTACCGTCTTCTGGAACCCGTTCCGCAAGGTGTGGGTTTACAGTCTCCGCCACGGCTGGGGCCAGCCGCGCCGTCGCCGCTACTGGGAGGTCAAGGACATCCTGAAGGGACCGCAGTGGCAGCGCATCGACGAGCCGCCGCTGTGGACCGGCTCCGATCGTCTCGACCCAGAGCGCGACGACCTCAAGACGCCATGCGAACTGTACAACCTCGACGGTGTCGCCTACGAGAGCCTGATCCTTGGGCTGTTCTCGATCTGGCGCGGCGACAAGAACATCCCGGCGGGCCGGCCCAAGCCGAACGAGGTGTGCGTCGGCTTCAGTCGCGATGGCTTCCACTGGTCGCGGCCGGATCGCCGGCCGTTCCTCGGCGTCTCCGAGAACAAGAGTGACTGGAACTGGGGTAACGTGCAGTCGGCGGGCGGCTGCTGTCTCGTCGTTGGCGACAAGCTCTACTTCTACCACAGCGGACGAGCCGGCTCGCCGGGCAAAGGACAAACGCGAGACACCGGCGGTGCCACGGGATTGGCGGTCCTGCGCCGGGACGGCTTCGCCTCGGTGGATGCCGGCACGGACGGCGGCGTGCTAACGACGCGGCCAGTGACGTTCAAGGGCAAGCACCTGTTTGTCAACGCCGATATAGCCTCCGGCGAGCTAACCGCGGAGGTGCTTGACGAGCGCGGCCGGGTGGTCGCGGGCCTGGGACGGTCGGATTGCGTCGCGGTGCGGGCCGACGCGACGCAGCAGGCGGTGACGTGGAAGTCCGTCGACCTGGCGAAGGTAGCCGGCAAGCCGGTGCGGTTGCGCTTCCACCTGAAGGGCGGCCGGTTGTTCGCTTTCTGGGTGAGCCCGGAGAAGTCGGGGGCCAGCCACGGGTACGTCGCGGCCGGCGGACCCGGCTTCAGTGGTCCGACCGATACGATCGGACACTCCTGATTCGCAATACGCAAGGGGGAAAAGCGGGCGATATGGGCCCCTCGGTATCCCCCCGGAGAGGGGCAGCCTGCCAGCCAGCCTGCCAACTTTGGGGGTACGTGGCAGGCTGGCCTCCGTCGACACAACTCCTTGAAAAACAAGGTATTTGTGGCGTCAGCAGGGGGGGCAGCCTGCCAACCTGCCGGGTGTCTCAGGAACCTGCCTGCCACGCCTGCGCCGCGCGCACCGATGCACGGTACATCGCTCCGACGGCACGGTTCAAAGCAGGGTAACACTTTCCAGTTCTAGTCCTCCGTCCTGTCGGGTTCTTCAAGCCAACAATCGATCCTGCCGTCAGTGGAGATTGAAGCGATCAGTAATCGTCGGCAAGTAGTGGGCGGTGTACTCCTGTCGCAGGACTTCGACCGCTGCGTACCAATCCGACTGCTGATCGCCCCGGCCCATCAGGTAGGCCCTCGGCTGAATGATCTCGTCGGGAAACTCGATCGTCAGGAACTCCTGACGGATCTCGTCCAAGTCGAGGTTTCTTGAATCCGCCTCTTTGAGCGCCCACCTGGCAATTTGCTTGACGTGTGGCGGGCATCTGGAATGCGGCTCTCCGCAGAAACGTCGCAAGCTCCTCTCGATATACGGTTTCTCGATTCGCCGCACCCAATCTTGACCGCGTGAGCACCGTTCGACCATATACTTGACAAGCTCTCGAAGTTGCTCGGGAGTTGCCAGAAGGTTCCTGTGCCGGTAATCCACCCAGGAAACCCCCGTTGTTCCCAGTTGTCTCCGATCAACGGTGATTCCGAACCGACGCAGGTTATCCTCCCGCAAGCGCAGAACGCTGGTGGCGTCCGGTCGCTTTTTCGTTGTCAGAACGTGAGCTGCTGCCACCAGCCATTCTTCCTCGCCGTTTTCTACCTCATACACCGACTGCTCCGTTTCCTTCGGATCGAACACCTTCACCAAACGGTCGATGTCTGGCTTCTCCGCGAACCATCCATCGATCGCCATCGCGAACAGCCGAACCAGGTAGGGGCGGGCGTTCACGGCAGATCCTCGCGACGGTCCTGGGCTTCCAGCACCGTCCGAGCATCTTGAGCCCGGTTTGTCACGGCGTCGTCCGGGTTGCCGCAGGCGGCCAACACAGCCACGACTTCACACTTGAGGTCGGCAGACAATTCCTCCACCAGCTCGAGCAACCGGCTCCTCACGTTTACATCGGGGTTCTTCGCGGCAGCAAGCAAGACGGAGCGCCGATCTGTCGGCGACACTCCTTCGATACGGACGATCGCCCCGAGGAAGAACTCGCTTTCCGGTAGACAGGAGAACGCCAGTTCGCTCAAGGCCGGCCAGGCATCCTTGCCAATTTCCTCCAGCTGCCAAGCTGCCTCTACCAGGTCTCCTTCGTACCCGTCGGGCTGTCGGTAACGGTGGAGGGCGTCGTTCAAGATCAGTCTCGCCTGGAGGGTAGCTTCGCTCATCAGTCGTTCCCCTGGTCGCGAGGGTGTGAGTCGGGTCGCCCTCCTTCATTGTATTTGAATCGGGCGTATGGGGGTTGGGTTGCGCAGCTCGCACCCCGGGCGAGTCTTCGAGCCCGGGGTGCTGGCCCTCCAGATTTCTTCCACCCGGTCATAATCGACGCTGGCCTCAAGGCAGCGACACCTGTTTGGGTCAGGCTCAACCTGCCTGAGGCGATCAACGACTTCCTGCCAGGTGTCCGCCACCACGACGACATTCCCATTGGCAATGCCCACCAGCTTCCTCGCGTACGGCGAGTTGGGATCTTGCCGGGCTTCCTGATTGATTTGCCGAGCCAGGCGTTCGTTGGCCGACGCTATCGAATTGCCTTGCACCATGATCGTTCTCCTGCCAAGGAGGAACACGGAGAAACCAACCATCCCCTCCCAACGTAGGGAGATCGCCGAGATCCTATCAAGCGTGGGCCGGCAGTGCGCGGTCGCGGCCGCTTCCCGTCCGGCGCGGGTCAGTCGTCGCGGGAGTGCAGGCGGAAGAGGTAGACCTGTCCGTTCGGGTTTCCGGCGACGACATGGCAGCCATCCGGCGAGGCGGCGGCGACCGTGAACCCGCCCGGGAAGCGGGCGACCACCTCGCCGCCAGTCGCGCGCACCTCCAGGAAGACGCCGCCCAAGAGGCCGCCGCATTGGGCGGTGAGGCTGCCGGCGACGCGGACCGGCTCCCAGGCGGATCGCGCTTCCGGAGAATCTTTGGGATAGACAGCGCGGCACTGTCCGTCGGGCAGGTCCCACACCCGCACCGTATCGTCGTGTGCCCGCGAGACAGCGGTGCGGCCGTCCGCCGACACCGCTACCTCGTAGACCCAGTCCGTGTGTCCAGTGAGGGTGACGCCGCACTGTCCGCCGGCCAAGTCCCATACTCGCACTGTCTGGTCGTGCGCTCCCGAGACAGCTGTGCGACCGTCCGCAGACAACGCCACGCTCCAGACGTCGCCCGTGTGTCCAGTGAGGATGGCGCGGCACTGACCGCCGGTCAGGTCCCATACCCGCACTGCATGGGTGGCCGCCCCCGAGACGGCGATGCGGCCGTCCGCCGACAGTGCCACGCTCCAGACCCGGCCCGTGTGCCCGGTGAGGGTGGCGCGGCACTGGCCGCTGGCCAGGTCCCACACTCGCACCGTCTTGTCAAGCGCCCCCGAGACGGCGGTGCGACCGTCCGCAGACAACGCCACGCTCCAGACGCCGCCCGTGTGTCCAGTGAGGGTGGCGCGGCACCGGCCACCGGCCAGATCCCACACCCGCACCGTCTTATCGTCCGCCCCCGAGACAGCAGTGCGGCCGTCCGCCGACAGTGCCACGCTCCAGACGTCGCCCGTGTGTCCAGTGAGGGTGGCGCGGCATTGGCCGGTGGCCAGGTCCCACACTCGCACCGTCTTGTCAAGCGCCCCCGAGACGGCAGTGCGGCCGTCCGCAGACAGCGCCACGCTCCTGACCTGACCCGTGTGGCCGCTGAGGCTGGCGCGGCACTGCCCGGTGGCCAGGTCCCAGATGCGCACCGTCTTGTCGTCCGCTCCTGAGAGAGCGGTGCGGCCGTCCGCAGACAACGCCACGCTGCGGACCCAGCCCGTGTGTCCGGTGAGGCTGGCACGGCACCGGCCCCTGGTCAGGTCCCACACCCGCACCATCTGGTCCCACGATCCCGAGACAGCGGTGCAGCCGTCCGCAGACAGCGCCACGCTGGAAACCGCGCCACGGGTGCCTATGAACACCTGGAGGCAAGCAGGTGGCACGAACTCCCGCGGCCGGTTTAGCCACTCCAGCCACCGCCCCGGCGCCTCCGCCGTGCCCACCCGCTGCTGCGCCGCCCGCGACACCGGGCTGTCTACCGGCTCGTTGAGCGCCTGCTGGAAGAACAGTTCGGGGTGCGACCCCAACACTGACGCCTGCCCACGCACGAAGTGATACCACGGCCCGAAGTCCTTCGGCTCCTCCGCATTCCAACCGCGCAGCCGATGGTACTGTCCCGCCAGCGCGAAGGCGCCCACGGCGTCGAACTCCGCCCGCACCATGTCCCAGTCAGAGTAGCACCCCAGCAGCCGCCGGCGCGCCTCCTCGCGCGGCAGAGCCAGCTTGCCCAGCGCATAGTCCCGGACGCGGTCGTGGTAGCGGTAACGCCTGGCCTGCTCGTCGGTCGGAATGAGCAGGGAGGCGTTGGCCAGCTCGCCGAGCAGGCGCCCTGGCCGAGCCCGGCTCGCTTCGGCCGTCCCGCTTTGCTTCAGCCAGGCCGCCAGCAGGTTCGGGCCAATGTCCTCTCCCGGAGCCAGCGCCAGCGCCGCGAAGACCTCCTGCGCCAGGGCCGACAAGTGCCGCCATGACAGGTCGAAGACCACCGCGGCCCGCTCGTCCTCGTCCGCCAGCGCCAAGAGGCCGCGCTGCCCCAGCTCGTCCGCATACTCGGTCAGACTGTAGTAACCGTTGGCCACGGCCCGGCCGGCGACGTTGACGAACAGCGGCAGCCGGCCGCACTTCTCCAGCACCGTCCCCGCCGACCTCGGGTCCGCCTCGACCGCCTCGCCGACATGGGTCCGCAGCAACGCGGTCGCCTCGTCCGGCGACAACGCCTCGACCTCGCGCACGCAGACGCCGGCCGGGACTGCCTCGCGGAAGCGCGTCGTCACCAGCGTAGCGACGCCGCGGCCGCGCACCATCAGCTTCGCCGCCGGACCATCGCCGCCCCGGGCGCGCGGTACGTTATCGAGTACGACCAGCGGCCGCCGCGCCGCGGCCAGCTCGTGGAAGCGCGTCAAGCACTGCTCGGGCGTCAGGCCGGTGGCCTCGCCGCCCAGGTCGCGCACCCATTCGCGGGCAACGTCTTCGGGCGCCCGCTCCAGGAGGTTGGCCCACAACACGCCGCCGGGGAAGAGGCGGACGTCGGCGGCGAGGCGGTCGGCGAGGGCGGCGGCCAGGGCGGTCTTGCCGATGCCGCCCATGCCCCGAAAACCGACCAGGCTGAGGGCGGCGCCGCTGGCGAGCGTGCTGCGAATCAGCCGCTCGGCCTCGTCGAGGTCGGCGCTGCGGCCGACGAAATTGGCGGGCAGGTACGGCAGGTGTTGCAGCCGCCGGTCGGAGGGTGCGGCCGGCACCAGCGCTTCGCGCAGCGTGTGATAAACCTCCAGTTCCAGGCTCCTGGCGTCCTCGAAAAACTTTGCGGTCAGGCCGTGGTCGTTGAGCACGCGGCTGCGGAACGCCGCCTGGTCCGCGTCTGGCTTATCCTGGTCCGGCAAGCGGACGTCGTCGCGGAGCAGGAAGACGAAGAGGCGCAGGCCGCGTTTCTGCCTCTCTTCGAGGGCGGTGAGGAACTCCAACTCGGTGTAGGAGACGTCGGGGCGCTCGCGGACGTGGCTCCCGTAATCGTGGCCGAAGATACCGACGTAGATGCCGCAGGCGCGGACGGCGTCCTGGCAGACGTCGGCGGGCGGCCGGTCGTCAGCGGGGAAGAACTGCATGTCGCTGGCGGAGAGGCCGGCACGGAGGGCGGCATCCTTGGCGGCCTGGACGAAGCTGCGCCCCTCGGGGACGCGGGCCATCAGGCTGGTGTGGCTGAGGAAGATCGTGCGGGCGCTCATGGGGGATCGGGGGCTCGGCCGTCAGGGATTGCTACCACCGCCATTATATCCCGTATGATGGGGGCAAGTGGGGCAGGCATCTTGCCTGCCTGAACAACGGCAGGCAAGATGCCTGCCCCACGTTGTGGAGGTTTCCCATGAGACGACGTGATTTTCTCGGGGCCTGTGGTCTTTCCTGCGCGGGACTGGCGCTCGCTGCCGCCGAAGCGCCGGGGCCCCTGACCATCGGTCTCGGCCCGCAGCTATTCCTCGACGATTACCTGGTCGGCCGGATCGAGGGCCTCGTGCGCCGGGTCGAGTCGCCTGAACGGCTGCCCCATCCGGTGCTCGACAGCAAGACGTTCGGCACCACACAGCCCTACCTGACGGTCCTCCGCGACGAGGAACAGCAATGTTACCGGATCTGGTATAACCGTGGCGCGGCGGTCTGGCATGCCGAGTCGGCGGACGGCATCCGCTGGGTTGGGTGGCGCGTCGCCTGGGACCTGCGCCGCAGTTACGGCGCCAGCCTCGTGGACGACGGCAAGGACGCGGCCGACCCGAAGCGGCGCTTCAAGCTGGCGAACTGGCAGGCCGGCCGTACCCGCGAGGACAAGAACGGTGTTGACACCGGCATGTACGTCGGCTTCTCGCCCGACGGCCTGCGCTGGACCGCCTACGACAGGAACCCGGTCCTTTCCAGCTGGCCGGAGGGCCGCGGGAAACTGAGCCGGCACGGCGTCAGCGACATCGTTGACGTCTTCTACGATCCTCTTCGTCGTCGTTACGCGACGGCGGTGAAGTTACACGCCTTGCCCGAGGATGGCTATGCTCCTGCGCCGCGCGCCGGCAGGGTCTTTCGCCGCCTCGTCGGCCTGTCGGTCAGCAAGGACTTCGTCCACTGGGAGAAGCCGTGGCGCATCTTCACGCCCGACAGCAAGGACGATGGCCTGCTCGAGTTCTACGGCATGGGGGGCGTGCATCAGCGCGGCGGGCTGACCATCGGCCTGGTGCGCGTGCTGCGTGACGACCTGCCGTGCGACCGCGGCGGCCCGAAGGACGGCATCGGCTACGCGGTGCTGGCGACGAGCCGCGACGGAGTTCGCTGGCAGCGCTTCCGCGAGCCGTTCCTCGATCGCAACCCGGAGCGCGGCAGCTGGGACCATGCCATGACCTGGATCGGCGGCATTCTGCCGGTCGGCGATGAGGTGTACTTCTACTACGGCGGCTACGCGCGGGGGCACAAGGTTGCCCCGGACAGGGAACGGCAAATCGGCCTGGCGCGGATGAAGACGGACCGTTATGTCGCCCTGGCAGCCGACCGCGGCGAGGGCACGCTGCGGACGAAGCCGTTCCTCGTTCCCGGCGACCGGCTGATGCTGAACGCGCGGGTGCCGCGCGGCGAGGCGCGTGTCCGGCTGCTCGACGAGGCCGGTCGACCGCTGGGAAGCCTGGGGCATGTGGACGCGAAGCCCGTGACGGGCGACGTGCTCGCCGCCGAGGTGCGCTGGCCGCGGTCGCTGGGCGAGCTACGCGGCAAGCCGGTCTGCCTGGAGTTCCGCGTCCGGCAAGGGCGGCTCTTCGGCTTCGAGTTCCACGGCAGGAAAGGCTGACCGAGAGTCTGTTCGAGAACCCCTCCCCCCAACCCCCTCCCCGAAGCGGAGAGGGGGAGCAAGACAACCCCTCCCCCCCGCCCCCTCCCCGAAGCGGAGAGGGGGAGATAGCGTTGCTGCCCCCCTCTCCGCTTCGGGGAGGGGGGTTGGGGGGAGGGGTTCTGGAACCCTGGATCAGTCCGCTTGCTCGTCCTCGTCGAAGACCTCGAGGACCGGGTACTCCTCGTCCTCCTCAGGGGTGAACAGCCCCAGCGCGCCGCCGGTCTCGTTGAGCAGCGCGATCAGGTCGTCGAGGCTGCTCAGTTCGATGAACCACTGATATTCCCCGGGCCAGGCCGGGGACTCCGGCCCGCGCACAGCTCCCTTGCACGGCGGCCGCTTCGACACGGCGCCCTCTGACGCGAGGTTGACCAGGAATTTCATCCGCTCCTCCTTCGGTGGCTGGCCTCTCGTGGTGGGTTCTCTCGTCTGCCGTGAGTTATACGAACCACCGGGAAGGTTGATCCCAGCCCGACCCCGCGTCTTCTGTTCCCCCTGGCCCCTGGAACCGTTGCCCTGCGTAACAAGGGTCAGTTCGTGGTAGACAGTGGTCTTCACATCGTCTACACATAAGAATCACCTGATGTCAGGTTTCCGCAGGGCCGCTTCCTCACCCTCCCCTCTCCCCTGAGAGGAGAGGATGAGGGGAGCGGCCCTCAACCTCGGAGGCATCATGTCGTTCGTCCGAGTTGCGGCTGTCCTGTCCGTCCTCACCGCCTGCGGCCCGGCCCCGGGCGCTGTCGTCCTCAATGAGATCCTCTACCACGCTCCCGACGATCTCGACGGGCTGCAATTCATCGAGTTGTACAACACCGACGACGCGGTCGTTGACCTCGCCGGCTGGAAGCTCACGCGCGGTGTGCGCTATACGTTCCCGCGTGAGACCAAGATCGCGGCCAACGGCTACCTCGTCATCTGCAAGGACCCGGCACTCTTCAAGAAGCACTACGGTTTCGATGCGGCCGGGCCGTTCGAGGGCTCCCTGGGCCACGGTCGCGACCGCCTCGATCTGCTGGACGCACGCGGCCGGAAGGTCGACAGTGTCCGCTACGGCAGCCGGGCGCCGTGGCCGCTGGCGGCCGACGGCTACTCGTCGTCGCTGGAACGCATCTGCCCGACAGCCCCGGCCGATGGCCCCGAGAACTGGGCCCCCTCGCCGCTGCGGGACGGCACGCGCAAGGCCGCCGGCACGCCGGGCAAGCAGAACGCCAACTACGCCCCGTGCCTGCCGCCGATCGTGTCGAAGGTCGTCCTGACGCCGACCCGCGCTGCTCCGAAGGAGGAGATCAAGGTCGAGGCGGAGGTCCGTTCGCGCGAGGGGCTGCGCCAGGTCGAGCTGTGCTACCGCGTCGCCGGCTCCGGCTTCGAGAAGGAAGAGGCCACGATCAAGATGAAGGCGGAAGGCGAGAAGTACACCGCCAGCGTCCCCGGACAGAAGGCAAATCAGATCGTTCGTCTTCGCATTCACGCCGTAGATACGAAGGGAACCGAGCGCTGGTTCCCCAGCGAACACGACCTCCGGCCGGCCCTCTCGGTCTTCGTCCACGAACCATTCCGGCCGGGTAAAGTGCCGCTGGGGCTCGTGATCAACATTGGCGAGGCGGAGTTCCGTGCGGGCCAGCGGGAAGGCGGCCGCTTCACCTTCGCGCCGCCGGGGGCGAAGTTGCCGGCACGCGGCCGCTGCGCGTTCGTCTGGGTCGACGCCAAGACGGGGAACCCAGAGCTGTTCGACTTCATCCAGGTCACGCCGCGCAACGCCGGCCGCAAGGTCCGCTTCCACAAGGACCATCCCCTGTCCGGCATGACGACGATCAACCTGATCTACGAGTACATGGACCGCTTCGCCCTGGCCGAGACGCTCGCCTACGAAGTGTATCGCAAAGCAGGCAATGCCGCCTGCCGCACCGACTTCGTCCGTACCTGGGTCGACGGCCGGCCGCTCGGCTTCCAGCTCCTCATCGAGCAGCCCAATCGTTCCTTCCTGCGCCACGCCGGGCTGCACAGCGACGGCCACCTCTACAAGTGCCAGTGGTTCGGCGCCGGCCTCGTCGGCCAGCACGAAAAGAAGACCCGCCCCCACGACGGCCACGACGATCTCGTCAAGCTCGTCGATCAGCTCAAACGCACCAAGGGCGACGAGCAATGGGCCGTCATCAAGAAGAACTTCGACGTCGAGCAGGTCGCCAACTATTTCGCCGTCAACATGCTCCTGTCGCACTGGGACGGTTACTTCAACAACTACTTCGCTTACCACGACATCCGCACAGGCAAGTGGACGATGTACCCGTGGGACCAGGACAAGACGTGGGGTTTCCACGACGGCATCCGCGGTTACGAGGTGTTCTTCGACATGCCGGTCACGTTCGGCATGGCGGGCGACGTGCCACCGGGCTGGCCGAAGGACCAGCCGCCGCCGCAGGGTTTTTTCGGCGTCGGCTCCATCTGGTGGCGGCCTGGCGGGCACTTCTCCAAGCCGCTCTTGGCCAACCCGACCTTCCGCAAGCTCTTCCTGGCCCGCACGAAAGAACTGGTGGAAAAGGTGTATACCCAGGATGTGTTCTTCCCGCTTATCAAGGCGATGGGCGAGCGGGTAGAGGACGAGGTGCGGCTCCGCGCTGAGCTGCGCCGCGAGGACCCGAAGCAGGCGCTGGAGCACCTGCGCCGCAACCTCGACTCGCTGCGCGAGCATCTGACCAAGCGGAGGAAGTTCCTGCTGGAGCAGGACGAGATCAAGAACGCCGGCAAGTTCGATCGTTCGGTGCTGAAGTAATCCGATCCCGTGGGGCAGGCTTCTAGCCTGCCTCTGCCTGGCAGGCTAGAAGCCTGCCCCACGGGAAGCGTAGGGAGGTAACGACGTGGAAGAGGTTTCGGGGGAGTGTATCCAGTCGCCGTCGCTGCCGGAGCCCGCGCTGGGCGCGGGGCCAGCCTACGAGTTGAAGTTCCTCGTGGAGGAGGAACTGGCGCGTGCGGCCCAGGCGTGGGCCTCGGGACGCCTGGCCCCTGACCCGCACGGGGACCCGGAACTCGACGGCGCCTATCACACGACGACGCTCTACCTCGACACGCCGACCTTCGACGTCTTCCAGCGCCGGCCTTCGTTCCGGCGCAGCAAGCACCGACTCCGCCGCTACGGCACCGAGGCAAACATCTACCTCGAGCGCAAGATCAAGAACGGCGACCGGGTACGCAAGCAGCGCAAGGCCATCCCCGTGGAAGAGGTGACCCTGCTCGCCAACCCGATGTCGCTGGTGACGTGGCCGGGTCACTGGTTCCACCGCCGACTCCTCGACCGTGGGCTGCATCCGGCGGCGCTGATTGCTTATGAACGCACCGCCTACATCGGCGCAGCCGTCGAGGGCCCCCTGCGGTTGACGCTCGACCGCCGGCTACGCGGCGCTCTCGCCGGCGAGTGGGCGGTGCCGGCGACCGAGGGCGGGCTGCCGCTCCTGACGGGACGGGTCATCCTCGAGTTGAAGTTTCGCTCCGCTCTGCCGGTCCTGTTCAAGGAACTCGTCCAGGCTTTGCGGCTGAGCCCCTGCGCTGTGTCGAAGTACCGCTCCTGCATGAGCGTCTGGGGCACGTCCCCCGCCCGAGGAGAGGTCGTCGATGCTTGACTGGCTGCGGGATGAAATCCCCAACGACAAGAACATCTCGCTTGACATTCTGGCACTGCGCCTTGGCACCGCCCTCCTGCTTGGCAGTGTCATCGCCGGCATCTACCGCCTGGCGCGCGGACGGCCGACGAACGACGCGGCGAACTTGCTGCCGACGCTGGTGCTGCTCACGGTTCTCATCAGCCTGGTAACGGTGGTGATCGGCGGGAGTGTGGCCCGGGCCTTCGGACTGGTCGGAGCGCTGTCGATCGTCCGTTTCCGCACTGTCGTCGAGGATACCCGCGATACGGCCTTCGTGATCTTTGCGGTAGCTGTCGGCATGGGCGTCGGCGCCGGTTTCTGGGTGAAGATGCTGGTCGCGCTCCCGGTCCCGGCGGTGGCCGCGCTGGCGTTCCGCACCCCGAAGCCCCCGCCCTCTCGTGACGAGGATGTCCGCCTGCTCACGGTCCGCGTGGGCGTTGGCCACAATCCCGACGTCTTGCTGCGGAAGCCATTCGAGACGCACCTGGAACACTGGGACGTCGTGGCAGCCGCGACCGCTCGCCAGGGGGCCGCCGTCGACCTCACCTATGGCGTGCGGCTGCGCCACCCAGGGGCGGCGGTCCCGTTCATCATGGAGCTGAACGGCCTGGAGGGCATCCAGAGCGCGGAACTTCGCCAGAAGTAGCAAGCAAGGGAGGGCCGATCCGTTCCTCACGGACCGAGCACGGGAGGAGTGCGGCACAAGAGGTAGAACACGCCGGCGCCGACGAACCCCAGCCCCGAGGCGACGAACAGCAACACTTGCGGGCCGAAGGCCTGCCAGAGCGCGGCACCGGCCAACGATGCGGTACACAGACCGAAACTCCGCAGGCCCCAGTACAGGCCGACGCCACGCGCCCGCACGTCCTCGGGCAGCAGCGACGTGATCAGCGCCTTGCGGGCCGGCTCGCCGATCTCGCGCAGCCCGTAGACGATGTACGCCAGCACCAGCCAGCCTCCTCCCGGCACCAGCGCCAGCACCAGTGGGAACAACGCGAAGAACACGAACGTCAGCCCGACGAATGGCTGCAGCCCGACCGTTCGCGTCATGCGGCCGACCGGGAGGTACGTCAGCAGGGCGGTCGTGTTCTGCACGGCGATCAGCAGGCCGATGTAGCGCGCCGGCACGCCGCGGTCGAGGTACAGGTAGAGGAACAGGAACTCGCGTACCAGCCAGTCGCACCAGCGCGTGAACACCTCGGCCAGGAGCAAGTTGCGCAACTGCGGCGGGAAGCGGCGGACGATCTCGCGTGAGCCGGCCGAACTCGCCGCCGCCGGGCGGTGCGGCATCCAGCGGGCCTGGATCGCCAGCGAGACGAGTGCCAGCCCCAGGGCGATCGCCACGAGGATGCGCATCGCCAGGGCGTGTCCCTCGACCTCGCCACGGCTCTCCGCCGCGGCGTCGAGGACGAAGCCGGCGATGGCCGGCCCGAGGACCTTCGGCACCCGCTTCTGGATCGACTGCAGCGCGAACGCCATGCCGCGCCGCGACTCATCGACCGTCGAGCCGACCGTCGTGAACGTGACCGGCACCGCCAGCGGCTCCCAGCCCATGATCAGCAGGGCAGCGACGACGGTCACGGCTGCCGATGAGGAGAAAAGAAAGAGGAGATAGCCGGTGACGGTCAGGGAGCCGAACAGCAGCAATGAGCCGCGGTCGCCGAGGCGGCCGGTCAACTGTCCCCCGCCGATGTAGCAGAAGCCCTCGAAGAGATTGCGCAGGAAGGCGTAGAGGCCGACCGTCCAGAGGACGACGAGCGCGACTTCCTGTCCCGGGCCGCTCGCCCGCGCCGCCTCCTTCGTCTGGGCGCGGAGGAACGCTGGCATGAACTGTTCCCACAGCTGCTCGCCCAGGCCAAAGAAAAGCACCGCCGCCAGCACAACGGCGACGGTGCGGTTCAGCGCCAGCAGGCGGGCGAGCGGCGCGCGTGACTCCGGTTCGGGAGGCACCATAGTTGCTACACTGTTCGCAAGGTACGCCCGGTTTTTTCCCCGCTCATTGTACGACCCCCGAGTGTAGTCTACGCGCTCCGCGCGTAGACTACACGCCAGAAGGAGGAATTCCCGTGCTCACCAAGCGTGTCCTGAGTGTCGGCCAGTGCTTCGCCGACCAAAGTGCTCTCTCCCGCACTTTCCGTTCGGACTTCGGCGCAGAGGTGGTCGGCGCCGACAGCGCTGCCGAGGCACTCGGGCTCATGGAAAGCGAGGCCTTCGACCTGGTGCTGGTCAATCGCATCTTCGACGCCGACGGGGCCTCGGGACTCGACTTCATCCGGCAGCTGACGCAGGAGCCGCCACGGGCCAACGTGCCCGTGATGCTGGTCAGCAACCACGACTGGGCCCAGGACGAGGCCGTCAAGGCGGGCGCCCGGCTCGGCTTCGGCAAGTCGTCGTTGGGACAGCCGCAGATGCTCGCCCGTGTCCGGGAAGTCCTTGACGAAGGAGTGCGGGTATTGCCGGCCGAATGAGAGACATCCCGTGGCACAGGCATCTTGCCTGCGCCACGGGATGCTGAGGGGGTAGAGGGGAAAGGGACGAACGGCTCTCAATAGCGAAATTCCACGCCCAGGTTGATGCCCTGGACCCAGACGTCCTGGTCACGCAGGCGGATCACCGGCTGGGACACGTTGATTGTGTTGGTCGTGTCGGCCACCGTCACTTGGGTATTGGACTGCGACAGGTCCGACAGGTTGCCGGGCCGGATCACGTGCTGCAGGTAGAGGAAGTCATAGCCGACATAGGTGCGGATCGTGGAGTTGAACTGGTATCCTAGCTTCAGGTTGAGTTCGGGGATGACGGCCACGCGCGTCCGATCCCTGCGTCCCTGGTCGATCGGGCTGCTGAGCAGGCCACTGGCGGCGTTTCCGCCGCTGGGCAACGTAAAGCCCATGGGCGTCGTTTGCCCGACGACGTCGACGATCTGCTGCATGACACCGACAGCAACTTTACCACGGGCCGTGAAGAACACGCCGTCGCAGTCGACCTCGACGTCCACGCCGACCTGCGGGGCGTAGTAGCGGTTCCGCGTGGTCAGCGAATCGAAGGTGCTGAACCCGATATTCGTCGGGAAAGCGAGCCCCGGAGGGTCCATGAAGCCGGGGGGCGTGGTGAGCTGGACCGTGTTCTGGACGTTGAGGCCCTCGCGAAACTCCAGGTAGCGGGCCCCGGCCAGTCCAAGGAACGACACCGGCCCGATCGAGCACCCCAGGCAGCGGGCGTTCAGTTCGCCGCCGAGCATCTGGCTGCGGGCGTCGCCGACGATGGTGGCGGTCGTCTGGCGGGGGACGGCCACCGGAGTGGCTCCGCCGATCGGGATCAGACCACCCACCGCCGGGGCGAAGAAGGTCTGCGCGGTCAGGCCTGTGTTGATGACGAACTGGTTGGAGTTGTTGCCCGTGCCGCTGACAAAATCGACGACGCGGGGGTGGATGTAGAAGCCGCTCGCCTCAACGCCAACCTGCTGGGCCGCGTCGAGCCAATAGCCGACCGTGAGCCGGGCGCCAAGCTGGTCGCCCGGGTCAAGGTCTCCGCTCCCGGGGAACGTCGGCGTGGAGACGATGGAGACAGGGATGAAGATGTTGGTAGGGCCCGTGCCGGCGGGTGGTACTACGGCAGCCGCGCCCGGGCCCGTGACGCTCGTGGTGGTCACGCTGGGCACCTGGATGAGGCCGACGGGCACAGACGAAGCAAGCCGCGGCAGGCGGTCGTTGCGGAAGTTCCACAGCAGGAACTCGGCGCTGCCGTAGGACTGGTAGGTCGGGCGGGCACAGTCGTCCCCGCTGTCGCAGTTGCTGCACCCGGACGGTGCCCAGCTCTCGGGGTGGGCGAGGGGCGAGTAGGAGGGTAGCGGCCCCGCAGGCGCGACCTGGGCAGGGGCCGCAGCCATCATCTGCCCGGATAGCCCCGGGCCATTGCCGGAGCCCGGAGCCTGGGCTGTGACCACGCCGGTCGCCGTGAGGAGAGCGGCAAGGGAGCGAAGAATACCGACTCGCATGGAAAACCCCCGTTCGTGACGGTCCCCTCAAATCGTCCTGGGATACGAAGACTGCCCACCTTTCCCTGTCGGGTCGACAGGGAGGGATGCAGTGGTTTTGCTGGTTCTTCTGTGTGTAGTTATCGGCACGACGGGCGCGGTCGGCTTAGCGCCAATCTGCCGGTTTTGCGGACTCCGCTCCCCGTGGCGGCAAGTTTCCAACTTGCCGATGCGGTTCGGCAAGTTGGAAACTTGCCGCCACACTTCAACCGGCGAACGCCCACAGGACGACGAGCAAGACGACCGCCAGCCCCTCCAGGACGACCGCCCCCCACAGGGATACCGGAGTCAGATAGGAGCGATTGCTGCCGTCGGTCGTCACGAGATACACCACCTGGTCGAGGACCATGGCGCTGCCGACGCCGAGGGCGACGAGGGCGCCAGCCCGCACAGCGGGCGCCGTGGCGAAGGCGAGGACGAACGCCGCAGGGATCTCGATCAGGGCGCCGCTGTAGAGGTGGTGGACGTTGTAGCCGGCGAGGTAGACGTCCGCCTCCGGGTTGACCAGGTGCAGGTAGAGGCGCTGACCCAGTTCCGTCAGCAGCAGCGGCACCAGGATCAACAGGAGCGTCGTGGTCGGATGGTCGACGGGCGGCATGATCGTTCCCTCTTTTTTTCCAATTTCGCACGAACCTTTTCGCTTGCTCCCTCCTCTCCCTTTTACAGCGATCGACAACAGGAACGTCGACGCGACAAATAGACCCGCACCCAACGGCAGAAGCGTACAAACGTTCGGATCATAACCGAGAGAAGGAGGTTCGACTCCTCCCGCCCCGACTTCACCGGGGCGTAGTGTTAGACCCAAGAGCCCGGCGAACGGCCGGCGTGAGCCGGCTGGTGCGCACCCAACCACCGGCTTGGCTGCGCACCAGCCGGCTCACGCCGGCCGTTCGCCTTC
>JACOUH010000129.1 GCA_016177925.1 Planctomycetota bacterium | reverse complement strand
CTGCAGATCGGATAGGTCGGTCAGATCGCGCACGGTGTAGGTGTACTCGGCATTGCTCAACCGCCGCAGCACAACCGGGCCGGGGTCCCCGGCCTGGGCGCGAGCCTCGACCTTGAGATACGAGCGCACCCATGTCCGGAGATGAAGGCGTTCCGCATCGCTCGGTTGCCTGGCTTCCGGGGGCGGCATCTGGCCGCTGTCGAGCATTTCCAGCACCTTCTGCCACGTCCGTGGTGCTTTGCGAACCTCGGTCAACGTGGTGAACGACTCCAGGTTCACGTCGCCTTCTTGTCTTTTGCCGGAGTGGCACCGCCAGCAGCGACGCTGGAAGAGAGGCCGCACCTCCTTCGCGTACTCCACGGCCAACGGATCTTGAGCGGGTTCCGCGGTCGCGGGGCTCGAAGACAGGGGGACCAATCCGGCCACCGCCAGCGCCGACGCCACCAGCGCCAGACCAACGCCGAGCCGCACACGGGCCTTCTCCCCACTCATACTCGCACCTCGACGCGTTCCCTGTGGCTCGCCCCTACGATCAGAACCTACCCCTGAGTGTACACCAGACCGTCACTGACGTCCTGCGTGACCACGTCCCCAAGCCGGTTGGGCTCGCTGGTCGAGGCGGATTTCTCTGAAGCCGGTTCGCTTTTGGAGGACATGGGCCGTCCTGTGGGGAGCCGGGCTGCCTTGTGCGGCCGGTCAAGGCGTGTGGAGGCTCGTGCCGGACATCGTAGCCCTCACGCTCCGCGGGAGAGGGCTTCCGCACGCGGAGCGTGAGGGCTACGGTGGGGTCAGCCTGCCAGCCAGCCTGCCAACTTTGAGGGGGGGTTGGCAGGGGATTTTCTCACGCCGCAACGTCTTGCGGGGACAGTTGTTGCGGCGGTTCCGCTGGCGGGGGCGGTTGTAGGCATCCCAGCGGGGGCGGGGGCAGGAGGTGCCGCAGTTGCTCGGGGGACAACTTCAGGATCTCCCACCACGATCAATCCGGTAGGGGCACCCCCAGACGGCCGTACGGGCTCTGACGCTTGCGTTGGCCCGTCCGAAACGCGTGACAGTTCCAGTACAGCCGCTTCAGGTCCAGCAGGCCCTGCGTCAGACGGCGGTGACGCGCCTGCTGCATCCGCAGCACGCTGTTGATCCCTTCCACCGAACTGCTCGCCCGCCACACTCCGGCCAACAGCGCACGCACCGCCGCCGCCGCCGCCCCCGCCCCGCCCGCCCGGAACAGCAGCACCGACGCCACCAGCACCAGCGCACGCGTCGCCGCCGCCGCGCTGTCTCCCGCCGTCCGCCCCGGCCGCCGCCGCGCTGCCTCGACACGCAACGCTGCCTGACGCAGTTCCGCCGGCACCGGCAACGCCGCCACCTGCTGGTGCGCCCGGTCCAGGTAGGTCCAGAGTTGTGGACGACGCAGCGCCGCCCGCGTCTTGTCCCAGTGCTTGCCCGTCAAGGCCGGCAGGGCCGCTGCCACCGTGGCCTCGGCCTGCGCGCGCGTCTGCAGGTGCCCGGACGCATCGAACAACGTGAACGCCGACGTCACCTGTTGCCAGGCCTGCTCCTGATGGCACCAGTGCTCGTAGGCCGCCTCGGCCTGTGGCCAGCGCAGGGCCACCGCGGAGCCCCGACCGTAGCCCTTGCCGGGCCGCCGGCCGCGACGCCGTTTTCTCTCCTTGTTGTCTGCTTGCCAGGCCCGGTCCACGGCGCGGTTGGTCTGCCCGGCGCTGATGCGCAGGGCCCGCTGGCCGTCCCGCAGCACATGGAAGTGGTCGTCCTGCTCGACGGCGGGAGCCTGGCCGTGCTGCTGCCGGTGGGCGTTGGCCAGTGCCAGGCCCTTGGCCAGGCCGTTGCCGCCGTCCTTGGTCACCTGCGCCAAGGCCGGCAGGCGGGCCAACTCCTCCGCCCCGGTGACGCCGTCGCGGTGCGCCACCCGCCGGCCGCTGATCCAGCACAGGCTGTCGGGCTCCACGACCATCAGGATCGGTTGGCGACGCACGAAGATCTCATCGGCTACGGCCTGTTGCACGCGTGGCCGGGTGTGCTCGTCCAGCACCGGCAGCAGCGTCGCCGACCGCTGCGCCGCAGCCTGGGTCCAGCGGCCCAGGGTGGGGACGCGGGGGGTACGTTGGCGGAGCAAGACGTGCAGCAGGCGGCGGGCGGCGGGTAGACTAACGCCTTCGGCCTGGGCAGTGGTGGCGAACTCGGCCTGGCGATCTGGATCCACGACCACGGCGTCCTGGAGGCGTCGTTGCAAGGCGGCAGCCTGCGCCAGGGCTTGTTCGAGTTGTTGGCGCAGGTCGAGGACTTCCTGGCGGTGCGCCTGGGCCTCCAGGTCGACGCGGACGGCGTCGCTCTGTCGGTAGACGGATTGTCGGCACAGCCCGTATGCTCCGGCCAGGCGTGTGACCGCGCCGTAGCGTCCGAACAGGGTGGCGGCAGCGCCGGCGATGCGTTGGCGAACGGATGAGGTAATCACGGGGTGTGCTCCTGCGGAGGCGGGGTTGTTTGGTTCCCGTCATTGCAGCTGCGCACCCCGTTGTTGTCCAGGGTCAGGGTTTGGAAAACCTGCCGAACTGTCCGGGCTGATCACTATCTTGTTCAGTTGAGGTGAGAAAGTCCCAACAAACCGCTCGGGTCGAGACTCTGACGCCCTTTCAGGGCTGGGGGGTTGGTCGCCCGGCGGGTCCCCAGGGCGTTGCCCTGGGCGGGACAATGCTGCCCCTTCTATGAGAAGAGGCGGTCTGTCAACAGCGAAATCCTCGGTTTCTCCCTGTTTTCTTTCCTCTCAAGGGGGTTTTTCTTGGGAACCGGCCACTCCACGGCGACAGCGTCCCCGCGGCCAGCGCCGTCGCGTCGGTGGCCTTGCTCGTTGCCTTGGCTCCCCCGCCCGGAAGGGTCCTCCTTCGCTAGCGGGTCACGAACCTTGCCCCCGGTTCGGCCCGATGATGGTTGGGGAGCGTGCCGGCCTCTGCTTCGGGAGTCGGGTCGGAGCCCGCCTGGGGCGTACGCAACTCGGCACGCGGATCCACCGGACGTTCGGGAACCTTTGCTCTCTCTTTAGTCGCTTTAATGCCTTCGCCGCCGCGGCTCCCGGCTCGAAGGCCACGCCCGCACGCCATACCTGGTAGATGCTGCGCAGCCGCCGCCGAGCTCCCACGCTGCGTCCGCGCTTCTTCCCCCGCCGCTTCGCCGTGCGTTCGTAGGTGGCGCGGGAACGCGGCATCGGCCGTGCCCACACCGAGGCTTCTCTCCAGGAGGGCCGCCGCTGTTGGTCCGTGCCGCCCCCCCCGATCCGCCCCTCGCGCCGCCGGCGCTCCGATTCCTGCAACCCCGGTGCCAACCCGGCGTAGGCGATCAGTTGCGCCGCCGCCGCGAAGCGCTGCACCGGCCCCAGGCGGGCCACGATCGACACCGCCGCCACCGAGCCGATGCCACACGCTGCCTCCACCCGTTGCGCGTCCGGACACGCGCGGTACACCGGCAGCAGTTCGGCCCGCACCACGGCCAGGGATTGCTGCCGCTGATCGAGCTCGTCGCGCTGGGCCGTTCCCACCAAGGCGTCGCGGGCCGGCAAGGTGGCCCCGCTCGCTTTGCAGGCGTTGTCGGCCCTTACCCGACCACCGGTTGCCACGCTCCTCCCCGGTCGCGGGGGCCAGGGAGCGGTTGATCCAGTTCCGCAGCGACGTGTGCCGGGCCACCCGGCTGTCCCGGTGGGCGACGCGTCGGCGCGTCGGCCGCCACCCGGGCGGTGGCGGATGGGCCCGCGGCAGGGAGCCGTTGAGGGACGCTCGCTGCAGCCGGGCCGTGTCGATCGTGTCGGTCTTGCGTCGCCGCGCTGTGGGCGGCAGCGGCAGCGGCACGCCCTGGGCCAGCAGGAACTCGACCGGGTCGCCGAGCAAAGCCGGAACGCGGGCCCCTCCGGTCGTGCTCTCCTGGATCCAGAGGACGCGACCGCGGCGGCCCCCCGCGGCCCTGGCCTGGCGGTCAGCACGAGACGCTGAAGCAGGGCGGTCTCCCACCGTCTCGGCCGATGGCCAGATCCCTTGAACGCCCCAGTGGCATTCTTCAGGCGAGGAGAACTCGACCTGCAGGGGGGAGACCGCCTCTTCTCATGCCATCTTCGGGGCTGAAGAGCAGGGACCATGCCGCAGTGGGACAGTCTCCAAGTCACTTGCCCATGAGCTTGCCGAGGATGTACAGTTCCAATCCCTCGTAGTCGCGCTCGGCGCGATAGCGCTCGACGCGGCCGTTGTCGACGCTGCGGGCGACCTCGAGCAGGCGCAGGACCATCTCGCGGCTGTTGGCGAGATGGCGTGTCTGGTCGGCGACTTTCGTTGTCCGCATCGCCTTGACGTCCAGGCCGATGCAGCCATCGTAGCCGGCGCGCTCCAGCACCCAGACCGTGTTGAACGCCCGTCGCAGATCGACCGAGCCGAAGGTCTTGTCCTGGTCGTACTTCAGCCCGTTCTGATCGTTGAGGTGGACGCTCCAGAGTTTCTTGTGCCACAGGGCATAGGCCATGTCGTCGGACGGATCGAGGCCGGCAAGGATGGAGTGCGCCGATTCGATGAGCACGCCGCTGCGCGACGGATCGGCGGTGCGATAGCACAGCGCGAGGAAGTGGCCTGGCGTCGGCAGGTAGGCCTGGTCCATCGGCTCGTTCGGCTTCATCTCGCCGAGGATGCGGATGTGCTTGTCGTATTCGAGCAGGGTGTTGACCGCATCGAGGATGCGCTGGGCAGCAGTGAGGGGATCTTTCGCCTCGCGAATGTAGGTGCCCTCGCGGGCCAGCCACAGGACGATGTCGCGGCAGCCCATCTCGTTGGCGATGTCGACGGCCCGCTTGGACCGCTCGATGGCGTAGCGGCGCTCCTCGGCACTGTTGGAGGTGTAGCCGCCGTCGATGGTGTTGCGGTGCTCCCATAGCCGCGGCGCGATGAACTCGCAGAAGAGGCCCTCGTTGTCGAGCATCTTCTTGACCTTGCGACAGCCGTCGACGGTCGCCTGGTGCGCCAGGTCGGCCTCGACCACATCATCGTCGTGACACTGCACGCCATCGAACCCGAGCTTCTTGTACTCGCGGATCTTGGCCGCGAAGGCGACTTCCTCGCGGACGGGGGGACCGAACGGATCGGCACCGGTGCTGATGTTCCAGGGGCCGAAGGTGAAGCGATAGGTCGTCGGCTTGGCGGTCATGGTGATTCCTCTCGGGGGGTGCGAAGATCGGCCGTGCAGGGATTGTACTTCCCGAGCAGGCGGGAGGGTATGTGGAGTTTCCCCCGCCACGCTCGAGCCGGCTGGCAGTGCTTTTCAGCAGCCGTTACGATGGAACAGGTCCTTCGCTGGCGATGGAGGCAACGTCTCATGCGCGGCCGCTCACGAGCCCTTGGAGGAGCCCTGGCCCTTCTGCTCGGCCTCTGGCTGGGGTTCGGCTCGCGTCCCGCCTCGAGATCGGTCCGAGACGTCGAGGTCGGCGAACGCCCTGCGGTCCGCGGGTTCGTCCGGGACCTTGAGGGACCGCTCGCCGGCGCCCGTGTCCGCTTCCAGGGTGATGCGGTCCGTGTCGCGACCGACGCCCGTGGGAATTTTCTCCTTCCGCGATCGGTGAATAGCAAGAGGCGGATAACGGCTTGGAAGGAGGGATTCCTCATCGGCGGCGCCGCGCCGAACGACCGCCTGCCCACGCTGACCCTGCGTCCCTTGCCGCGCGAGGACAACGACGCGTACGAGTGGGTCGAGCCCGGCCCCGACTCGCACGGGACCCACAACTGCGCCAACTGCCACGGCGAAATCTACCGCGAGTGGCAGCGGAGCGGGCACGCTCGCTCGGCGACGGGCCGGCACTTCCGCAGTCTCTACCTCGGCACGAACTGGGACGGCAAGCCCGGCGTTGGCTGGGGGCTGCTCGACCAGCACCCCGACGGCGCCGGCGTCTGCACCGCCTGCCACGCCCCGACCGTCGCGGTCGGCGACCCGGCTCGCTATGACCTGTCGAAGGTCCGTGGCGTCGACGCTCGCGGCGTCCACTGCGACTATTGCCACAAGGTCAGCGGCGACAGCGGCGGCAAGGTCGGTTACACGCACGGCCGCTACAAGCTGGAGCTGAAGCGTCCGGTCGAGGGACAGCTCTTTTTCGGCCCGCTCGACGACGTTGACCGTGGTGAGGACGCCTATTCCGGTTTCTACAGGGAGAGCCGCTACTGTGCCGCCTGTCACGAGGGGGTCGTCTTCGGCGTCCACGTCTACAGCACTTACAGCGAGTGGCTCGACAGCCCGGCCGGGCGACAGGGACGGCACTGCCAGGACTGCCACATGCGTCCGACCGGTACGATGACCAACATTGCCCCTAGCAAGGGCGGCATCGAACGTGACCCTTTGACACTCGGCAACCATCGTTTCTTCGCCGGCAGCCGTGAGGAGATGCTGCGCCGCTGTCTCCACCTCTCGGCAACGCTGCGTCCCGGGCCAGACGCGGTGCGAGCCGAGGTGACAGTGAGGGCCGATGGGGCCGGTCATCGCGTTCCGACCGGGTTCGTCGACCGCCATTTGCTTCTTGTCGTCGAAGGCCTTGACGAGACGGGCAAGCCGCTGAGGCTGCGTGCGGGGCCGGTGCTGCCTGCCGTGGCGGGGCCGGAGCTAAAGGGCCGGCCGGGCAAGCTCTACGCCAAGCTGCTGAAGGACTTCGAGGGCAACAGTCCCGCTCCGTTCTGGCGGGCCGACCCCGACCTCGTCGACACGCGGCTGCACCCAGGCCGGGAGGACCGCCTGGTCTTCGAGTTTCCTCGGGAGCTGCGGCGTCTGCGTGTGCGCATGCTGTACCGTCGCTTCTGGCAGGAGGTTGGGCGGGCGAAGGGATGGCCCGACGAGAACCTCGTGGTTGCGGAGCAGGCGTTTGAATAACCGGCACGGAGTTTTCCCTTGATTGCCGAATCCGGGACGAGAAACTATCCCCCCCGGGTTTCGGCTGTCCGTAGCAGCAGCCGGGGTCATTCATCGTCAGGGGAAATATTCATGATGTTCCGGATTTCCGCCAAGCGGTCATAGCCCTGCTCCTTCATCTGAAGGGCGAGGAACGGAGCGCGCTTTTCGAGGTGAACAAAGTTGATTTCTTCCAGGCAATAGTCCGTTACAAACTGCTGTCTCATCATCATGCAGGTTGCGTCGTCGTTCAGCCCCAACACGTCGCGTGTCTTCTTGACGCGTTCGTGCAGTGCCTTCCTCAGCCCGGGTGCGGGCTTGACGATCAGGGTCGGGAACTCGATAATAAACCAACCGGTCTGAATAACGAAAGGATCGAGGATCTCTTCCTCGTCTCCCTTGCGGGAGTTGAGCAGCTGGCACACCAGCCTGTAATTCCGCCACTCGTATGCGTCCTTGGGGTGTTTCGTCTTCGGCTTGAAGTGCTCGACGGTATCGGCCCCGGTGTCGTACGGAATCCAGTGGCAACTATAACTGCAAATCCCGCCATACGCCGAGTGCAGCGAATGGAGAATCCTCCGCCAGTAGCTGTGGGTCCTCCATTGCTTCTGCGTGGGGTTCGGGCAGCCCGCGAGGAACTTGCGGCCGGGCTTGCGCACCGTCTTGTCAAATTCGGCCGGCTCCGGCCTGCGAGCGACGCGGATCACTGCTCCACTCCATGCTTTTCCGCGAAAAATGTCCACCTGGGCCAGAAAGTGTCGTCGGACGCCAGATATTTCACCAGTCTCTCGTGGACTTCCGCTACCACTTCCGGGTCCACCTCATCGCTGTCCAGCTCCTGCAACGCCTTCGCGTCCTTAATCGCCCTTTCGGCTTCCACGGAGCGGGCAAGGGGGAGCTCGAACACGTCAGACATTAGCCAGCGATCGGCCGTCCCACGACGGATGAACGGCAACTTCTCCAGGACCACGTTCTTGCCCACCAGCTTGAGGTGATGCAAGTCGTCTGTCTCTTCGTCGAAGAGCGGCTCCGCCGACGCCATGACCATCGGCGAGTGTGTCGCCAGGTGGATCTGTGGTGTAAGCGCCGAGGAAAGTTCCTGGATCGCCTCCATCAGGCCCGGGACGATGACGCGCTGCCAGTGGGGGTGCAGGTGGGCCTCCACTTCGTCGATCAGCAGAACAAGTCGTCTCTGCGGCTGACGCCTGACGGTTTCGCTGTGCATCAGGTGCTCGTGCCACGCCCACACCATGATGTAGCAGAGGGCGATGACTCTCTGGATGCCGGCCGAGGCGTGCATAACAGGGACCTCCCCATAGGGGAGCAT
>JACOUH010000128.1 GCA_016177925.1 Planctomycetota bacterium | reverse complement strand
TGAGGAAGTCTGGCGCATCCTCGGGCACACCACCATCCAGAACCAGGCGGCCATCTTCGAGTATTTCCCCCTCGAACGGCAGGTGGAGCTGGTCGAGGGGACGGGCCGGCAGCACATGGCCCGGCTGATCGAGGAGATGTCGCCCGACGATCGCGCCGACCTGCTGCGGCGGCTGCCGCGGCCGGTCGCCGACAGCCTGCTGCGGCTGGTCGACGAGGCCGACCGCCGCGACATCGCCACGCTGGTCCAATACGCCGAGGGGACCGCCGGCGCCCTCATGACCACCGACTACGCCTGGCTACCCGACAACATCACCGCCGGCGAGGCCCTCGAGCGGCTGCGCCTGCAGGCCCCGGATACGGAGACCATTTATTACATCTACGTAGTCAACGAGCAGCGCAAGCTGCTGGGGGTGGTGTCGCTGCGCGACGTACTCCTGAAGCCGCGCCAGGTCCCGGTGCGCGATTTCATGGAGACGAAGATCGTCACGGTCAAGGCCAGCGAAGACCCCGAGAAGGTGGCCCGGGAGATGGCTCGCTACGACCTGTTGGCCATCCCCGTCGTCGACGACGACGGCCGGCTGATCGGCATCGTCACCCACGACGACGTCATCGACGTGGTGGTGTCGGAGGCGACCGAGGACCTCCAGCGGCAGGCCGGCGTCGGCCCGCTCGCCGAGAACTATCTGGAAGCGAGCTTCGTCAAGGTGTGGTGGCACCGGGCCGTCTGGCTGGCGGCCCTCTTCATCGCCGAGATGTTCACCTTCAACGCGATGGCCTTCTTCGACGACGCCATGAAGGCGGTGACCGTGCTGGCCCTGTTCGTCCCGCTGTGCATCTCGACGGGCGGCAACTCGGGGTCGCAGGCCGCGACGCTGATCACGCGAGCCCTGGCCCTGGGGCAGGCGACGACGTCGGCCTGGGTTCGGGTGCTGCGCCACGAGATCGCGATGGGCCTGGCCCTGGGGCTGACGTTGGGGGTCATCGCCGTGGCGCGGACCTACTTCCTGACACCGGCCCATGTCCTGGAAACGCCCGATAGCCGGGTGGTGGGTCTCACCTCGCTGACCCTGGTCATCGGAATGGCGGTGATGGGCATCTGCTTATGGGGCACGCTGGTCGGTTCCATGTTGCCGCTGGTGTTCAAACGCCTCGGCGTCGACCCGGCGATGGCCTCCAGTCCCTTCGTCGCCACCTTCGTCGACGTCACCGGCATCGTCATCTATTTCAACATCGCCCGCGTGGTGTTGAGCGATTTCCTGACCTGAACGATGGCTTCTTAGCCCGACGCGCCAGCGAGGAACACGTCAACCCTCGCTGGCGCGTCGGGCTAAGGGCGGTCGAAGCCGAAAAAAGCGCGCAGGCCCAACACCAGCAACACCGACAACGACCGCACCACCTCGCGCGGACTCACCTTCGATGCGCCCGCCCGGCGATCCTCGAAAACGATGGGCGTCTCGCCAAGGCGCGACCGCGCCCGGCGGCAGCGGTACAGCGCTTCCTGCTGAAACGAGTAGCCGCGCGACTGCAGCCGCTCCAGGTGCGCCTTGCGCAGCTTCGTCACGCGGTAGCAGCGATAGGCCCCGCTGCAGTCATGGGCCGGGATGCGAAACAGCAATCGCACCAACAGATTGACGCCCCAGCTCATCAGCCGCCGCGACCACGGCCAGGCGACCGTGCCGCCGCCCGGCACGTAGCGCGAGCCAATCATCACGTCGTGGCGGTCCATTCCCGCCACCAGCGCCGGCAGGTAGCGCGGATGGTGGCTGAAATCGGCGTCCATGTTGACGAGATAGTCGTAGTCGTGATCCATTGCGTAGCGCATGGCCGTCAGGATGGCCGTCCCCAGTCCGAGTTTGCCGGCCCGGTGCAGGACGCGGACGCGCGGGTCGGCCGCCGCCATCTCGTCGGCCAGCCGCCCGGTGCCGTCGGGCGAGTTGTCGTCGACGACCAGCACGTGGGCCGCGGGCAGTCGCTCCAGCACCTCCCGGACCAAGGGCGCCAGGTTGTCCCGCTCGTTGTAGGTGGCGAGCGAAACGAGGATGCGGGGCGGGCCCTTCTCACCAGGCGGCATGTCGACTCCAGCAGCGGGTTCCGTCTTGCCAGCGGCAGGGCTTCACGTCTATCCTACTCAAAGAGGCCCGTCAATAGAACGGCGAGCGGGGACGTCGGTCCCCTGTCGACTTGAGGGGCCACGGGAGCCGAATTTGCCCCGCCGGCTGGAACTTTTCCACCCCCAGAACGAGACGCACCATGGAGACGATCGTCATCTCCTGTCCGGAGTGCGACAAACAGATCAGGGCGCCGGCCGACGCGGTCGGCAAGAAGATCCGCTGCAAGTCCTGCGAACACGTCTTCCTCGTCAAGGCCCCGGCCAAGACGCCAGCACCGATCAAGCCGGCCGGCCCGGTCGCCAAGCCGCCGAAGGCCGAGAAACCGGCCAAGCCCGCCACCCCGCCCAAGCCATCCAAGCCGATCGACGACGACGAGGACTCCAACCCCTATCGGATCGCCGAGTTCGACGAAAAACCGCGCTGTCCGCAGTGCGCCTACGTGCTGGCGGAAGGGGACGTCATCTGCCTGGGTTGCGGCTTCAATCTCCGCACCCGCGAGCCGAACCGCACTCGCAGGATCAAGGATCCCACCGGCGAGGAGAAGTTCTTCTGGCTCTTGCCCGGCATCCTCGCCGTACTGGGCGTGATCCTGGTGATCGGTTACTGCTTCTTCCACTACTTCGCCTGGCCCGGCATCCTCATCGACGGCTGGGACGCCATCGAGGACACGTACGGCGGCCGGATCGAGGCGCTCAAGAAGGCGGAGAACATCCCGCTGTGGAAGGGCGCCCTGATCCACCCCGCGCTGTTCGTCTTTATCGTGGTCCCGTCCCTGTTCGCCTCGTTCCGACTGGGTCGCTTCGCGGTGCAGCGCCTGATCTTGCACCCTACCCCGCCCGAGGTCGAGGTTGATGACTCCGATTCCTGACGCCGGTCCCGTGACTCCTGGCTCCTGAGAGCAGCCGGCAGCGGTCAGAAGACGGTGGGCCGCTCGCGCTTCTCGCGCAGCCGCCAGACGTGCTGGCAGCGCGGGCCGCGCCGGGTGTATGTCTCGCGACCGGAGAGGGTCAGCCGGACGCGGGGGTCGGCGAACAAGTCGAACTCGGTCGGCCACGGCGCCCCGGCGTCGAGGAAGGCACGCCAGAGAGACTCGCCCAGGGCCCGACCTGCCGAGCCGCTGACATGCCAGCGCTGCGGGCCGACCCAGCAAGCACAGCCGCGCACCAGGTCGCTCAGCCCGAACAGGGTGGCGTCGCCCTGCGCCTGGCAAGAGACGCTCAGCCCGTGCAACAGACCGTAGAAGGCCAGCGACAGGACGAGGCCGCGCGTGCCCAGGCGAGTGCGGCGGCCGTTGGACCAGTCGACCCACGGGGCGGCGAAGACTTCCAGGGGCCCGGGATCGGACAGCCCGGCCGAGTCGCCGGTCCCCGTCTCGCGCTCCGCCCGCAGCGGCATGAAGTAGGCGGGCCGCGTCAGCCGGCCTCGAAAGACGCCGTTGCGAACCGTCCCCCGCACCACGAACGACAACCCCGGCCCGAGCACCAGGGGCGCCACCAGCAGTCCGCCGGGAGCCAGCTGCTCCAGCCACGCTGGCTCGAGGTCCGGCGTCGCCGCCGTCACCATGATTCGGTCGAACAGGGGCCCTCCCGCGAGAAGGAGCAGCCGCGTCAGCGGGTCGCGGCCGTCGGCGTGGACGACGCGCACCGCCCGCTCGGAAAAGTTGGCCAGGTGCCGCTCCGCCTCGGCGAGGACGTCCCGGTCGACGTCGACCGAGACGACCTGGCCCGGCCCGACGACGTGGGCCAGCAGGGCGGCGTTGTAGCCGGTGCCGGCACCGACCTCGAGGGTGCGCAGGCCGGGAGCGGGGCGCAGGTCTTCCAGCATCTGGGCCATCAAGGAGGGTTGACTCGACGAGCTGATCGCCACGGGCGCCGCCTCGCTCGAGGCGGGGCTGAGCCGCGTCGTCAGGGCGCGGTCGCTGTATACAAGAGCGATCTCGGAAGGCCCCAGCGGCGTGACGTCGACCTCGCGCCAGGAGCCGTCGCGAGCATGCTGGTGGATGCGCTCGAGGAAACGGTGGCGCGGCGTCTGGCGGAAAGCGGCGATCAGCCGCGGGGACCAGAGGGCCTCCTGGGCGATCAGGCGATCCACCATCTCCTGATTGGCGCGATCGGCCGCGGTCATGGCAGGACTCCCGACGTGCCCCACGGCCGCGGTGGCGCCCGGCGAGTTCAGCGGGAGGGAGGAGACGCGACCGCGGTGGTTCCGCTGGGAACTGTCTTCAGCGTACCACAAGCGCGGCCCCCCTCGCAAAGGTCTCCATGTTTCTCTGCGGGGGGGCCAGTGCGGTGGTAGAGAGTGATGTCGCCCGCCGCGCAGACACGTTGCCAGAGCGGAGAGTCCTCCACGAGCGGGCGGAGATGAGCGTGGTAGGGACCGGCATCGATCAGAAGATAATCGACCTGGTATTTGTTCAGGATACGCTGCCAGTCGGCCCGCCCGCTCGTCACGGCCGAATACTCGTCCCAGATCTTGTCGGGGAAGATCTCGATGCGTCCGTCCATGAAGACAGGAAAGTCCGGGCCGAGCGACCAGGTGATGTATTCGCTCCACTCGAAGCGCGTGAACACGCGCCCGGTCGTGCGCTCGTGCTGCAGGCGATCAGCGATCTCTTGCAGGTCGTATTCGATCCGGTGCGGCGAGCGCACAAAGCGGAAGAAGGGGCTCCAACGTTCCAGCCACGGCAGGCTGAGGACCACGCCCATGAGCAGCGCGGCGCAGGTGAGGCCGGCCCCCAGGGTCGGTTTTTCCTCGCCTTCGGTCGTCAATCGACCACGTGCCAGGTTGGCCGCGAGGAGGGATGCGGCGATCGGGGCGGCGATGAGCAGCCACCAGGCGACCATGCGCACGCTCCCACAAGCGGGCGGAAGGAAGCAGACGACGAGGCAGACCTCACGCACTGTGGGCCGCCGGCCCGGCAGCGCAATCAGAACCAGCATCGCAAGGACCGAAGCGACCCACACCTTGCCGGTGAGCAAGTCGAGTCCCGGCGGCAGCCACTCATCGATCTTGCGCGCCTTGGCGGTGCCGGACGTCAGGCCGACGTACTCGTAGACGCGCCAGCCATAGGGGTTGACGAACGTCGCCAGCGCCGCGGCGGCGAGGCACGCGGCCAATAGCCACACGCGCCGGTCCTTCCGCACCTCCCAGCGCCGTTTCCATACCTCTTCGAGAAACGCCGCGAGCAAGTAGCAGCCGATTAGCACCAGCCCAATCGGAAACGCTCCGTGGACGTTGACCCAGAGGGCGAGCAGGCACGGCGCCAGTACCAGCAGCCACGGCCGACGCTTGGCCCCTTCGAGCACCACGTAGAGCAGCACGAACAACAAGAGTGAGACCGTCTGCGGACGGATCAGGAACAGCTGCCACAGTCCCAGGAAGACGACTAGCCCGACGCCGCCGGCAACGAGCATCGAGCCGGACCGCCGCCGGCAGAGGAGAACGAGGATCGCCATTGTTCCCGCGAGGACGAGGGCGTTGACCGCCTGGAGCAGTTCCAGTCTCCCCGCCTGGTAGAGCCCATAGAACGCCAGCTGGCAGAGCCAGTTGACGTCCTGAAAACGCTTGCCGTGGACGGTGTAGGTGAATCGATCCTCGTCGAGGAGGCGACCCTCAGTGGCGATGGCGCGGCCGCGAGCGAGGTGGTGCCAGAGGTCGGTCTGATAGTTGCGGTCGATGCCGCAGGCGATGAAGACGAACACGGGCGCCAGCAGCGCCCGCACCCACAGATCGGTCGGAAGCAAACGATGAAGGATGACTTTTGGCGAGCGGGGGGTGTGAACCCCCCGGTGCAGTTTTACCGGGGGGTTCACACCCCCCGCTCGCCAAAATCGGTTCATCGTTACTTCTTGTGTTCCTGCTCCGTCTTGTGGCGGAGGTAGGCCTGGAGGAAGTCGTCGATGTCGCCGTCGAGGACGTTCTGGGCCTGGGGCGTCTCGACGCCCGTGCGGCGATCACTGACGAGGGTGTACGGCTGCAGGACGTAGTTGCGGATCTGGTTGCCCCAGGAGACTTCTCCCTTCTCGTCGTACTTCTTGTCGACCTCGGCCTGGATCTTCCGTTGTTCGATGGCGTAGAGGCGAGCCTTGAGCAGCTTCAGGGCGTTGTCGTAGTTCTTGTGCTGGCTGCGCTCGGTACGACTCTCGCCGCGGACGCCGGTCGGCAGATGAATCAGCCGCACGCCCGATTGCGTCTTGTTCTGGTGCTGGCCGCCAGGACCGCCCGCGGAGAAGGTCTGCTTCTCGATGTCGACATCCCGGATCTCGATTTGGATGTCAACATCGGTGTCGGGCAGCACGTCGACCGCGGCAAAGGACGTCTGCCGGCGGGCGTTGGCGTCGAACGGGCTGATGCGCACCAGGCGGTGGACGCCGGTCTCGCCCTGCAGGTAGCCGTAGGCATAGTCGCCGACGATGCGCAGCGTGGCGCTGCGGATGCCCGCTTCCTCGTTGCGCAACTCATCGACGAGTTCGGCTGTGTAGCCGTGTCGCTCGGCCCAGCGGATGTACATGCGCATGAGCATCTGGGCCCAGTCGCAGGCTTCGGTGCCGCCGGTGCCGGCCTGGATGCTCAGGAAAGCGTTGCCGGAATCGTAGGGCCCCGACAGCATAGCGCGCAGCTCGAAGTCACCGAGTCGCTGCTCGAAACTTGCGAGTTCGCCCTCGAGTTCGGCCTCGAGCTGGGCGTCCTCCTCGGCGAGTTCGGCGAGCACCTCAAGGTCGCCCTTGACGGCCTCGAGGTCCTCGGCTGGCTTGAGCAGGTCGTTGAGCGGCTTGAGCTGCTGGATGATTTGCTGGGCTCGCTCCTGGTTGTCCCAGAAGTTAGGTTGCCCCATCCGGGCGGTGAGCTGATCGCGCAGCGTGGTCTTGGTGGGGAGGTCAAAGAGAGTCCCGCAGCTGAGTCAGGCGGCTGACCACCTCGTCGGTACGGCGGCGAAGGTCGGGATTCATGGACATTTCCTTCCGTTGGTGGGCGAACAGAACTTCCCTTAGAGCGGTTCACACTTGCGTTGCACACTAACCCGAAGCGTCAGCGAGGGCCGGTCCCTCGCTGACGCTTCGGGTTAGTGTGCGACCCGGCCGCGAACCGCTCTAACTAGGAGTAGCCTAACAGAAAGGAGGTTCGCGTACCACGGCGGGTTGATCGACTGGCTCAGCCGACCCGGCACTCGAGGGCGCTGTGGACGGCACCGAGCAATTCGGCCGGGCCGAACGGCTTGCGCAGCGTGTTGGTGGCGCCGAAGAGGCGGGCGATCGGAAAGAGGGCGGAGCCGTCGAGGCGCTCCGCCTGTCCGCTCATGATGATGACCGGGACGTCGGACCGCAGCCGCAGCTGGCGCAGCGTCTCCAGTCCTTCCTGCCCCGGCATGAGCAGGTCGCACAAGACCAGGTCGGCTCCATGCTCCCAGAGCAGATCGAGCCCCGCGGTGCCGTCCGCAGCCTCGAGCACTTCGTACCCCACGGACTCCAGGATCGCCCGGCTCACGGCCCGGACCGTCGTGTTGTCGTCGATCACCAGCACTCGCGCCATGCGTTCCTCCTGTCGTCGGTGGGCGAAGGTTGGGACCGCGCGAGAAGACGATGCAGCGCGGCCCCTTGTAAGGGTAGGTCACTGGCGCCCGCTGTCAACCGGCGGAGCGGACTTTATCTCGACCGGCTGTCCGCCAGCCGGCTGATTTGCACCTCTGCCGTGCGCATTCTATAGTTCGGGGGAGCCGGCCATGGACCACTTGCGTCCGCCTCGCCGGGCGGGAACCCGACCCTGTCCGCGGCCCGGCCCGCACCCGGAGAACTGCCATGCGCCGCACCTTCCTGCAACTGACCGTCCTGCTCACGCTCGCCTTTGCCGCGGGCTGCCTGTCGGAGAACAAGGGCAAGATCGAGGGCACCCGCTGGAGGTCCCTCGCCGGCACGATCCAGTCCCAGGGGGCGAAGCTCCGCGTCCCCGACGGCTTCATGGAACTGCACTTCCACACCGACGGCAGCCTTTACTACATCGTCCGAGGCAAGATTCACACCGGCAAGTACAGTCTCGGGGCAGGGCACTCCGTGACGCTTCACCTGGACGAGGTCGTCGCCGGGATGAAGACCCACACAGAGACGGTCGTTATCGAGGGAGAGCGGCTGACCATGACCGACAGCGACGGCACGGAACTGTCCTTCCGTCGAGAGAATTAGTGCGGTTTGCAGGCGGGTGCAGCGGTTGACTCAAGCCCCAAGCGCCAGCGCGAGGACCTCGGGTCTCGTCGCTGGCGCTTGGGGCTTAGGTTGGTTCGTTGTTTCTGCGACGTTCGCTCGAATGCTGATCATGACAGCAAGCCGGTGAGCACCTCGCCCTTGACCAGTTCGCGCGGCTGGTTGAGATGATTGGACACCATCGTACTCGGGTTGATGCCGACGCTGTGGTAGACGGTCGCCAGCAGGTCGCCCGGGTGGACCGGGTTCTCCAACGGGGCCGATCCGGTCCGGTCGGACTTGCCGTAGACAAAGCCACGCTTGACCCCCGCCCCGGCAAGACAGGCCGTGTAGCAGTAGGGCCAGTGATCGCGGCCGTCATCGTTATTGACGTTGCCCGACGTGCTCAGGCCGCGCTGCGGGCTGCGGCCGAACTCGCCCACCGCCACCACCAGCGTCTCGGCGAGCAGCCCGCGGTCGTCGAGGTCGCCGAGCAGGGCGGACAGGGCCATGTCGAACACCGGGGCCGTTCGGGTCTTCATCCGCTCGGACATGCTGCGATGATCGTCCCAGGTGTAGCTCCCGTCGGAATTGGCATACACCGGCCAGTTGATCTCCACAAAGCGTGTGCCCGCCTCGTGCAGTCGTCGTGCCAGCAGACAGCTCTGGCCGAACGTGTTGCGCCCGTAGCGATCGCGCACCCGGGCCGGCTCGCGCGATAGGTCCAGTGCGTTGCGAGCCCGCCCGGAGAGGATCAGCCCCAGTGCCTTGCCGTAATACTTGTCGAGGTCGTACCTGGCGGTGGCCCTGTCCAGGGCCGGCATGCCTTCCTCGATCTTCTGCCGCAGACCGGCACGGCGCTCCAGCCGCTGGGGCGTTACCTCGCGCCGCAGTTGCAGGTCGTCGACCTTGACGCGGTCCATTTTGCTCATGTCCGCGTCGTCGCCAGGCGGGTAGAGATAGTACGGATCGTACGCCCGGCCGAGGAAGCCCGCGGTGCCGCCCTTGCCGATCACGCCGCTCTCCTGCAAGGGACGCGGCAGCATGACGAACGGCAGCATCGGCACGCTCGGCGGCTTCATCCGGATGATGCTCGAGCCGACGTTGGGGAAGTCCTTGGGGCTGGGCGGCTCGAGCTGACCGGTCGGGCTGACCTTGTCGGCGGTGTAGCCGGTCAGCATTTGGTACATCGCCGCGGTGTGGTTCAGCAAGCCGTTAGGCGTGTAGCTCATCGAGCGGATCAGGGTCACCTTGTCGAGGACCTGCGCGAAGCGGGGCAGGTTCTCGGTGACCTTGATGCCGGGCAGCCGGGTGTCGATGGCCTTGAAAACGCTCTTGACGTTGCTGGGGACGTTGTCCTTGGGGTCCCACAGGTCGAGGTGGCTGGGACCTCCCTGCAGGTAGAGCAGAATGACGCCCTTCGCCTTGCCGAAACCGGGACCGCCGGCCGGGGTGCCGGCGGCGCAGGCCGTCTGCACGCGCAGGACCTCGGCGAGACTGAGGCCGAGCAGGGCTGAACCGCCCACGCGCAACAACTCGCGTCGGGTGACGCCGTCACAGGTGTCCTTGCCCAGCAAACCGGGGATCACGAGCATGGTAGGCCCTCCCGGGTGCATGATAGCGAGTTGCGAGCGCAACTCCAGAAGGCCGTCCAGGATTTGACGTCACTGACGCGACACGTCGAACAGGAGTTGCAGGGACTCGCCAGCCTCCGCAACGGCGCCGCAGCCTGGGCGGTAGCGCTCGGGGTGGACACGACGACCCTCGAGATGGCCAGCGACGCCTACGCCACCGGCCAGGCTATCTACGCACTGGTGTCCCGTGGGGGTATCGACCGGAGCGACCCGGCGATCGTCAGGGCACGCGACTTCCTGCTGAAGACCCAGAAGCCCGACGGTTCCTGGCCGATGACTTCGCGGCCTCCCAATTCGGGCGCCGGCAAGAGGGGCGCAGGGAACCTAGAGCCGATCACCGTAGCCGGGTCGGCCTGGGCCGTTCTCGGCCTGCTCCAGCGCACACCGCCTCCCCCCGCCTTGTTGCCGTCATCGAGACGCCCTCTGCCTCGCGGGCCGGCACTCCAGCTGCCGGGGATCAGCGAAGAATCCGGAGTCCAGGCCGTGCTGCCTGAAGTTCCGATCCCCCCGCGTCCGTGACCGGGGTGCGGCTGGTTTCAGGACGGACGGAGGTGCTTGCGCAAGAACGCCAGCACGCGGTCCTGCACGTCGGCCACCAGGGCCGGCTTGGCCCCGACCAGGCCGTGGCCGCCGTCGGGGATCGTCACCAGGCCGTGCTCGATCCCGTGGCGGGCCAGTTCCCGATCCATGTTCACCGACTGTTGATACGGCACGTCCGTGTCCTTGGTCCCGTGGATCAGCAGCGTGGGCGGGTAGCGCGGCGTCACCTTGCGGATCGGGCAGAAGGCGTCAAACGCCTTGGGGTTGGCGTCCGGGTCGTGGCCGGTGACCTCCTTGGGCCACAGCCCGTTCTGCCGGCAGTAGAGGATGAACGGCGACACGTTTCGGCCGCCGCGTCGCACGACCGCCCCCGTTGTGCCGACGGCTGCGTTCGCCTCCTCCTTGGACACCAGCGGCAGGCGGCGGTAGTACGGGTCGGGGCGGCTCAGCCAGGCACCGGCGATGTCGCCGTAGCCCCAGAAGGAGACCAGCGCCCCGGGGCGGGGCTCCACGCGGAAGCCGGCGGTCAGCGTCAGGAACCCGCCCGCGGACTCGCCCATCACGGCGAACCGCTTCGCGTCCGCGGCGAAAAGCCCCGGGCCTTTCGCGCGCACCCAGCGGCAAGCGTCTTGCAGGTCTTCCAGGATGGCCGGCAGCTTGGTCTCCGGCGCCAGGCGGTAGTCGATGGACACGACCACGTAGCCGGCCCGGCACAGGGCGGCGCGAATGCCGGGCGGGTTCTCCGCCTCGCGGTCGCCGGCGATCAAGGCGCCGCCGTGGATCCACAGGACCACGGGGCGGGGCCCGTCCCCGGGGGCCCGGTACACGTCCGCCTTGAGCTCGTCCTTGCCGACCGTCTTATAGACGAGGGTCTTCTTGCTGGCTTTCTCCTCCGCCGCGCTCGCCCAGCCGGGCAGGGCCAGGGAGGAGACGGCCGCGGTCAGGAGCTTGAGTGTACCACGCCGACCCTTGAGATCCGACATATACACCCCTCCTTCCTCACCGGGCGAAGGCGTCCGCGCTGTCCCGGGGTTCATAGCCGAGCACCGCGCGGGCGTGGCTCAAATCCCGGTAGTTGCGCCGGTTGTTGGACACCGCGTAGAAGATGTCGTAACGGAGTTGCGGGGGTGCCGTGACGCACTGTTCCAGCACCTGGGCCACGTCCCGCTGACTGCACCAGACCGAGAATTGCCGGGGAGTCGTCGGCCTGTCTTCCGCCACCACGGCCCCGATGCGCACGCAGAGAACCGACAACCCGTGGCGGTCCGCATAGTGGCGCCCCAGCGTCTCGCCCCACACCTTGCTGCAGCCGTAGAGGCCCTGCGGCCGGCAAGGGGACTCGTGCGTCAGCAGCGCCCACCGCTCCGGCAACGGCGTGTCAGGCCCCGCGACCAGTTCCCGGTACGGGGACTCCTGTTCGTAACCGCTGATGACCGCGCCGCTGGAGGCGAAAACGACCCGGCGGGCGCCCGCCTGCCGGGCCGCCTCCAGGACGTTGTACGTGCCGACCACGTTGTACCGGAGGACGTCCTCCCAGGCGGCCTCTGCCACCGCGAAGGCGGCCAGGTGCAGCACCACCTCGACTCCGTCGAACGCCGGGCGGATCGCGGCCAGGTCGCTGACGTCCGCCTGGTGACAGGTCACCCCGGGGACGGCCCGCCGATTCAGGGCAATCAGCTCATAGCGGCCTTCGAGGGCCCGGCGCATCACGCCGCCGATGAGCCCGCTCATCCCGGTCACCAGCACCCGTGTCCTGCCCATGAGAGACCCCGTCTGCAACGGGTCGCGGTCGTGTCTGCGGCGACGGCTGCCGTCAGGTTACGTGGTTCGGCGGACCGCTGCAAGCGCGGCCCGCCCTGCGAGCGCTCGGCCTGTCCGGCGTGGTACAATATCAAGCACCAGGCACTTCACGTTTCTGTGCATAATGCTGTGCAAACCATGCATACCCCCCCCAGGGGTTGTTACCTTTTTCACAAGGATTCTGAACCATGCCGCCTGTCTAGCCGACCGGCCGGACAATCCGGGAGACGCGACAGGCCGCGGGCCCAGCGCTTGGCGTGGCACCGGTTCCTCGCTACGGCGCGCCCGGCATCGAAAAAACCCGACGGGCCTCTGGCAGAGATCCACGACGTCGCTTATCATCAGGGGGTCTACCGCGAGCAGACGACGCCGGTGGGGAGCTTCCCGGCCAATACCTGGGGCCTGTTTGACATGCACGGCAACATCTGGGAGTGGTGTGCCGACTGGTACGGCGATTACCCTTCAGAAGATATAAAGGATCACCAAAGTAGTAAATTAGGCGATGCCCGCGTGCTGCGTGGCGGCTCCTGGGGCGGTCGCCCGCACGGGTGCCGCGCCGCCATCCGCCTCGGGTGCGCGCCGGTCCGCCGCTATGATCTCTGCGGTTGCCGGCTGGTTCTGTGCCTGGACTGATTTACACTCTGCTCTTTTCCTCTCTTAGGATCGGGACCGCAATACCTTCCCGAATCTCACACCACCCGAAGCGTTAGCGAGACAGGCAGTGTCGCCCTCGCTGACGCTTCGGGTTAGTGTTCTCTCCGCTTGTCTTGACCGTCGCGCACGTACAAGATCGTGGCCTCCAGACTGGCTTCGTCGTTGATAAATCGCTGACTGCCACGCTCGGCCCACCAATTCTCACGGATGGCTGCGTCACTCGTTGGTCCGTCGCTAACGCTTCGGGTTGGTGTGTCCAGCCTGCGCGCTCGGGCTTGCTGGCGACTTGCCTCCAATTCTTTGAGTCGTCGCGTGCACCACGCCTTCAATTGGTTTCGCACGATCTTGGGTGCAGAGCTCGCCGTCACCACGACATGCAAGTGATTCGACCGGCAGTTGACGGCGTGCAGGATCCAGCCACGGAACTTACAGGTTTCGCCAACTTGGCGCTCGACGAGGTCACGCTGCTCGTTATCCAATCGACAGGCATCCTCGGTCATCCGCGCCTCTGCCTCCAGTTTTCGCGCTGGGTCAGGAGGCTGCCAGCCGTGTCCCTGTTCGATCCACCCGCGTTCATCACCGGGAAGCCATGTCCCGTAAGTAGACCAAGTCAAAAAGTACGCGAACGGCTCCGGCATTGGCGGCTCGTTTTCTCGTCCACGTCCCATATCAGTTCCTTCACACTAACCCGAAGCGTCAGCGAGGTCACACTAACCCGAAGCGTCAGCGAGGTCACACT
>JACOUH010000196.1 GCA_016177925.1 Planctomycetota bacterium | reverse complement strand
GGTCGATCCTCGCTAACGCTTCGGGTTAGTGTGAGCAGCTTACCTGCCGAGGTAATAGCCTGACGGCTTTTGTCAGCCTAGAAAGGCTGACCTACTGGTAGACGCAGGACGAGAGCCCGACCATGAGAAGCCTTCTCCTCGCCCTGGCACTGTTCCGCGCTCTTCCCGCCGGTAGTTTCGGTCAGGACGACAAGACGCCCGCCGAAGAGAAGTTCGAGCCGCCCGTCAGCGGACAACCGGAGGGATTCACCGGCGCCGTCGGCGTCTTTCGCGTCAAAGCCAGCCTTGCCGCGACGACGGCACAGGTCGGCCGGCCGGTCCTGTTCACGGTGCGCGTCAGGGCGGACCAGAAGCCGCTCGCGCGCCCAGGCCGGCCTCGGCTCGATACCGACGCGGAGATCGCGAAGGACTTCTTCGTCGACACGCCGGACCCTGCCGAGAAGGAGATCGACGCCCATACCTGGGAGTTTTACTACCTCTTGAAGCCTCGCTCAACCGCCGTCAAAGAGGTCCCCGAAGTCCCGTTTTACTTTTTCGACCCGGCCGCGGGACAAGACCCGAGCGGCTATCAGAAGCGATTCACCGACGCCATTCCGCTCAAGGTGACGCCGGCGCCGGCCGAGCCCGTCGAGGTGAAGGGCACCCCTGCGAAGGTGCCCGAGGTCGTTCTCCACCTTGAGACGGGCGAGCGCCTGCTCCGCCGTGATCATCCCTGGGAGTTGCCTGGCCCTGTCCTCCTCGCGCTCTTCCTGCTGGTGCCGCCGCTCGCTTGTGGGATCTGGTACGTCGTTTGGCAGCGCCTCTATCCTGACGCAGCGCGACGGGCTCGCCACCGCAAGAGCCGCGCCGCCCGCCAGGCTCTCCACGACCTCCGCGGCGCCCGCGGGCTGCCCCGAGAACAGGCCGCCCGGCTTGCCGACATCGTCACACTTTACCTGCGGTATCGCCTCGACCTGCCCGCCTCGGTGCCGACGCCTCCTGAAGTAACCACGCACCTCGACAAGGTCGGGCTGTCCGCGGGGCTGTGCCGGCAAGCCTTCACTTTCTATGAAACCTGCGACGTCCTTCGCTTCGCTCCTTCGCCGGTCCGCGACGCAGCCGACCTCGCGGACGCGGCCGAAGAACTGATCCTCGCCGTGGAGTCGGAAACGTGGTCCTCGCACCAGTCCTGACCGTCCTCCTCCTCGGCGCTTCTCCTTCCCTCTCCGACGCCGAACTGCTGGAGCGGGCCGAGTCCGCCTTCGCCGAGGGCGTGCGGCTGCGCGACATCCCGGCGCGGGCGAAGCAGCACTTCCTCGATGCCGCGACGTCGTACGCGCAGCTGCGAGCGCGCGGCTGTCGCAACGCGGATCTCTGTCGCAATGAGGGGAATGCCTGGCTGCTGGCGCACGATGTGCCGCGGGCCATCTTCGCCTACCGGCGCGGGCTGCGGCTCAGCCCGACGGACCGTTCCCTGCGCGAGTCGCTCGACTTCGCCCGCGAACAGGTCCATTACGCCGGCGCTGGTCGCTTTTCGCGCCCGCCGAGCGATGACCGTCCGCCCTGGCTGCCGCGCGTCGGCCTGTCGGGCTGGTCGTTCGCTCTGCTGCTGGCCGGCTATGCGGTGTCCTGCGTCCTGCTGACGCGCTGGCTGATGCTGCGCCGCAGCCAGCTGCTCACCTTGGCGCTGGCAGCGTTCGGTCTGACCGCTGTCGTCGCCGTTCTGCTGGCCGCCGCGACCTGGTCCGAGGAACGACTGCACCGCTACCCGCTGGTCGTGATCAGCCGCGAGGTCCCCCTGCGCAAGGGGAACGGGCTGTCCTATCCGTCGCGCGAGGGGTCGGCGGCCCTTCGCCCTGGGGTCGAGGCCTCGCTGCTGTTCCGCAGGGGCGACTGGCTGCAGATTGAATTGTCCGGCGGAGAGGTCGGCTGGGTGCCTGCCGACGCGGCACTCGTCGACGAACCCGAGGAGCCCACCCCCCAGGCGAGTCCGTGAGCCCGGGGCTTTCTTCCAGTCGCCCAAGGGGCTCAGGTCTTGGAGCCCTCGGCGCGACATCCATGAAGCCCCGGGCGAGTCCTCGAGCCCGGGGGCCGGGCTTGCCCGCGAAACTTCACCTCATTCCGTCCCAGGCGGCTCCTGTCAAAAAAAATAGGAATCTGCGGTCCAACTCCCTTTCGGCGGTGTCTAATCTTCATATCCTGATTGTGCCATCGGGTGAATACGGGACGGTCGCCCGGGGCCCAAGTTTTCGGTGTGTCCCAAACCAACAGGAGGGGTTTCCATGCTCCGAGTGGGAACGAGTGGTCTGTGTGTGGCATTGGTGGTCGTCGGCCTGGCGTCGGCCGATTCCAAGCCGGCGGTGACCGAGCTGCGCAACCAGATCAAGGCGCTGAGGAAGGAAGAGGGGGCCATCCTCAAGGCAATTAAGTCGCGGTACGAGGCGATCATTCGCCGCGACCGCCTGACCGAGAAGGAGCTGAGGCACGAGCGCGCAGAGATCACGAGCCACGAGGACCAGGCGCTGGCGCTGGCAACAAGCTCCACGGAGCGAGAACAGATCCGAAAGGTTTACGACGCGCTGCGGCAATATCTGACGAAGGCTGTGAGGCTGGAGGAGCGCGAGATCCGGCTGCTGAGGGACCACGAGCGCGCCCACGTCAAGCACGTCAAGGCCCTCTACGCGGCGCGGATTCGGCACCTCGAGCAGGAAATCCGCATGCTGGAGCGGAAACCGGGCAAGAAGCGCTAATAGCCACGAACAAAAGAGGCAACCGGCATCCCCTGGAAGGATCTGCCCACCGCGAAGGGCTGCAGCTGCGGCATGCCCTGCTGGCACAAGCTCCGCGCCGGGCAGGAGCAGGGCGTCTGGTTCCACCTCCACCAGGTCCTGCTCGCCCGGCTGCCGGCCCTGGCCGACTGGCTGCCCCAACGGGGCGTCACCCACGTCGCCCTGGAATCGGCTGAGGCCCTCACGGTACGCCTCCTCCTGAATCTCCCGACGGAAGCGCCGAGCGTCCACCACGTAGCCGTTGACCTCGAGCGTCCACGCCAGCGGACTCTTCTCGACCAACCTGCGGAGCATCTCGTGGAAGTCGAATGGACTCCCTTTCGATAAACTTTTGAGAAAGAGGCGTCCGGACAACCCGATCCGAGAGGCGGGAAGCGGTCCCAGCATTCGGTCAACCCGGTCCAATTCATCACCCTTGTCAAGTGGCTGCAATGCCAGATTACTCTGGCACGAAGGAAACGCACGTAGGTCAGGCGTTCCAGCCTGACGTTGAGGCCGCGTCAGGCTGGAAAGCCTGACCTACTTTCGTGCCGGCGTAATAAGTGCTTGATGCACAAGGAAAAAGCCATGAGCGTGAGAATAGGAATCGTGGGTCTTGGCTTCATGGGCATGATTCACTACTTGGCCGGCGGGCGGCTGCGGGGGGCGCGGGTCGCCGCCCTGTGCTCGCGCGACCCGAAGAAACTCGCCGGCGACTGGCGCGGCATCCAGGGCAACTTCGGCCCGCCCGGACAGCAGATGGACCTCGGCGACGTCAAGGGCTATCAGCGGCTTGAGGACCTGCTCGCCGACCCGAACATCGACCTCGTCGACGTCTGCAATCCCACGCACGTGCATCCGCCGACGGCCCTCCGAGCCCTGAAGGCCGGCAAACACGTCCTCGTCGAGAAGGCCATCGCCCTCGATCCGAAGGACGCCGACGCGATGGTCGAGGCGGCCGACCGCGCCGGCCGCCTGCTGATGGTCGCCCACGTACTGCCCTTCTTCCCCGAGTTCGCCTACGCCGCCGATGCCATCCGGAGCGGGCGACACGGCCGGCTGCTCGGGGCCCACTTCAAGCGCGTCATCTCACGGCCGGACTGGTCAGCGGAGATCGGCGACGCCGACAAGACCGGCGGGCCGGCCGTCGACCTGCACATCCACGACACCCACTTTATCGGCCTGGTCGCCGGCGTGCCGGGCAAGGTCTTCGCCACGGGCGTCGTCAACGACAAGGGTGCCGTCGACTACCTGACGACGTCGTACCTGTACGGCCCCGGCGGGCCAGCGGTGACGTGCTCCAGTGGGGCGCTGGCGCAGAAGGGCCGGCCGTTCGTGCATGGCTACGACATCTATCTCGAACGGGCGACGCTCGTCTACGAGTCCGGTGCCACGCCGCTGACGGTACTGACCGCCGACGGGCAGGGCGCGCGGCCGGACCTGTCCGGCGACGCCGACCCGATCTCGGCTTTCGCCGCAGAGATCCAGGCCGCCGTCGACGGCGTCGCCACGGGGAAGTTGCCCGACCTGCTGAGTGGCAAACTGGCTCGCGACGCGCTGGTGCTCTGCCACAAGGAGTGCGAGTCGGTCAAGACGGGACAGGTCGTGGCAGTCTGATCTCCCTTCGTAGGGACAGCCGGCTCGGCTGTCCCATTCTGAAAACCCGACAGGCGAGCCGCCTATCGCTACGGCGTTCCCTCGCTCCGCGGCCGGATTCTTCGTCGGTTATAATGAGCGCTGGCGTCGAGACCGTTTGCCCGTGTGCGGCGGAACAGTCATGGGCGGCAGCGAAGGCTTTCTCCGAGTGATCGTCGAGGACCCGGAGGATGATGCCCCGCGCCTGGTGTTCGCCGACTGGCTGGAAGAGCAGGGCGATCCACGCGGCGAGTTTATGCGTCTCCAGGTCCACCTGGCCCGCCTCCCCGAGAGCGACCCTCGGCGGGCTGCCCTGGAGGAGCGCGAGCGAGAGCTGCTCGACCGTCACGCCGTTGACTGGCTCGGTCCGCTGCGCGAGCGGCTCCGCGGTTGGCGGTTCGTGCGCGGCCTCTTGGCGCTGGAGGCCGATGCGGAAGCCCTGCTCGCGTTGCCAGCGGGAGCACACGAAGCCTGTTCGTGGGTCGAGCGGGTGAAGCTGTGGCGGTTGGCCGAGCAGGCCGGCGCGGCGCTGGCCGCACTGGAGCGCTTCCCGCACCTGTCTGCTCTCGACCTCAGCCACAACGGGCTCGGCCCCGCCGGCGCGGCCGTGCTCGCGGACCTGCCTGTCGTCGGCCGGCTGACGGCCCTGAACCTGTGGAACAATCGCCTCGGCGACGAGGGCGTGCGGTTGCTCGCTGGGACGGCGGCACTGCGGCGGCTGAGGATACTCGACCTGAGCAACAATACGATCAGCCCCGCGGGAGCCGCGGCGCTGGCGTCGTGCCCAATGCTGTCCGGGCTGACGACACTCGACCTGCGAGCCAACACCCTTGGCACGGAGGGGACGCGGGCGTTGGCCGACTCACCACACCTGGCTGGCCTGCGCGAGCTGTTCCTGGGTTTCAACGCAGTCGGCGACGCAGGGGCGCAGGCGCTGGCGGAAGCACCGCACCTGCGACGGCTGCACCTGCTTTACGCTGGCAGCAACGGCATCGGGTCGCGCGGAGCAGCGGTGCTGGCGGCCTCGCCGAACATGGACACCGTCCGCGCGTTGTGGCTGGGCGGCAACCCCATCGGTCCCTTGGGAGCGCGCGCACTGGCCGCCTCGCCGCGCCTCGGGCACCTGGTCGCGCTCAACCTCTACGACGCAGCCCTCGGCGACACGGGGGCGTGGGCCCTGGCGTCCTCGCCGCACCTGGCCGGCCTGGCTGCCCTCGACCTGAGCGAGGACGGCATCGGCGACGAGGGGGCGCGAGCGTTGGCTGCCTCCCCGTACCTGGGGCAGCTGGCGGTGTTGAGCCTTGACCACAACGTCATCGGCGATGATGGTGCCCGGGCACTGGCCGCGTCGCTGTCCTTGACGCGGCTGACGACGCTGGAACTGGGCCACAACTACGTCGGCGACCTGGGGGCGGTGCTGCTGGCGCAGTCGCCGCACCTGAAGCAGCTCGCCGGGCTGCGACTGGCCGGCAACAAGGTACGGCGGGCCGGGACGGCCGCGCTGCGGCGTCGATTCGGCGATGGTGTGGAGTTTTGAGTCATTAGTCATTAGTCATTAGTGACCAGTGACTAATGACTAATGACTTGTTGGTCGAGGCGCTGGGGAGGCGGGACCGTGGCGACCGAGGAGTCCTTCCTGCAAGCGATCCGCGACGAACCGGACGACGACGGGCTGCGCCTGATCTTCGCCGACTGGCTCGAGGAGCGCGGCGACGTCCGCGGGACGCTGATGCGCCTGCAGGTAACCCGCTCGGCCCTCGCTGCGGAAGACCCGTCCCGTCCCGAGTTGGAGCGGCAGGAGAAGGAGTTGCTGGAGCGGTATAAGGATTGCTGGTTGGGCGCGCTTCTGTGGCGCCTGCGGGACTCGCATTTTCAGCGGGGGCTGCTCCACGTCGAGGCCAATGGCAGCCTCGTCGAACCGCCCTTGCCGCGCGGCAGCGCCGCCGCTTGGGTGGAGCGCCTGAACCTGTGGTCCGTGTCCACCGCGCAGGTCGGCCAACTGGCCAATTGCAGATACCTGACCGCCCTGACCATGCTCGACCTGCACTTCGGCCGGCTGGGTGACCTCGCCGCGGCCCTGCTGGCCGGGTCAGCCGCCCTGGCCCCGCTGCGCTGGCTGGACCTAAGCGGTAACGCCATCGGTGACGAAGGGGCGAAGGAACTGGCCTGCTCGCCCCACCTGACGCGCTTGCGGGCGCTGCACCTGAGCGCCAACGTCATCGGACCTGCGGGAGCGCACGCCCTGGCCGGCTCGCAGGCGCTGTCGTCCCTGAAGACGCTCGACCTGAGCTACAACCATCTCGGCGACCGCGGCGCTGTGGCGCTGGCTGCCTCGCCGCATCTCGCCGGGCTGCGGGCGCTGTACCTGAGCGGTAACGACATCCGCCTCCGCGGCATCCGGGCCCTGACGTCCTCCCCGTACCTGACGAACCTGAACGCACTCCACCTGAGCGGCAACCCCGTGGGCGAGGCGGGGGGCCGTCTGCTGCATCAGCACTTCGGTGCCGCTGTTCGCTCCTGACCCGCCGATGGGTATCACCCCGGCACGAAAGTAGGTCAGGCTTTCGAGCCTGACGCGGCCTCAACGTCAGGCTGGAAAGCCTGACCTACGTGCGTTGCTTTCGTGCCGGCGTAATAGGCCCCACGCTTGAGATCGAAGCGGGGTAGGTGTAGGATCGTCGCGTGCAGGTCGGCAACGCCCGGTCCGCGCTGAAGTGAGGGCTCGTGATGTCTCGCAACGAATCGTTCTTCGAGGACCGTTCCCGTCGCCAGTTCCTGCAAGTCGCAGGGACCGTGCTCGGGACTGGCAGCATGACGCTGCCGGCACAGGGCGCCGGGGCGAGGGAGAAGAAGCGACCGCGCGTGGCGGCCATCTTCACCGTCTTCCACCACCGCTCCCACGCCCATGTCCTGCTGGAGAACTTCCTCGAGCCGTACCTGTTTCGCGGCAAGGCAACCGATCCCGGCTTCGATGTCGTCTCGTTCTACGCCGACCAGACCGTCAAGGACGACATGACACAGGACGTCGCCCGCAAGTACAAGGTCCGTGTCTTCAAGACGATCCGCGAGGCGCTGTGCCTGGGCGGCAAGGAGCTGGTGGTTGATGCGGTGCTGTCGATCGGCGAGCACGGCGCCTACCCAGTCAACAAGCTGGGGCAGCTCGAGTACCCGCGCAAGCGATTTTTCGACGAGATCGTGGCCGTCATGCGCGAGTCGCGGCGGTTCGTGCCGCTGTTCAACGACAAGCACCTCTCCTATCGCTGGGACTGGGCGAGGGAGATGGTCGACACGGCGAAGAAGCTGGGCATTCCCTTCATGGCGGGCAGTTCGGTCCCGCTGGCGCAGCGCGTCCCGCCGCTGGAATTGCCCGCGAACGCGGAGATCGCCGAGGCGGTCGCCGTCCACGGCGGGCCGGTTGAGGTCTACGACTTCCACGGGCTGGAGGTGCTGCAATCGCTGGTCGAGTCACGCAAGGGCGGCGAGACGGGGATCGCGCGGGTCGAGTTCCTGCGCGGCGAGGCGCTGTGGAAGGCCGCCAGGGAGGGGCGCTGGCCGGTGGCCCTGGCGGAAGCCGCGGTGGCCGCCGACCTGGGCAAGAAGCCGCCCACGCTCCACCGCATCGAGGGTGAAGTGCCCGAAGAGACGCACGCGATCCTGGTGACGTACAAGGACGGCACACGTGGGACGGTCCTGAAGGTTGGCAAGAAATCGACGCGCTGGGCGTTCGCCTGCCGGCTGAAGGGAGAGGAGAAGGACCGTGTTTGTCGCTTCTACGCCGGGCCGTGGGGCAACCGCAACCTGTTCAAGGCGCTGGCTCACGCCATTCAGCACCACTTCCGCGAGGGGAAGTCGCCTTATCCTGTCGAGCGCACGCTGCTGACGACCGGGGCGCTTGAGGCAGCAATGCATTCGCGCGACCGCGGTAAGGCTGTAGCAACGCCGCACCTGGAGTTCGCCTACGCGGCCCGCGACTTCCGCGCCATGCGCGAGACGGGAGCATCGTGGAAGATCATCACGGAGAAGATGCCTGAGCCGAGGGGCATCAACTCCGACGCGGGCCGGAAGTGATCCTTCGGAGCGGCAGGGATGGTAGAATGGGCATGGAGGTAATCATGCGGCAAGTCAGGGCGGCGGGGGCGCTCGGGTGAACAGGACCGACCTACAGCGGCTCGCGAATGAGCGAATTCGCGATGCCAAGGTGCTCCTGAAGGCTCACCGCTGGTCGGCCGCCTACTATCTGGCCGGGTACGCTGTGGAATGCGCGTTGAAAGCCTGCATCGCCAAGCTGATGAAACCGGAGGAGTTTCCCGACAAGAACTTTGCCGACAAGTGCTGGACCCACAGCCTGACACAGCTCCTCGTTCTTGCCGGGCTGAAAGACGACCTCGATGCGGCCCTGAATGCCGACCCAGACCTCCGGGAGAACTGGGACACCGTCAAGGAATGGAACGAATCGAGCCGGAATGCCCGCACGGCGAAAACCGACGCCGAGAAACTCTACGAGGCCATTACGGATAAAAAGCACGGGGTGCTCTCATGGCTCAAGCGGCGCTGGTAGAGATGCAGATCAAAGAGGGGCAGACCCTTATCGAGCGGCTCACTCACGAAGGGATCGAAGTGACCGCTGCCGCCTGGATCAAGGAAAGCGAAAGCGGCGACTGGTATTTCTATCTGGCAACTCCCCTCGTGAGTGAGGGCGGGGCGACCAAGGCCGCCTATCGCCGTGTCAACGCGGTGATCCGCGAGATGGAGAAGGAAGGCTTCGGGATGGATCCGTTTGAACAGAAGGTGATCGGGCCACACAATCCAATTGCCAGAGACATGGTCGCTCACCGCGGCCGCCTCACCAGAACGCCGAAGCGCTTCTGGGGGAGCCGCCTCGGGAACTTGGCCATCGAAGAAGCCTATATCTACCCGCCGCCGCCGGCAACTCCCGAAGAGTTGGCTGGAATTCAACTGTGGGAGTGTGGTCGCATCGAGTTGAGGCCAGGCATCGGCCCGGCTGGGTTGTGCCGGGTGGTCGTCATCGATCTGCAAACTCAGACGGTCGTGCAGAGAAGAACCTATCGCGGAACAATGGCCAATCCGCAATCTCTGGTGGACGGCCAGTTGGAGGTAACATGGGCTGAAGGCGGCGCGGTGCGGATCATCGGGGCGGCTGCCGCGCAGCGCTGGAGGTGGTCGCAACCACGTGGCAACTGGGAAGAGGGAGGACAGCCTCCCGATGAGGTCCTCCAGGCCATTTTCACTGCGATGGGATAGCGGGGGGAAATGGTGTCAGTTCATTTTCCTCGTAGAAAAATGAACTGACACCATTTTCCCGCGCCTTACGACGCCGACACGACTCGCCGGGGCTTCCGGGGCGGCGAGGATGCCTTCAGCCGTGCCAGGCACGCCGCCAGCATCCCTTGCACTTCCTTGCGCGTCACCTCGCGCAAGGGCCCGGCCAGCGCGGCCTGATACAGGTTCACGGCGCGGCTCGGGTCGCCGGCCTTCTCGTAGCAGGACGCGGCGCTCATCCGGTGGACCGCCGCCTCCAAGGCGTCCCCCTCGGCGTCAAGCAGCGGCGCAATCCGCTCGTGCAGCGACGCCGCGGACGCCCACAACGGCTGCGCGGTCTGACCCATCCCCATTGTCGTCAGCGCCTGCGCCTTCGACAGGACGGCCGACGATTCGGCCATCAACTCCTCGACCAGGGTAAGAGTCCGCCTAGTCTTCGCCTTTGCCATGTTGGGCCTCCTCGAAGGGATGTCTGGTGAAGCGGATGCGGTGTCCCCCGGCCGAGAAGGCACAGACCACCACGTACGCATCCCACCCGAACGGGTTATCTCGCGCCTGCGCGACCTTCTCTCGGTGTCGCCGCCCTAACTCGGCAGATACCTCGGTGCCGCTGATTTCCCGCACCCCTTTCCGCTTCCTCGCGCGGTAGTCCGCGCGCTCGCCGTGGTCGGTCACGAACCGTCGCCCCAGCGGCACGACGCGGTTCCCGAGGATCAGCGCCAGCGCGACGGTCGCCAGTTCCACGAGCGGGCCCGCTTGCATCGTCGCTCGCAGCCGCGCCGCCTTCTCGGCCGTGTCGTCCTGCCACGAGACTTCCAGCCGGCATTCGCTGGCCTTGCCGAGCCACCGGGAGACGACGTTGTCGCACTCGGAGGGTGGCATGCTTTCGCGGCCCTGTGCGACCGGTTCGCTGCCTCCGACAGCGCGGGCCGCGAAAGCATGGCACACCCACAACCACTTTGCCTCTTGCGTGGAGGTAGTTAGGCTCCGAGCATCTTTGCTACCACGAACAGGATTCCGACGCCGACAAGGACCACGCCAGCGGCCAGGGCGTCCCGGTCGTCACGGCTGTTCTCGTTGGGCATCGCCTGTCGGCGCACACGGACCGCGGTCACCAGGGTGACGAAGAACCCGACCGGAAGGGCGAGCACGCGGAACAGGTACACCAGCCGCAGGCGGTCAATCGCCGCGAACACTGGAATCTGCCCCTTCGGGGCGGCTTGCTCGGGAAGGATGACAACACTCTCCCCCGCAAACCAGATCAGCGCCGCCCACAGCACCGCCAGCCCCACCGCGGCCGGCCAGGCCACGGTCCGGCGCCGGCCACAGACCCGGCCCAGCCACCAGCAGCCGCCGAGGCCGACCACGACCGACAGCGCGATCACTCCCCAGGTCACCCACAGTAGTCGGTAGTAAGCCGACCCCGGCTCCGCCTGGAAATGGAACGTCAGGTTCCGGGCAGGCGCCGTTCGGAACCTGGCTTTCCAGGTGTCTCCCTCCCGGGTCATCTCCTCCGGCCAGCGGAGCAGGGTCCAACCCTCGGGGACACGCACGGTCAGTTCCAACCCGCCGAAGCTCTCCCATTCCTTCGCTGGGGTTGGCACGTACTCCAGCGTCCGGAGGTAAGTAGGATCAGGATCTCGCCTGGCGGGACAGACCGTGTACTGCAGCACGAGCGTATGCTTTCCTTTGGGGAGCGTGAACTTCAGACGCGCACACACCGATAAATCGATGAACCGGTCAGGCAAGCCCAGGTCGATGGGTTGCCGTTTTCCGTCAGCGTCCCGCGGCCAGTCGGCGAGGAGGTCCTTCGCCTTGACCTCCTTGGCCTCCAGTTCCTTCTTCCCCAGACGTGCCTTGATCCCCTCGGCAGTCGGGTATTGGATGGAGCCGGAGTATGAGACGGCGATGAAGGTGAGCGTCAACTCGCGGGGCTTTCCGGGATTCTCCAGGCGGTAGGCCGCTTCGATTGTTGCGACATTACTTTCCGCCATCGAGCGCAGGTCGATGAGCAGCGACTCGCTGAGGACCCGCACGCCCTTGAGCCCGGTCGGCTCGGTGAAGAAACAGCGGGCCCCGCGTCCCGCGCCGAGCGCGTGGGCACGGCCGGGGAACAGCGCCGGCCACACGGCGAGGCAGACCAAGAGCAGGAGGAGTCGTTTCAATGCCGGGGCGAATGTCATCGGGGCCTCGCTTCAGGAAGGGCCCGAGCCCGCTCCTTCAGGCCAGCAGCGGCTTCAGCACTTTCGCGTCGTAGACGTCGGTCAGGCGCTCGTCGCGGCCGTGCAGGTGATAGGTGACGTGCTTGTGATCGAGACCGAGCAGGTGCAGGATCGTTGCGTGCAGGTCGGCGACCATGACGCGGTTCTCGACCGCGTGATAACCCAACTCGTCGGTCGCCCCGTAGGCCTGCCCGCCCTTGATGCCGCCGCCGGCTAGCCACAGCGAGAAGCCCTGCTTGTGGTGATCGCGGCCGTCGCCGCTCTGGCTGACAGGCGTGCGGCCGAATTCGCCGCCCCAGACGATCAGCGTCGAGTCGAACAGGCCGCGCCGCTTCAGGTCCTTCAAGAGGGCTGCCGTTGGCTGATCGGTCTTTTCGCAGCACGTCTTTGTGCCGTCGGCATTCTTGGCGTGCGTGTCCCAGATTTGCCCCTGGATGAAGATCTGCACGAAGCGGACACCCCGCTCCACGAGTCGCCGCGCGATCAGGCAGCGCCGGCCGTAGCTGTCCGTCTTCGGCTGGCCGATGCCGTACAGGGCCAGCGTCTGGAGCGTTTCCTTGCTGAGGTCGAGGGCTTCTCCAGCGTGCAACTGCATGCGGGCCGCCAGCTCGTAGCTGGCAATGCGCGCCTCCAGTTCGGGCGCGATCGCCGGGTGCTGCTCCTTGTGCTCGTCGTTGAGCTGGCGCAGCAGGTCATAGCGCAGCTGCTGTGTCTTCGCCGAGACGGGCGTTGACGGGTTGAGATAGAGGACCGGAGTGCCCGTGTGGCGGAAGTGAACGCCCTGGTAGCGCGGCGGCAGGAAACCGCTCGACCAGTTGCGCGTGCCGTCAATCGGCAGCGCCGTGTCATTGCGGAGGACGACGTAGTCCGGCAGGTTGCGATTCACCGAGCCCAGCGCGTAGCTGACCCAGGCGCCCAGCGTCGGACGGCCCGAGACGATGCGGCCGGTGTGCATCATCCATAGAGCCTGTTCGTGGTTGTTGTGCTCGGTGTACATCGACCGGATCACGGCAATGTCGTCGGCGCAGGTTGCGGTGTGTGGTACGATTTCCGAGTATTCGACTCCGCATTTGCCCGCGGGCCGGAACTTGAACGGCGTGCCCAGAAGGTTGCCGTGCGCTGAGATCTTCACGAGGTCCGTGAAGTACTTCGGCATCGGCTTGCCGTTGCGCTTGTTCAGTTCGGGCTTGGGGTCGAATAGATCGACGTGACTCGGCCCGCCATGCTGGAAGAGCTGAATGACCGCCCGCGCCTTGGGGGCGAAGTGTGGGCCGGACGTCGGGGCCGCGTTGACACGATCCTCGGCGAGCAGTGCTCCCAGCGCCAGGCCGGCGAACCCGGCTCCCGTCCGCGTGAACCACTCGCGCCGGCCCAGGGAGTCCAGCAGATGTTGTCCTTGCGGCGAAACCGACGCGGTCATGACAGGCTCTCCCTCTTGCCCTCGGTCGTCCAGGGGATCGTCGCGGATCAATGCACGTAGAGGAACTCGTTGCTGTTGAGCAGCACCAGGGCGGCCTGCGTCCAGGCGGCTCGCTCGGCGGAGTGCTGGGTCCCGTTCGCTACCGGCTTGCCGCCGAGGTGCTCCTCGACGACCGCCGCCAGGAACTTGCGGACCTTCTCTGTCTCCGAAGGGCGCGGTTGGCGGGCGAACAGCAGCTGGTAGGCAAACGCGACGCGCTCCGCTTCTTTCGGATTCGCCGTGAGGATGCGGTCCGCCACAGCGCCATCGGCGTGGGCCACAACGGGGGCCGGCGGACCGAAACGCTGTCCGCTGAGTTTGCCGGACACCGCCAGGATACTGTCGCGCAGCACTTCGCCCTCGTGCCGGTGCGGCCGCCACGAGCCGAGCAGGACGTTGTTCGGATCGGCCGCCGACTTCGCCGCGTCGACTGCCGACGTCTGCCGGTAGGCGGTCGACGTGACCATCAGCCGGTGGATCGCTTTCAGGCTCCACCGGCGAGCTGACGCCGCGCCGTTCCTACCGGGGGCGGACCCGCTGGCGCGGGTGCCCCCAGCCCCGCTCGCCCCGTGGATGAACTCGGTGGCGAGCCAGTCGAGCAACTCGGGGTGCGTCGGCTTCGCTCCGGAGCGGCCGAAGTTGGCCACGGTCGGCACAATACCGCGGCCGAAGTGGTGTGCCCACATCCGGTTGACCTGCACGCGCGCCGTCAGCGGATGGGCGGGGTCGGTTAACCAGTGGGCCAATGCCAGCCGCCGGCCGGTCGTCTTGAAGCCGGCGCGGATGGGAAGCCGATAGCCGGGCGGAGCCAGTACCTCGGGCACGCCGGAGGCGACGACGGCACCCGGCGAGTGGTAGTCGCCACGCCGCAGGATGTGTCCCTCGGGCGGCTTGCCGTCGAGGTCCGTCAACCCGCGAATCAGTACCGGGGCCTCCTTCTTCTGCTGGGCCTGGGCGGCCTTCACGATGGCGGCCTTCAGCCTGTCCGTCTCGACTTTGAGTTGCTCTGGCTTGAGCTTGTTGGGGTTCTTCGTCATCAGCTCCCCGAGCTTTAGGCTCAGGGTCTTGACCTGTTGAGCCGCCTTCTCGGCCGCCTTCCGGTTGCGTTCCTGCAGGGCGGCCTGCTGTGCCTCGGTGGCCATTGGGATGCCGCGGGCCCCGGAGGGCTGCCAGCGGTCCGGGTCGAGCGCCGCCAGGAAGATGGTGCGCAGGGCGTAGTAATCGCGCTGCGAGATCGGGTCGAACTTGTGCTCGTGACAGCGGGCACACTGGATCGTCAACCCCAGTACGGACGAGCTGACAATCTGCATGGTGTCGCTGAGGACTTGATAGATCTCGTTTGGTTCGGTGTAGCCGGGATAGGTCGGGTCGAGGGCAGTGCGCAGGAAGCCGGTGGCGGTCAGCTGCCGCACCATCTGCGGCGTCAGTTCCTTGGCGCGGCGCCAGTCGCTCAGCTCATCGCCGGCGAGCTGCTCCGTCACGAAGCGGTCGTAGGGCAGGTCGTCGTTGAGGGCCTGGATGACATAATCGCGGTAGCGCCAGGCCTCCGGTCGTGGGTGATCCGCCGCGAGGTAGCCGTCCGAGTCGGCGTAGCCCGCGAGATCGAGCCAGTGGCGGCCCCAGCGCTCGCCGTAGGCCGGCGAGGCGAGCAGGCGGTCGACGAGGCGCTCGTAGGCGTCAGGATGCGGGTCGGCGAGGAACTCTTCTCGTTGTTGGGGAGTCGGTGGCAGGCCGAGCAGGTCGAAGCAGAGACGGCGCAAGAGCACCTCCTGCGAGGCGTCCGGGTTGAAGGAGAGTCCCTTCGCCTCCAGCCGTGCCAGCAGGAAGGCGTCGATGGGATTGCGCACGCGGTGGCTCGCCGACACACGCGGCAGCGGCGGCCGCTTCGGCGGCTGGAAGGCCCAGAAGCGGCGATCTTCGTCGGAGAGGCGCGTCGTCACCTCGGTCTCTTGCAGGGGCGGCTCCTTCGCCTTCGCCAGCGGCGCCCCGGCCGACACCCAGAGGCGGATCACCTCCCGCTGCCGAGCGCTGAGCGCCTCGTCCTTGGCCGGCGGCATCTCGCCCTTTTCAAGGCGCTCGACGAGCAGGCTCTCCTTCGGCTTGCCGGGGACGATGGCCGGCCCACTGTCTCCGCCTTTGAGGATCGTGAATTTACGGCGCAGGTCGAGCCCGCCCTTGGTCTTGCCCTCGCCGTGGCACTTCAGACAGCGTGTCTCGAGGATCGGCAGGACGTGCGTCTCGAACAGGACCGGCCCCTCGGCGGCACGGAGCACCGAGCCTTGTGCGAGGATGCCGACCAGGGCCAGCCCCACGCCCAGGGCGATGCGACCGAATCTCTGTTGCGAACCGGCTCTTGCGGCCATCGCTCCTGTCCCCTCTCTCCACGAGCGTTTTGATCTATGCTACGCGGGCGGTTCGGTCCCTGCAACCGCCCGCGCGACAACGAGGGGACCAAAGGGATGAACGGAGAACGGGGACCTTAGCCCGACGCGCCAGCGCGGAACACGTCACCCTCGCTGGCGCGTCGGACTAAGGGGAAGGCTTCCAATCGAGACGCCCTCAGACAGGTTCCGACGCCTGGGCGGGCGTTTCCTCCTTGCGCAGGCCCATCGTCAGGCCGAACCCTTCCACGCGCAGGGCAGTCGAGCCGAGGCGCAGTTCGTCGCCCTCCTTGAGGACGTGCCAACCCGCTTCGGCCTTCGCTCCGGGGAAGTCGCCGTCGGGGCGCTGACCGATATGCTTATCGTTGATGAACGTCCCATTGCGGCTGCCGAGATCGCGCACCCGGAGACCGAAGGGCGTGACCGCCAGAACGCAGTGGTGCCGCGAAACTTCCATGAACTCCAACGTGTTGGGCAGCTGGATGTCGCAGCGGCTCGAGCGACCCAGGACGTACTTCCCCGGCCGGATGAGGTCGAGCGCCCGGCCTTTCAAAGAGCTGTTGGTAAACGCGAGGGTAAGCGGAACGGCCATTCGCTGTGCTCCTCCTCCGGGCGCGGCCTCGAGCGCAGGATCATGCGCGGCGCCAGACCTGCTATAAGGAAGAACGTCCGTCGACTGAAAAAGCGCGCGCTGCCCGCGAGCGTGAGCGCCCTGATTTCCCTCCTCCAAATTCCGCGGGATGAAAAATACGGGCCCGTGCATCAGGACGCCCGGTGGCCCAGGCGGTCGAGGGCGTCCTGGGCATCGGGCGCCAGTGGATTGCCCTCGTATGCGGTCACCTGCTGGTAGCAGCGCACCGCTTTCTTCGTGTCGCCCAGCGCCTCGTACGCCTGCCCCAGCCGATAGAGCGTTTTCGCGCCGCTCTTGGGGCTCTTCTTGAAGTCATTCAGGCACGCGATCGCCTGCTCTGGCTTGCCGAGGTTGTTCAGGTACAGGTCGCCGAGCAGCTGGCAGCTGACGTACCAGGCTTCCTCCTCGTCGGTACTGCCGAACTTCTCCGGCTTGGGGGTACGGACCTCCTCCAGCAGCGCCCCGGCCTCCCCGATCTCCCCGCGCCGCCACCGCGCCCGCGCTTTCATCACCTTCGCCGCCCGACTCTCCGACTTCACCACCAGCGCCAGATCAATCAAGTGCTCCGCCCAGTCAACCACGTCTAAGTCCGCCTCGGGGAAATCGAGCAGTTCCTTTGCCTTGCGCAGGCAGTAGTCGGCGTCGAACTCCTTCTGCACCGTCTCCAGGTTGGCGCGCAGCACCTCTGGCGTGACCGAGACATAGTAGCGATCCCGGCGCGCGAGCAGGTCCTTGTCCTTGGCGTTGAACTGCAGCGCCCGGTCGGTCACGCGCAGCGCCGCCAGGGCGTCCTCCTTCTGCTCGTAGAGCTGGGCGATGGTGCGCAGCGTCTCGATGCCGGAGCGCTCGTACTCGGCGTAGAGGTTGAAGTTCTCCAGGGCGGCGTCGACATCACCGCGGCCCATCGCCTCCTCGCCGAGCTGCTTGAGCGCCCAGAAATAGTTGTGCTTCTCTTGATCAGGAAGGTTCTTGTGTCCCACGGCAACCCCCGCTTGCCTGGCCCCGCGGAGGTACTTCCACATCGACTCGTCCTGTCCCGCCTTGTGGAAGGCCTCGGCGAGCTGGATGCAGATGCCCGGCGCCAGCGCCGGTAGCCCGCGCAGCGCCATGTGCAGGTAAGCCGCCCCACGCTCCCAGCGGTCCGGGTCGGCGAGCAGGGCGGTGCCGAGCTGCTGTGCGTAGGCGTAGTCGAACGCCGCCGGCACCAGGTCGCCATCGCAGGCCGCCTCGAATTCCTCCTCGCTGAGATCCTGGTAGAGCAGCCGCTTGAGCGGCAACACCGACGCATCGTCTCGGGATTCCGCCAGGTGCCGCTCGACTGCGGCAATGGCCTCGATGCGGCGACCCGGCAGGGCAAGCTGGGGCTGGCCGACGCGATGGCGCAGCTCGTCGTGAACCATCAGCACCAGCTGCCACGCTGGCATCAGTACCATCTGACGGTTCGCGTCGCCGGGCTCGTGCAGCGCCGGGTCGAGCAACCACTCCAGTTCGCCAACGGCCTCGTCGAACTTCCGCTCGTGCGTCAGGGCGACGGCCCGCCAGTAGGCGACAGTGGGTTGCAGCGCTGGCCGCTGGTTCAACACTAGGTCGAGTAAGCGGTGCGCGTCGGCCAGCTTGTTCGGCGGCGGGTTCGGCTGCAAGAGCAGCGAGCCGGCCCGCTCCACGCACAGGGTGAAGTCGACCAGGGCGAGCAGCTGCGGATCGCGCGCCAGCTGGTTGAAGTCGAGCTTGACATGGACGTTCCAGAACTCGTCGCGTGCCAGCCGGTTATTCGGATCGAGTTGCAGGGCCCGGCGGAACGCCAGCAGCGCCGGCCGATAGCGCCCGACCGACGCGTGACTGATGCCGCGCAGGACGTACTTGAAGACGCGCAGCCCCGGAAGCACGCGGAAGGTGTACCAGAAGTAGAGGACCACCGGCAGGATAAAACCGAGTGAGCGGACCTGCTGGCTCTCCTGCGTGACAAGGGCCAGCCCCAGGCCGAGGGTGGCGCACATGGCCCCGACCTCGATCTCGGTTTCCTCTTCCTGGCCGGCGAAGGTCAACAGGTAGAAGATGGGCAGACCGAGTAGGAGGAAGACGCCGAAGACGGTCTGGTTTTCGATCTTGTAACGAGCCGTGACCCCCTCGACGAGGCCGAACCAGTACACGGCAATCCCCATCAGGCCGGCGGCCATCGCCAGGCTCAGCCCCAGGCGGACGCGGCGCTCGCGGACGTGACGCAGCACCCAGAACAGCAGGCCGAGGGCGGCACCGCCACCGACCATCTGCACGAACAGCGGGTCGGTCTCGCCCTCGCGGATCAACCAGGCGCCGAGCAGCGTGCCGCCGAGGATGCCGACATAGACGAGGGTGGGGCTCTCCAGAAGCAGGAAGAGGATGAACGGGGCGAGCCGTCCGCGGATGCGATAGCCCTGTCGCAGTTTCCACAGGGCGGCGAGGGTCAGGGCGAGCAGCAGGCCGCCGAGCGTGCAGGCGGCGAACGTCAGCGGGGCGGACCAGTCGGTTGCGGGCCTCTCAGCCTGGCGCAGGGCGACATCGAGGAGGAGGCCGAGGTAAATGCCCTTGAGGATGTACTCAGTTTGCAGCCAGCGCATGATGATGGTGATTCCTCGCTCCCACGATGTGACGCAGGAACGCACGGCGGAACGAAGGGGGAACGAGTCGGCCGCCAGCCACGGCCGTCGGGGGCGGTCCTCCCCGCGTGGTGTGTCGCCCCGGAGGTCGGTCTATGAATTGAGCGTAACGACTTCCGGCGCTGTTGGGAAGGGGCACGAGCGCACGACGGAAAGAAAGACACTTCTCGCCCCCGCTTCGGGGAAGAGGGGCCATGAAGAGAGGAGATTGACGTCGTCAGGATTTGCCGCCACCCCTGGCGCCCGAGTAGAGTAGGGACACAAGATCAGCAACGTCTCGTCATTCGGGAGGGTCGACTGCCATGAGATACCGCCGAGCTTGTCTGCTTTTGGCTCTGTGTCTGGGGACGGTTCATCTGCTGGAGGGAAGCAAGATCCGGCCGTCCTCGCTGCAAGCCCTTGTCAAGATCAAGCCAGGGTCGGTGCGGGCGTTCTTCTTTCGCGATGCCGCTCCAGAGGAGATGAGCCCCACGTCCAGCACCGACCTGCCGACGGGCCGGAAGTCTTACGCACTCGCCGACCTGCCGCTGGTGTTGACCGAGCCGTGCGCCGTGACGACGGGCGGACTGACCTTCCGCGTCGAGCAGGAAGGACTGTACCGCTTCGGCAACCTCACCACGAAGGAGACGGCGAACGTGATCCTGTATCGCGGCGACCTGTGGCGTTTCGCCGGCCACCTGAGTCGGCTGCAGGTTCACGGCTGGCGCCAGGATGGCGAGTCGGTCCCGCGCTGGACGGAGCGGGCGCGCAAGGGCCGGCTGTCGATCTCGTGCGGCAACGTCGTCCGCTTCGTGTCGCACCACCTCGCCGAGCGCGGTCACAAGTCGCGCGTGGTGAACCTGGTGACCCTGGAGGAGCACAACCACTACGACGATGGTCACGTCCTGATGGAAGTGTTCGACCCGCGTGAGAAACGCTGGATACTCTATGATCCGGACATGAAATGTCGTTTCCGCCAGGCGGGCCGCACCCTGAACCTCGGCGAGGCGGTGGCGCTGTATCGCAAGGGCGGCTCGGCGGAACTGGAGTTCTTCTGCCCGCCGGCGATCGACGCCTATGCGGAGGAGAAGGCGTCGGCGGAGTCCGCGCAGTATTCGCTGCTGTTCGAGTGGGCCTTTCGCGACGCGACGAGCCGCCAGGCCTGGTATCGCCGCATGATGCAGGTGCCGCTCCTCAACGGCTCCGCCGGCGCCTGGCGCGCGGCCGACGCTGCGCGGATCAGGGCAACGGGCTATGGCAAGCCAGTGGCGTGGGACGAATGGATGCGGGCCGCCTACGGCAAGTAGGGCAGCGATTTCTTCGAGTACTTCCTCCGTCACGGCAAGTGACTCAAGTGGCACTCCTACCAAGTCGCGGTGATCTGTTGCCTTCCATGAGCGGCGCGGCGTTAGCCCGCCGCAGACCGGCGGGCTGACGCCGCGCCGCTCACCGAAACAAATCAACGCAACGCGGTATCACTTCGGCAGGCGGGTGTGCTCGCGCTGGCGACAGGTGAGGCGGAGGTCGCGCTGCTCGGCGGGCGTCAGATAGCTGAACGGCGCCGCCGATGCCGCCGCACGCAGGCAGCGCTCCGCCGGTTGACTCTGCGCCAGCGAGGACCACACCTCGTGCAGATACCACCACGGCCGGGCCTCGTCGGGGCAAGCCCGCCGGGCGAGGGTCAGCTCGGCGGCGGCCCGGCACAGCAGTCCCTCGGCCGGCAGCTCACCGCGCACCAACCGCGCCTGCTGCCGCGCCAGCAGATACAGGCCAATGCCGCGGTGCAGGTGCTCGTCGAACTCGTCCTGCTCCACTTCCGCGATCTCCATCAGCCGGCTGTGACAGTGGACGAGGTGGTGCTCGGCCAGCCGCTCGTCCTCCTGCACGTCGACGACGAAACGCTGATACTCGAGGCGCGCTTCCTTGAGGCGGCGCAGGCGGTGCAGCAGGTCGGCGTACTGGGCTCGCACCGACAGGTGCTCGGGATGGGCCGCGACGTAGAGCATCAGGTGCAGGCAGGCCCGGGCGTCCTCGCCCTTGTCGAGCCACGCCGCCGCCAGGCCGAGGTAGTTGCGCGTCAGTTTCGCATCCGCCGCCAGGCTTTGCTCGTAGAGATCGATGGCCCGGTCCGTCTCGCCGCGGACCAGCGCTTGCTGCGCTTGCTGCCAGAGCGGCCAGCCCGGCGAGGCCCTCTCCTGCGGCGAGGGTTGGCAAACGCACAGCAAGAACAACCCCAGGGCGGGAAGACACAACGTCATGAGGTGGCCTCGTGAGGAGGGAGGGTGCGGGGTGGGGTGGGCACTCTCTTATCGCCCTGCGGCCAAGGGCGGGTTGAAGGAAAACAGCGGAAAGTCCAGCCCAGGGGAAAGTTTCCGGTCGGTCGCCCCCGAAACGACTCAAGTCATGGCAGCGCGGGCTGGCGTCAAGCTGGGCAACGGTTGACGTTCGGGACGCGGGGGAAGTCGGCGTCCTTCGGAGATCGTTCGCAGGATGCGCAGCGGGTGCCGTCTTCGTTTGCTAAGATGACTCCAACCATCGCTCCCCTGAAGACGAGAAACGTGGCCATGAGCGAACGACATCGATTCGATCCGCACCGCTGGGACAGCATCGCCGAGGAACTGGGACTCGAGCCGGACTCGGAAGCGCAACCCGTTCCGCCGCCACCCCGGTCGCGGGCGGAGCCGGAGACCCCGCGTTCTGGCGAACGCGGCTCCAGCGCGGAGAAGGAATCGCCGGCCCCCACCGAGGAACCGAGGCGCCGGGCGGACGCTCCGGAGCGGGGACGCGGACGGCGCCGGCGTTCCGCCCCGGTCCCGGAAGAGCAGGCCGAGCGGCCCGTTACCCCCCCGGCGGAAGTGGAAACGGACCATCCCGCCGAGGCCGGGGAGCCCATCGAGGCGGGCGCGGCGGAGGGGGGCAAGAGGCGGAAGAGGCGTCGCGGTCGCCGTCGCTCCCGTGGCGAGGAAGGAATGGAGCAACCGGCCTCTGCCGCCGACGAGAGCGAGGCGATCGAACAGCCGGAGGCCGTGCTAGAAGAGAAAGAACGCTCCACAGAGCGCGCTGGGGAAGAACCGGCGGAAGCGGACGAGGGGCCTCGCCGCCGGCGTGGTCGTCGCAAGAAGGACGAAACCGCCGAAGAGGAAGGGACCGCTGAAGAGACGTCCGCCGCGGAAGAACCCACCGAAGAGGAACCGGAGGAGGAGATCGACGACCTGTCGAACTGGAACGTGCCCTCCTGGCAGGAGCTGATCGCGTCGCTTTATCGCCCCGACCGCTGACCTCTCTCCCCGTAGGCGGGCCACGGCGTGACCCGCTTACGCGTGCAGCTCGAGGAAATTCTTCAACAATTGCGGTCCCTCGAGGGTCAGAAAACTCTCGGGGTGGAACTGGACTCCGTGCAGCGGCCAGCTGCGGTGCCGCACCCCCATGATCTCGCCCTCGTCGGTCCAGGCGCTGATGACGAAGTCGGGGTTGGCAAACGTGTCGCGGCGGATCACCAGCGAATGGTAGCGCGTCGCCTCAAACGGGTTGGACAGCCCGCGGAAGACGCCCTGGCCGTCGTGATGGATCGGCGACGTCTTGCCGTGCATGACGCGGACGTTGCGCACCACCTCACCGCCGAAGACATGCCCGATGCATTGGTGTCCCAGGCAAACGCCGAGGAGCGGCACCGACGGAGCGAAGTGGCGCAGCACCTCGTTGGAGACGCCGGCCTCGCGCGGCGTACACGGCCCGGGCGAGATGATGAGGTGGCTGGGACTCAGCGCTGCCACCTGGTCGACGCTCACCTGGTCGTTGCGAAAGACGCGCAGGTCGATGCCCGGGTCCAGCTCGCCGAGGCGCTGCACGAGGTTGTAGGTGAACGAGTCGTAGTTGTCGATCAGGACGAGCATGGGTCGTTTCGGGGGCGAAGTTTGTCTGTTCTGGATTGTATCGCTCCCGGCGGCGGTCTGTCGCGGTGAACCTGGGATCGTTCCGGGTGTCCCGACAGGGGAGGGTGAGCAAGCGCGTCGACCACCTCTGCCGCAACGCCTGACCCGTGGGCCCATTCCCGCTCAATACCTCCCCGTAAATGGGGAAGTGGTCTGTGTGTGACATGCGTTCTATCGCCGGGAGCCTCTGGTGAGCGCGCGCTCGCCGGAGGTCCCCGGCTAAAGAACTATAAAACTCCCGTGGGGCAGGCTTCCAGCCTGCCGGGCAGCGGCAGGCTGGCAGCCTGCCCCACGTTTTCAAACAGTTCCTAAACGGAAGTTTTTTTCGGAGGGGGTTTTCCGTCACGGGAGCCAATCGAGACGACCCAGCAGCCAGCCTCGCAGGCTGGCTGGGTCGAGAGGGAAGAGCAGTTCGCAGCCGCCGAGCCAGAGGAAGCCGAGCGGCTTCGTGAAGACCACCCGCGCCAGCAGCACCGGGGCCCCGGGCAATCCCCACGCCTCGACGCGCAGGATCGTCCCCGGCCGGACCGGACAGGGCAGGCTCAGACCGATGCCCTGCGGGGAAATGTTGTGGGCGATACAGCGCCAGCCCTCGGTCCCCGCCGCGCCCGGCGGCCACACCAGGCACCGCTGCAGGAGCGGCTGGCGCGGGGTGCCGCGGCGCTCGATGGCCGGCACCGCCGATACCTCTGCTTGATCGATGGACGTGGACATGGCGACCTCATCATGGCGTGGGAGCAGTCATCCAACCATAGGTCGCAGTTGCGGGACGGTCAAACGCAGTCAACCTGCTTGCGGCGGGTCCGCTCGCCGCGCAGGATGGGGCGGGATCGATCCCGCGTTCGCGCTCGAGGAGACAACCATGAGACGATGCTTGTCCGTGACGGCCGTGCTGGCGGGCTGCTTGACCTTCGTAGCCGCCCCGTCCGCCGCCGTCGCACGCCCCGAGAAGGTCTTCCTGCTGAACGTCGGCAAGGGGCAGCTCCCGCCCCATACCGGCCAGGACGACACGACCATCCGCGTCGGCGTGCGGGCCGCCTGCCGTCCCGGCGGCTCGCGCATCTGCGCCGGCATTGCCGGCGGCAAGCTCGGCCCCTTCCACGTGCATAAGTTACTCGGATCAGAACGCTCCGAAATGTGATCACAAGCCGGTCGCGTGCCGGTCTGACACAAGCCCCAAGCGCCAGCGACGGAATCCCGTCGCTGGCGCTCCGGGCTTGTGTGACGATCTTGCCTGCCGGGGTAATACAAGCGTCGCAACAACAGAAGAGGGAGGGCTCAAAGAGCCCTCCCTCTTCGCTTGGGTCAGCTACTTAGCGTATCCCCAGACGACCGCGTTACTTGGCGGCGACCGTCGGGGCCGCGAAGTTGATCTCGATCTTGGTTTCCTCGCCGGCCCGGACGGTCACCTTCTCGGTGCGCGTCTCGGTCTTGCCGTCGCGGACTACTTCCGCCTTCAGCGTGTAGAAGTAGTCCGTGCCGCGATCCAGGGCGGGGGAGACAAACACGCGACGATCCGAGGTCGAGGTCGTCGGGTTGTCATCGACCGTCAGCTTGGCCTCGGCCGGCAGGTTGACAATGATCGTAGCCGGGGCCGGCTCGACACTGGTCTTCTTCTCCTTCGGATCGACCGGGATCTTCCCGGGCGGGGGCGTCACGGGAGCGCCGCAGCCGCCGTGGCAGGCGCCGGCGCAGCCGCCGCAGACGTAGCCGCCGTGGCAGGCGCCGCCGCAGACGTAGCCGCCGTGGCAGCCGTGGCAACCGCCGTAGCAGCCGTGGTAGTCGTGGCAGCTATGGCAGCTGCTATGGCAGCCCTTGCAGCCCTTCCGGCTGAACCATCCGCCCTTGCAGCCCTTGCTCTTGTGGCAGGAGCCCGAGCAAGAGTAGGAGCAACCGCAGCTCCAGCCGCCACACGAGTAGGAAGACGAGCAGCTCCAGCAGCCGTAGCTGTTGCAGCTCTTGCAGCCGAACCCGAAGGCCGGGGTGTCGGCGCCGCCGCTGAGGGCCATCAGGAGGACCACACTGTACATCGCTCTCACCTCCAACAACAACAGGGAACCCAGCCACACGAGACAGAGACGCTCTGACCGGAACTACCGGAGACGTCAGCAGGAAACAGAAACCGTTGTAATGGGCACACGTCCACAACCCGTGACAGGTTGGCCGCTGGCCGCGCACCATGAGCGGGGCCACCGTATGGAGACGTTCATGCTCTCATATTTGTCAGGTGATTGGTTGTTCCGACTCGTCTTCGCTGTTCGTCCGAGCGATCAAGCTCGCTTTACGTCCTCAATAGTAAACCTGGGAAAGAGGCGGGGCAATGTGAAATTGAACGGCCTGGGCAAAGTGGACCGGCGCTGTCCCGCGCAAGCTGGCGCAAACGACACGGCCCCTACAACCGCGTTGCCGCGCAGACTTTCGGGCTTGATTGCGAGGCGATTTTCTTCAGTCGGCTCCTTGTGGGGCAGGCTTCCAGCCTGCCAGGTTCTTACGGCAGGCTGGAAGCCTGCCCCACGCGCAAGAACTGGCGCCTCACGGCTCCTTGTGGGGCAGGCTTCCAGCCTGCCAGGTTCTTACGGCAGGCTGGAAGCCTGCCCCACGCGCAAGAACTGGCGCCTCATGCGTTTGCCTCGTACGGAGTACAGCACGCCCGCTGCCCTCCGGCGATTTTTGTCATTCCCCGTAGATTGCAAAGCGGGATCGGCTATCCTACAAGGGGAAGAGGTTCGCGCGACGTTCTTCCGTGCAGATGCGAATGATTCAGACCGAACGGTCTGCAGGTCCCGAGGTTGCCCGCCCGAGCGAGGTGTGTTGGCAATGTCACTCGAACATCGGCAGTCTCCGCGCCCGACGGCGTGGCCGCTCTCGCTCCCGGCCACGATCATGGCGGGAGCACTGCTCGTCGCCCTGTGCGCCGCTCTGCTTGCTGAGGTGGCGCCAAACTTCCTGGTTCCCTTCCGCGTCGTGCTGCTCGTCGGTGCCCTGGGCGCGGCGGGGCTCGCCGTTTGGTGGCGGCTGGGCTCCCTGGAAGAAGAATTCGAGGAGCGTATCTGGGCGGCACTCCTCGTCGCCGGCGGCGCCGGTGTGGTCCTCTGCTGCCGCGAGGCGATGGACGAAGACTGGGACTCGCTGCGCATGGCGTTGCGCGTGTTCACCTTCGTCGCCATGGTCGGCGTCGTCGTCGTCCTGCTGCCCCGCGTCGGCCGGCGCGTCGTCGCCAGCCTGCTAGTGCTGTTCCACTTCGGCGGCATCCTGACGGCGGTCACCGCGGTGGCGCCGCACAACGGGGCCCCGCAGCCGTGGTTGCCGACGGTCCTCTGGACCCTGGTCTACCGGCCCTACCTGCAGTTCGCCTACCTCAACAATGCCTATCACTTCTACTCGCCCGAGCCCGGCCCGCCGACGCTGGTGTGGTTCCGCGTCGAGTTCGAGGACAAGTCCGCCCACTGGTATAAACTCGTCAATCGCGACCAGTTCCCGACGCGGTTGCAGTACCAGCGAATGCTGGCCCTCACCGAGAGCACCAACCAGTTCTGGCCGGGTCTGCCCTCCGACTTCGAGAAACGATACAAGGACCGAGTATTGGCGGGGAATCAGCTGGGCATCCCAGCCCCCGCCCCGCACGAGGCGGCCAATTACTACCGAATGCTAAGCCCCATGACCGAACAGTACCTGCCCTCGTACGTCCGTCACGTGGCTCGGGTCGTCCGCGAAGAGCAGAATCCCAATGGCCGTGTCCATCGAGTCCAGATCTACCGGCTCGCCCACAACATTCCCTTCGCCAAGCACATGGCTGGCGGCAAGAACCCCCTCGATAAGGAATTTTACCAGGGCTGGTTCCTGGGTGTCTTCACGCCGGACGGTGACCGGGTGCCCGAGCCCGACCCCTTCACGAACTGGATGCTTTGGGGTGAGCTGCTGGACAAGCACATCAACAACCTGGCGCGGGAGAACCAGCGTAAGGACTGATGGCGAAAGAATGGCTCGGGCCCGCGGGGCCCGCTTTCAGGTGACAACCCGGCCCGTCACGGGCCGGCACGGGGAACAGGTATGAGAACCGCATCCGGGCCTCCTCAGCACCCTGAAGCCCGCCCCCAGCCCGGCGGCGCTTGGCTCTCCTCCGTGCCGAACGTGTCGTTGACCGTGCGGACGTGGGACCGCTTCTGGTTCCGCCCAGCCGACCCGCTGCCCCTGGGCGTCATCCGCCTCTTCGCCGGTGCGGTGATCCTCTACATCCACCTGATCTATTCGCTCGACTTGCAGGACCTTGTCGGCCGAGAGGCGTGGCAGAATGACCGCCACGTCAGCCGAGAGGGGCGGCAAGAGGCGAAGGGACCTCTGGACTACCAACGCAATAAGGTTAAGTTCTACCCGCCGGTTTATAACTGGGAAGACCCCGGGCCAGAGACAGAACCCTTGGCGAAAGGGATGCCGTTGTGGTCCGTCTGGTTCCACGTCCAGGACCCGGGCTGGGTGGTCGCCGTCCACGTCTGCTTCCTGATCGGGATGTTCCTGTTCACGATCGGCTTTGCCACCCGGGTGACCGCGGTCATCACCTGGGTGGGCGTGATCACCTACATCCACCGGACGCTAGCGACCGTGTTCGGCATGGACGCGATGATGACCATCCTGGCGTTCTATCTGATGATCGCGCCGAGCGGGGCGACGCTGTCGGTGGACCGGCTGATCGCGCGCTGGTGGGCACGGCGCAAGGGGTTGCCGGAGCCAGAGGGGAAGCCCCTGGTGTCGGCGAACTTCACCCTGCGGCTGATGCAGATTCACTTCTGCTTCATCTACATGGCGTCGGGGTTGTCGAAGTTGCAGGGACCGGCGTGGTGGAACGGCAACGCCCTGTGGGGGACGATGGCCAACTACTCGTTCGCCCCGATGCACTGGCCGGCGTACCTGGAGTTGCTGAGGTTCCTGTCGCGCCACCGCATGCTGTGGGAGTGCATCATGTTTTTCGGCTCCTACTTCACGCTGTTTATCGAGATCAGCTTCACCTTCCTGATCTGGCGGAAGAGCACGCGCTGGCTGATGATCATCGGAGCGGTCCTTCTGCACACCGGCATCGGCCTGATCATGGGGCTGGCGACGTTCAGCCTGTGCATGCTCTGTCTGGTGCTGTGTTTCGTGCCGGCGGAGACGTTCCATCGTCTGATCGACGCGACCTTCGGGCAGGCCCGTTCGCTCAAGGGCAAGGTGCTCGGCGCTCGCCATGCCGCCCGCAAGGAGACCGCCCTCGCCGGCCAGGCGTGAGCCATTCCGAACTCAGCGAGCAGAGCCGTCACCCCTGGTCTTCAGCCCCGAAGGGGCGGCCGTCAATAGCCAGGGGCGTGAGCCCCTGGTGCGGTGGCGTCGTCCCTGT
>JACOUH010000195.1 GCA_016177925.1 Planctomycetota bacterium | reverse complement strand
TTCTACCTCGGCGTCTTTCAGGTGACGCAGCACGAGTACGAGCAGGTGACGGGGCAGGCGCCGAGCCACTTCTCCGCTCACGGCGACGCGCAGGAGAAGGTGCGCGACCTCGACACGAGCCGTTTCCCCGTCGAGCAGGTGTCGTGGGAGGATGCCGTCGCGTTCTGTCGCATGCTGTCTGACCTGGCGCAGGAACGCCGTCGCGGCCGCATCTACCGGCTGCCGACGGAGGCCGAGTGGGAATACGCCTGCCGCGGCGGGGCGGTGGAGAACGAGCCGTTTTATTTCGGGGCGTCGCTGTCGTCGTACCAGGCGAACTTCAACGGCACGTATCCTTACGGCGGAGCGCTGCCGGGCTCCTACCTGGAGCGGACGACGACGGTCGGCTCGTACCCGTCGAACGACTTCGGGCTGTACGACATGCACGGCAACGTCTGGGAGTGGTGCGCCGACTGGTACGGCGAGTACCTGCGGCAGGACGGACCGCTGCGCGACCCGACGGGCCCGCGGACCGGGTCGCGGCGGGTGATGCGCGGCGGGGCGTGGAACTACACCGGCAAGAGCTGCCGCAGTGCGGTGCGCAATGGCCTCATGCCGGGGAACCGCTATAAAATCGTCGGGTTCCGTGTGGTGCTGCTCGTCGAGGGCGGCTGAGGCTGAAAAAGGATCGCGAATGTCGTTGCAATCGACCATCACCGGCAAGGCGTACGTCCTGGGCGACAACGTCGACACCGATCAGATCATTCCGGCGCAGTATCTGACCCTCAACCCGGCCATCCCGGAGGAGTACCGGCAGTTCGGCAAGTACGCCCTGGGCAGTGTGCCGCCGTCGCAGGCCGGCCTGCCCAAGGGACACGTCCCGTTCCACACCGACGACGAGTTCGTGTCGCCGTACAGGTTCATCGTGGCGGGCAAGAACTTCGGCTGCGGCTCGTCGCGCGAGCACGCACCGATCGCCCTGGACGCGGCCGGCATCAAGGTGGTGATCGCCGAGTTCTACGCGCGCATCTTCTATCGCAACGCCGTTAACGGCGGCTACCTGATCCCGTTCGAGTCGACCGGCCGGCTGTGTGACACCATCTGCACCGGGGACGAGTTGCGCCTGGACGTGGCGGCGGGAAAACTGCACAACCTGACGACCGGCGAGACCTACGAATTGAAGCCGCTGGGCGAGGTGGCGCCAATCCTGGAGGCCGGCGGGCTGTTTCCCTATGCCCGCAAGGTGGGGATGCTGCGAAGTTAGCCCGACGCGCCAGCGAGGGATGCTGCAAACCCTTGCTTGCGCTGCGGGCTAACGGCCAGAGGCTTTCTGCAAGGAGCGGGTGAGAAAGGAACGCAGCTCGGCCTCCGGATACAGACAGAAGGCATAGTCGCGGCGGCGCAGGATGGCGTTCGCTTTCAGTTCCTGCTCGCAGCGGGCAAGCTGCTCGGTCGCGCGCCGGCGGCGGTCGTCGAGGGCCGGCTGCAACTTCTCGGTGAGCAACCGCAGAGCGCGCCAGCGAAGGCGTTTGCCATCGGCATCCTGTGGATTGCGCGCGATCCACTCCTGCTTCTGCTTTAACAGGTCGGCTGTCAGCGGGTCGCCTGCCTCCGGATCGAGGTAGCGCTGCGGGTTGCAGCGTAGGTCACGAAGCGTCCAGGCGAGGTCTCGGCAGTCGGTCGCGCTGGTCGGATACGTCGGGAACGGCAGGAACAGCGTTCCTGACAAGACCATGTAGGCGGGCGGCTCGGCGCCGTAGTAGCGGCGGATGAGCTCGTCGGTCAGCTCGTCGTACTTGCCGCCGCCAATGCCGTGAATGAACAGGTCCGCGACAAACAACCGTGCGAACAGCGTGTTGGTCAGCGCCCGCGGCCGTACCTTCAGACCTCGCTCTTCGAGGTCGGTGAGTCTTGACGACAACACCATCGCTTCGGCCGCGCGGAAGGGCAGGCTCGGCCATTCCTCGTCGCCAGCTCGCAGCAACAGGGCATCTCCCGTGCGCCGCACCATCAGTCGCCGGCGCTGTGTTTGCCCGGCGCGCCACGCCCAGAACGGCGCCTCGAGCCAGTCGCCGACTCGCGCCAGGTCCGGCACGGGATGGTTGCGGCTCTTCAGACCGTGTGTGCGGCGATACTCGTGGACGCAGTCGTTGTGGATGCGGTGGAAGCGCGGCAGGTCGGCAAGCAGGTCGGCCGCAAACCCGGAGAAAACTCCTGAACGGCAGACGTCGCTGACGGGCACTTCGAGGTTGTGACAGCCCCAGCGCCGCTCGAACGCACGCCGTGCCGACGTCAACCGTTCGGGAATGGAGCGCGTTCGCTGCGCTTGGTGGCGGACTTCTCCCCAAAATGCATCGAGAAACGGCGTGAAATCCCACGGGCGGCGGGCTCGCTCGGGGAGGCTGTCGAACAGGCCCTCGTCTCGCACGAGCCATTCCTCGTGCGGGATGCCGAGTGGGACGCTGTCGAAGGGGACCGGCTCGGTGCGCGGGCGGAACTCGGACATCGAAGGGAGGGGAAGGCGGACATTGGGCACACGCAGCGAGGCCGACTTGACCGCGTCGTAGTCGACGATCAGGTTGATCGCGTCGGCCTGGTGAGCGCGAGCGAGGCCGGCGAGGGCGAAGTGCTTGACCCAGACGCCGGGGTGGAACAACTCGGGCTGGTGCCCGGCCATCAGAACGCGGTCGAGCGAAGCGGGATGAAGAGCGGGGAGAGGCTCTCCCGACCGGCTGAGATAGTCCCGGGCGGCGGTCCAGATTGCCTTGCGAGCCATGCGCCGCCATTCCGCAAGGGACTGCCCGAAGAGGGGACGGTCGAAACGGGCGAGCCGCTCCCGGTTCAGCGCGAGCAGGGCGCCGACTTTCTCGAGGGGAGGCGCGGCGACGAGGGCGCCGTGCTCGCGCGTGACCTGAAGGCGGGGCTGTCCGCTCACCGACACGTCTCCCGGGGGAAACACGGTCCCAGCGAGCACGGCGCCGGGGAGGTGGGCGGATGGTCGGCGGCCACGGCGGCGTCGATGATACCGCGGTAGTAGGCCAGCCGCTCCGACGGATCGTCGAGGACGCCGCCGAACGCTCGGTTGGGGTCGAGGTAGACGCGCGGCACGCCGACCTCCTTGATGCGCAGTCCCAGGCGGGCCGCCTGCACCCACAGCTGCAGCGGCATGCCCCAGCCCGTCTCCGTGATGTGCAGCCTCGCCAGCGCCTCGCGGCGATAGGCCTTGAAGCCGCAGAAGGCATCGGTCAGGTTCAGGCCGAAGCGCTCGTTCAGCTCGCTCGTGATCTGCACGTTGATGCGCCGGCGGTCCTGCGGCGCCAGCGTGTCCTGGCGGAAGTCGCGCAGGTAACGGCTGCCCGAGACAATGTCGACATTGTGGATCGCCTCGAGCAGGACAGGGATGCGCGACGGCTCGTGCTGGCCGTCGCAGTCCATCGTCACCAGCACCTCGACGTCTTGTTCCAGGGCGTAGGCGAAGGCGGAGTTCAGCGCGGCTCCGTAGCCGCGGTTGCGTGGATGCGTCACCACCTGAAGGTCCGACTGCGCTGCCAGCAGTTCCGCCGTGCGGTCGGTCGAGCCGTCGTCGACGACGACAATGTCCGGGCTGTAGCGGCGGACTTCATGCAGGACGTCCTCGACGTATCGCTCCTCGTTGTAGACCGGAATGGCGGTGAGAAACTTCATTGCGATTCTCCGCTGGAGTGTCGGGGAACGCCCACGCCTGCCCCTCATTCTAGGAACGGCCTCGGAAAGATGTCAAAGGCGGGGCGCTGAGAGCGCCTCTGGCAGACCCCTCTGCCAAAATGGCTCGCGCCCCGGCGCTCCTCCCACCCCCCGGCGCCGACGCGTTCGCACCGTTCCGCAGAAGGACCGAGCCGACCTGTCGCGGCCGGAGACCACCCGTGGCGGCTATCACTTCGTGCCGCGCGTTGACATCTTCGAGACGGAGAACGAGTTACTGCTGCTGGCCGACCGGCCCGGCGTGCGCCCCGAGGATGTCGACTTGCACTACGAGAAGGGTGAGCTGATACTGTCCGCCCGCGTGCGACAGCGCCAGCCGCGCGAGAACTTCCTGCTA
>JACOUH010000194.1 GCA_016177925.1 Planctomycetota bacterium | reverse complement strand
CTTGCCGCCGCGCTTCTAGCAGGACTGGGGCGGTAATCAGTTCGGAGCGTGCTTTCTCGGTGCTGATGGCGACGGCCAACGGGATGTTCTCGGCCAGCGTCCTGACGAGGAGATCGCTCAGCTGGATCGCCGGAATGCTGGCGAAATACTCTTCCGCCTCCGCGATCCGGAGTTTGAAGCGGGCCTTGACCTCGTCGATCGAAAACGCGCTGTACGGCACGAGACGCTCTGGGGAGTAAGCCCCGAAAAAACGAATCCTTCACTCAACATACAAGAACGCATTACTCGCCAGAACCATCTGGCAGAAGTCCGTCCACAGGTGCTGCTCGCGATCCTTCTCCCGACCGTACGATTCACGCTGCACCGCGAGGAACCGGCGCGCAGCGGACTGCTCACGCTCGTTCGGATCGCGCCCACACGCCAGGCGGAAGGTCAGCGCGATTTTCCCCTCATCGTTCTCCGCGACCGCCAGCCTGCGGGCGAACGCCTCGGCGCGCAGGCGGGCGAATTCGGAGTTCAGCAGCGCCAGCGCTTGGAGCGGGACCGTTGACGTGTTGCGCACGCTACAGGTGACCGCGACCGCAGGAGCGTCGAACAGTTCGAGGAAGGTCGCGACCTGCGTCCGCCGTTGCAGCAGATAGACCGAACGCCGGCGGGCGCGTTCGTCCTTCTCGTCGACCTCGACGGTCCCCTCCGCCGTGCGCCGCGTCGGGACATAGGGCCCGCCCATGCGCGGGTCCAACTCGCCGGAGACTGCGAGCATGGCGTCGCGCACCGCCTCGGCGTCGAGGCGTCGCAGCGGGTAGCGCCACAGCAGCCGGTCGTCGGCGTCGGCAATGAGTCCGTCCTTGCGCGGCGCGCTTGACTGGCGGTAAGCGGCGGAGCAGAGAATGAGACGGTGCAGGTGCTTCATGGCGTAACCGTGCTCGATAAACTCGACGGCCAGCCAGTCGAGCAGTTCCGGGTGGCTCGGGCGGGCACCGGACTGGCCGAGGTTGTCGGGCGTCGCAACCAGGCCCGTGCCGAAGTGGTGCTGCCAGAGGCGGTTGACCAGCACCCGGGCAAAGAGCGGGTTCTCCGGCGACGTCACCCAGCGGGCGAAGGCACTGCGGCGACCCGTGGTCCCTGCGCTGCCTGGGCGCGGGTCGAGCCGATAAGTATTTGCCGGTGTAGACAGGGCGGCAAGGACGCCGGGCTTGACCTCGCGACCCGGCTTGTGGTGCTGTCCCCGGACCAGGATGTGATGGGCCGGCGCGTCCGGCACCGCGTCCACCAGCACGGCCACTCGGTCCGGCGGGGTCGGGCGATCCTTTTCCCGCGCTGCGATTGCCTTCTGGATCTGCTCGCGCAGGGCGGCATACTCCGGAAACCGCCGCGCCAGGTCGTCGTCGCTGACCTTCGGCGGCCCGGCGGGCTTCTTGGCGGCTAGCTCCTCGACGAGCTGCGCGCGTAGCGATGTCGCCAGGACCGCCAGGCTCTCCTTGAGGATCTTGACCTGATCGTCGACATGCTTGACCCGGCGCTGGTACTCCTCGCGGCGGGTGCGGGTGGCAAGCATCACCGTGCGGTCGTTCGGCTTGACCCAGCGCTCCGGACAATAAGCGGGATAGAAGATCGCTTGTAGGCGATAATACTCTTCCTGAGTCAACGGCTCAAACTTGTGATCGTGGCAGCGGGCGCATTGCACCGTGACCCCGAGCAGGCAGTTCATGACGACTTGCAGGTTACCCTCGAGGACCGTGAAGCGGTCGATGCGGACCTCGTCGGGGTTGCCGTCGCTCTCGCCGGTGCCGTCCGGGGCGTTGCGCAGGAAGTGCGTCGCGGTCAGGGGCTCGACCATCGCCGGCGTGACGTCGCCGCCCGCCACGTAGCCCGCTAACTCGTCGCCGGCCAGCTGCTCGCGGACGAAACGGTCATAGGGCTTGTCAGCGTTGAACGAGCGGATGACGTAGTCGCGGTAGTGCCAGGCCAGTGGCCGGTCGCTATCGGCGTTGAAGTAGCCGTTCGAGTCGGCGTAGCCGGCTGCGTCCAGCCAGTATTTCCCCCAGCGCTCACCGTACCGCGGCGAGGCGAGGCAGCGCTCGACCATGCGCTCGTAGGCATCGGCGGAGTGGTCGGCGAAGAAAGCGTCGACCTCGGCCGGCGTTGGCGGCAGGCCCGTCAGGTCGAGGTGGACGCGGCGAAGAAGAGTTGTCCGGTCCGCTTCCGGCCCGAAGGAAAGTCCCTTCTTCTCAAGCGTCAGAAGGAGGAAACGATCGATGGGCGTCCGCGCAACTCCGTGGGGCAGGCTTCCAGCCTGCCTTGGCCCGGCAGGCTGGAAGCCTGCCCCACGGGGTCGCAGCGGCGGTCGGTAGGACCAATGACCAGCGATCCGCGTCTGGTCGAGTCCCGGCGCGCCCTCCTCGATCCAGCGGCGCACGAGTCGGCGCTCGGCGTCGGGCAGCGGTTCGTCGGGCGGCATCCGCTCTTTCTGGATCATCTGCCACAGCCGGCTGACGTCTGGTTTGCCCGGGGCCACGACTGCCCCGCGCCGTCCGCCGCGAGCGATGCCCTCCGCCGTGGTCAGATCGAGGCTCGCCTTGTGCTCTGCATGCTGGAGGTCCCCTCGTTGCCAGCCTTGTCGGGGACCCGGGCCCGGACCTTGACCGTCCCCAGCGCCAGGGCCAGGGTCAGCTCCAGCAGGGCCAAGCCGCCCGTCTAAAGAGCTGCCCGCAAGAGGGAAAGTGAAATGTCGGGGGTGGCATGCTTTCGCGGCCCGCGCTGCCGGGGACAAGGACCCTGCCAGCGAAGGCCGCGAAAGCATGGCACACCCACACTACTTTCCCCTCGCCCTGGAGCTATCTAGCCACTGCCCTGGGGCGGTCCGCCGGGTCAACGACTGGCCTGGCTCTTCGACCGTGATGAGTAAGGTCAGGGAGCGGGCGGGGCGTTGGCCCTATTCTACGCCTCAGACCGACTGGCAAACAGAGCCTGGTGGGACGGGCAACAAGGCAACAAGCGTAGCGCCGTGGAATTGTAGGACGGTTTTTCAAACCGTCCATGCGTGAAGTCCGGACGGTTTGAAAAACCGTCCTACGGCGTCCTTGCTGCGATACAGCTCAATGAAGGGTGTGTTGGCCGCCGAAGGAGCTGTTCGGAGTCAGAATGATCTCGCGGAACGGATTGAGCAGATAGACGTCGAAGTAGTGCAGAAAGCCGGTCTGGCCGAGCAAGGCACGGCTCATCCCGAGCGGAGCGAAGCCAACGAGCGCGTCCCACTCGCAGGTTTCCTTGGTGTCGGTAATGCGGAGGCGCACCGTCGCATAGCGGACGGGGAGGACCGATCCGCCCGCACCGCTTGCTTCTCCCTCGGGAGCATTGGTCAGATCCAGCCCCAGCAACGGAGCGAGAATATCGGGACAGACCGTGTCGTTGGCCCCGGTGTCCAGCAAGGCGTCTCGAACGATGGAACCGTGAGCCGTGCTGATGATCACGGGAAAGATGGGGAAGAAGCGATACAGAGCGCCCCCGAGAGGAAAGACGGGCCGGCGGGACGGACGCCGGAGGTAGGGAAAATGAAGGGGCATCTTGTCGCCTCAGCGAGGCCCCTCGCCTTGCGTCGCTTCGGCATCCTCCTCGGCGAACAGCAAGGCTCCGCCGAGGTCCACGGCGTCGGCATCGATGTAACCGACGCAGCATTTCGCAAGGTCGTATCCCCTGGCTTGCAAGGTCTGATAGACGACGGCTTCGGACTCGGCGGAACTTGCCACGATGGCGGTGCCGTCGGGGCTCCAGGCAATCCACTGTCCCGCGTATCTCAGGAGTTCCTCCTCGGGAAACTCCTCCCGGTTCTTCAAGAAGACCTTCATCCGTTCGGCGAATTCTTGCGGACTTTCTCGCTCGCTCATGGTGATTGCCTCACAACGCTTTTCCCTCGTTCGTGAACCGCTCTCAGCGGTCGACGCCCGCTCCGGCACAGCGGGCTGCGTCTCCGCTCGCTCCGACGCCGCCCGCTGGGCTCCGCCAGCGTTCGCTCTGGCTTGCCAGCTTGACTACCGGACGGGAACGCGGGCAAGACGGAAACCGTGGCCGCTGAGCCGGAACGCCGGCGGGAGCCAGAAGCGGTACGCCGCCCGGCAGTCGGTGCCGAAGTCCTCCCAGCCGCCGCCCCGGAACACCCGGACCGAGTCCCCTTCAAAGCCGTCGGCGCACCATTGCAACACGTTGCCATGCATGTCGCACAGCCCCAGTTTGTTCGGGGGGTAGGCGCCTACCCGCGTTGTCCGCTGGAGGTACTTCCCCTCCGGCGCCTTGCCGAACGGAAAATGACCGATGAAGTTTGCTTGCTCGGAAGACAGGTCATTCGTCGGCTTGTCGAAATAGAAGTGATACGAGCATTCTTCTTCAGAAGTAGCCCCTCCCCGACAAGCATATTCCCATTCCGCCTCACTCGGCAAGCGGTACAAATAACCACGGTCACGCTCTTTTTCATTCAGCTTCTTGATAAACTCCTGGGCATCGTTCCACGACACCATCTCCACCGGACACAGCTTCAACTCCTCGTCCGAGATGTCCAGAACAGAGTTCCTGCCGTAGCCTTTGCGTGAGAACCAGCTGGGGTTGTTGCCCATCACCGCCTGCCACTGCCCTTGCGTTACATCGTGGACGGCTATCTCGAAGCCCGCCTTGATCTCTGTCTTCACGCCTTTCTTCTGGCCGTCCCAGCCCATGTAGAACGTTCCCTTCGGCAGACTCACGAACGTCATCAGGACGCTGGCGTCACGCTCCAGGACCGCGTCCGCCGGTTCGCAGCCCTTGGAATCGACGGTCACCTTCCGGCCCGGCTTGAGACGCTCCTTGTGAAGGTCCGACAGGAAGACTAGCTGCACCTGGGCGTCGGCTGACAGGGACAGGCGATCGTCGAGATTCACCAAGGCCTGGGGAACCGCCGCCTTGGTCACCCCCGTGGCCGACTGCAACTGCACCCTGCCACGCACCTCCAGAAGCATGGCCTGGGGAGTTCTCCGCCCAATGCCGCGCTTCACTTGCTCGATGGACGTCATCAGATCGGCACGCAGCGCGGGCTGGTCCGCGAACTCGGCCGGAATGCGATTCTCCGCCTCCGCCAGTATTTGCCGCGCGGTAACATTGCCCCCTTTGACGTCCGTCTCCGATAGCTTGAAGATGCTGACGAGGAAGTCCCGGGCCTTGTTCGCCTTCTCGGCTTCCTTCAACGCCACCCCTTCTTTCTCCAGGGCGATGCCCTTTTGCTGTTCCGCGTCGAGGTATTTCAGGTAGCTCACCAGCATGCCCACGGCCAGGGCCAGCACCACGGCCAGCGCCGCTCCGGTCAGCACCGGATTGCGTCTCACCCACTTGACGGCCCGTTCGAGGCGACCCACCGGCCGCGCCTGGATCGGCTCGCCGTGCTGATACCGAACCAGGTCGTCGGCCAGCGCCGCGGCCGAGGCGTAGCGCTTCTCCGGCTCCTTGCGCAGGCACGTCAGGCAAATTGTCTCCAGGTCCCGCGGCACTCTCGGGTTGAGCCGGCGCGGCGGGCGCGGGTCCTCGGTCAGCACCTGGTAGAGGATCATTCCCTTGGAGCCGCGAAACGGCAGCTCGCCTGCCAGCAACTCATACAGGACAACGCCGAGGCTGTAGACATCACTGCGGCGGTCCGCCTCGTGGCTCTTGCCGGCGGCCTGCTCCGGGCTCATGTAGGCTGGCGTGCCCAGCACGT
>JACOUH010000193.1 GCA_016177925.1 Planctomycetota bacterium | reverse complement strand
ACCTGCGTGCGGCCGTCGCCGATCGGCCTGTTCCCGCCGCCGTCCGTGCAACTCTGCCAGGGCGACGGCAAGGGCAAGTTCATTGACGTGACAGCACAGGCGGGCGACCTCGCCCAGCTGCGGGCCGATTGCGTCTCTGCCATCTGGGCCGACCTCAACAACGACAACCTGCCCGACCTGATCGTGACGAGCAAGACAGGGCTGGTGCGCGTCTACCTCAACCAGGGAGATGGCAAGTTCCACTATGCGACGCACGATCTGGGGCTGGAGCAGAAGTTCAAGGCAGAGGGCGTGCTGGCGGCCGACTTCAACAACGACGGCAACGTCGACCTGGTACTGATCGGCGCCGAGGGCGACCCGTGTGTCGCTCTGTTGAGCAAACTGAAGGGCAAGCTCGCCCCGCTCACAGTGCGCTTCAGCGGTCCCGACTGTCCCATCGGCGCCAGCGTCCGCATCACCGATGCGACGGGCAAGTCGCTGGGGACGCGTTGGATCGCTGGCGGCGACGGCCGCGCCATGCAGGCGGAGGCGGAGGCGCGCTTCGCGCTGGCTCCCGGCAAGTACCGCGTCGAGGTCCGCTACAGCTCGCGCAAGGTCCGCGTCAAGGACGTTGCCATCGCCGACAAGCCGGTGCGCGAAACCGTGGACGACAACACCCCGAGGGGGAAGGAGTGAGCCGCGGGACTCTCAGCAAGTGGGGGCGGCAGCGGAGACCGCTTGGGTGAAACGATAGATCACCCGCTCGATCCCGGGTTGCCATGTCCAACTCCGCAGCGGGGCGAAGTCGAGCCCCGTTTCCCGAAACGTTCCGAGGAGATGACCCCGGTCGAGGATCACCATCCCCCGGTTGCCCGCGAACCCGTCCGGGGCATCGCCGACAAACACGTCCCCGACGACCTGGCCGTCCGCGCCGAGCAACCGCTTGACGTCGCGCAGCAGATCACGGATTTCTCCCGGATACAGATGCGTGAAGACGCTGCCGAAGTAGACAAAATCGAAGTCCGCATCCTCGATCGGCAGGCGGGTCATCTCACTCTGCAGAAAGACGAAGTTCGGCCGATCGAAGCGCTGGCGGCAAAAGGAAACCGCCTCGGGGGCGATGTCGGTGCCGCAGTATTGGCCGTCGGGGCCCAGGAAGTCGAGCAGCGCCTCGGTCAATTGGCCGGTGCCACAGCCGACGTCGAGCACCCAAGCCGAGGGCGTCAGACCAAGGTCGATGAGGACCTGGCGCTTGCCGCGGCCGAGGGCCTCGAACTCGTCGCGGCTGGCCGGTCCGACGATGCTCCAGTAATCGCGATCAAGGTCGGCGCGCCGGTAGGCGGCTCGGTAGTCGAAATCTCTGCGCAGCCACGTCCGGCAACGGCCCAGGGTTGCCGCAATCCTTGCGAGCCATTCGTTCTTCACGACCACCTCCTTGCTATGTCGGTCCTGACCTGGCAAGGAGTGTAGCGAGATCACGCGGAAGGAGCCAGACCGGCGTCCTCCGTCAGGATTTCGTCTCACCGCCGCGCGGGTGGAACTGGCGATGGATCGCCTTGAGGCGGTCGCGGTCAACGTGCGTGTAGTGTTGCGTCGTCGAGATGCTGGCGTGACCGAGCATCTCCTGCACGGTACGCAGGTCGGCGCCACCCGCCAGCAGGTGCGTCGCGAAACTGTGCCGCAGCGTGTGAGGGCTCACCTTCACGTGCAGGCCGGCGCGGCGGACGTACTTTTTGACCAGCACCCAGAGCATCTCGCGCGTCAAGGCTCGTCCGCCACGGCTGACGAAGACCCACGGCGCCTCGGGGTTCGCCGCCACCAGTCGCGGCCGCTGCTCGCCCAGGTAGGCGCGCACCGCCGCCACCGCCGGCCGGCCCAGCGGCACCACGCGCTGCTTGCCGCCCTTTCCGAAATACTTCAAAAACCCTCCATCCAGATACAGGTCCTCCTGCTTGAGCCCGACGACCTCCGACGCCCTTGCCCCGGTGGCGTAGAGCGTTTCAAGAAGGGCCCGGTCGCGCAGGTAGAAGCGATCGAGCGACAGCGGCGACTCGAGCAGGCGCGTGACGGCCTCGGGACTGAGGACTTGTGGGATGCGATGCCACAACGACGGCGAACTGAGCAACTCGATGGCGCTGTCGCCGATGCGCTCCTCCAGGCGTAGGAAGCGGTAAAACATTTTCAGGGCGACGAGGTGCCGGGCGACACTGCGCGGGGCAAGCTTCTCCTCGCGCAGGTAGGCGAGGTAGTGGCCGAAGTCGCGCAGGCTCGGCTTCAGGTAGTCCGCAAGCCCGCCGCCGGCCACCCAGCCGGCGAAACGGTCAAGGTCACGACCGTAGGCCAACAGCGTGTTGAGCGCCATGCCGCGTTCGGCACGCAGGTAATCGTGGAAGGCACGGACGTCGTCGGCGAGGGCGGCGTAGTGGTTGGCGCGTTCGGACGGCACGAGGAGTCTCCTTACTCGGCGCGGTGCGACCTCTCTCCTATCGGCCGGGCCTGCCCGCGTCTGTTGCCCATTTTACGCTGTCCTTCGGCAACGACACGCGCTCGCCAAGACGGCCTGGCACAAAAGGCACACTTGCGGTACAGGATGCCAGGGCGGGCGCCTCGCGGGCGCCCCGGTCGGCCGAGAGCCGGAAAGGACGCGCCATGGCCAGTTACCGTGGACACCTGATGTTTTCCTCTGTCCTGGGGTCCGCCTACGGCGCCACGGGCTCCTGGTTCCTCAACCTCGACTGGGGACCGGCGATGCTCGGCGCCGGTGTTGCGACGCTCGGCGGACTACTGCCCGACCTCGACAGTGACAGCGGCGTGCCCGTGCGCGAGCTGTTCGGCCTTGCCGCAACCATCATCCCGCTGCTGCTGCTGCACCGCCTCCGCCTGCTTGGCTTCAGTGTCGAGCAAACCATCGTCCTCGTGGCGCTGATCTACTTGTTCATCCGCTACGGGGTCGCCAATGTCTTCAAACGCTACACCGTCCACCGTGGCATGTTCCACAGCATTCCCGGCATGCTGATCGCCGGGCTGGGCGTGTACCTGGTCTACAACACGAGCGACGAGGTGGTACGTTGGTTCGTTGCGGGCGGCGTGATGCTCGGCTTTTTGTCGCACCTGGTCCTCGACGAGCTGTGCAGCGTCGACTTCATGGGGGCAAAGATCCGGCTGAACAAGTTCGCCGGCAGCGCCTTGAAGTTCTGGTCGCCGTCGGCCGTCGCCACGTTCTTCGCCTATCTGCTGCTGTTCGGCCTTGGTGCCGCGCTCTGGCTGCACTACGCGCCGCCGGACGACCCATTCGGCCCGATCTTCGTCCGCAAGTTGCGCTGACGCAGGGCACTCTCGCTGGCGCGTCGGGCTATTAACCCGACGCGCCAGCGAGGGGACGATTTCAATCCTCGCTGGCGCGTCGGGCTAATAAACCGTGGGAGAGCGCTTCTTCTGGCCGGCCCATCGGTTACAATCGATCAGGTGGGCCCGTCCGACCGGCGACGAACGGGGTGTGGCCCTGTCGACAGGCAACGAGTGGAATCCTCCCATGCCAAACATCCGGTGCAAGACGTGTGGGCTGCTGATGCAAGTCCCGGAGGGGGGCCGCCGACTGTGCGGTTGCGGGACCTGGCTCTCCGGTGACGGAGCGGTCCTGCTCGAGCCGGATGAGCCGGTCGAAACCGTGCCGGCGCCGCCGGCGCCGCGTCCAGTTCACGCCCGACCTGATGCCGTCGGACATCACCGGCACCGAGGTATTGCAGGAGGACAAGGCAACCGGCCAGCGGCTGTTCAAGTTCCTGCACGGCCCGCTGTTCGCCAACGTGATCCTCGCCGACGAGATCAATCGCACGCCCCCCAAGACGCAGGCCGCCCTCCTCGAAGCCATGCAGGAAAAGCAGGTAACCGTCGGCGGCAACCGGCACAAGCTGCCCGAGCCGTTCTTCGTCTTGGCGACGCAAAACCCGATCGAGCAAGAGGGCACCTATCCGCTGCCCGAGGCCCAGCAAGACCGCTTCATGTTCAACATCTTCGTCGACTACCCCGAGGAGGAGGAGGAGTTCCGCATCGTTGAGATGACGACGTCGATACACGCGCCGGTGCTCGAGCGGGTGCTGTCGGCAACGGACATCCTGGAGATGCAGGACATCGTGCGGAAGGTGCCGGTGGCGCCGTACGTGATCCGCTACGCGATGAAGTTCACGCGACTGACGCGCAAGTCGAGCCAGGTGGCGAAGGGAGCAGTCGTGCCGTCGGCCGTCCCGGCGGGCGGTGGGCCCCGGCCTGCCGCGGCGTCCGCGACGGAGGTGCCCGACTTCATCCGCGACTACGTGACCTGGGGCGCCGGGCCGCGGGCGACCCAGTTCTTGATCCTCGCGGCGAAGGCACGGGCGGTTCTGCATGGCCGCTACTACGTCTCCTGCGAGGACGTCCGTGCCGTCGCTCCGCCGGTACTGCGCCACCGCATCATCACCAACTTCAACGCCGAGGCCGAAGGCGTCAAGCCCGACGACATCGTTCGCCGCCTCGCCGACCTGATCCCCCGCGACCCCAACGAGAAAGGATGAAGGATGAAGGATGAAGGATGAAGGATGAGCGTTCTTCTGTTCATCCTTCATCCTTCATCCTTCATACTTT
>JACOUH010000484.1 GCA_016177925.1 Planctomycetota bacterium | reverse complement strand
GCCGTTCCAGGTTCTTCTGGAACTCCGCTTCTTCCAGGCGCCTCTTGTACTCCTCCACGCTAATGCTGTACGAGTCCCACAGGACGTCAAACGTGGCGGCGAGCACCTCGTGCTCGATCCGGGGTTCTGCCCCGTCCTCGACCTCGTACTGGATGACGGGGTACTCCCCACCGAGGACGCGCCCCTGCTGAAACTCTTTGCTCCTGCCGTAGACATACTGCTCGATGAAATTCGCGGTCCGGGTCAACAGCAGGGCACAGGCAATGGCCCCGGAATACAGGCGCATCTCGAAGCGGTAGCCCTGCGCCATCAAGGCATCCCCCTTTTGGATACTTTCCTGGGCGTCCTGAAACAGCCTGCTGTTCCTGTGCCTCTCCCAGTTCCATCCCACGAGGGTCCGCTTGATCTCCTCCGGGGGGGAGTTGTCCGCGACCGCACGCAAGATGGCCTGCTGAGAAATGGGGTTCACCAGGGCGAATCTCACCCTCGCCCCTTCTTCCCCCTCCTTCGTGATGTCACGGAGGACCCCCTCGCGCGGGAAGCTGAAATAGAACCGGCCGGTGATCGCGAGGATGCTAATCGTGTCACCGCTCTTTGCCTCTTTTAGGCGCTTGTACTGCGCGATGGAGAGGTCGCTTCGCTGCTCGCGCCGGAAGATGTTCGTGATCCGGGCCTCCTGGATCGCGGCCGCCGTTCCAACGTCACTGTCAGCGGGCTCGCTTTCAGGGGCGTGGTCCCAGATGACGTCGAAGGTATACTCCAACTCGCCATACTGTGGTGCATCGCTCAGATACTTGATGAGGGACATCGACCTCCTCTTGCGCAGGTCCGGGTATCCGTATTGCTCGACATAGGCCTCCGTCTCGCTCAGCAGGATGAACGCGAACGGACAATGCTCGTAGAGCCGGAACTGGAGCGTGGGCTGGGCACCCTGGGTGAGGTCCTGCTGCACCCGGCGGAGTTCTCCGACCGACTGCGGGATGTCGAACGGGATTCCCGTCTCCCCCATCTGTTGTTGCTCCACGTAGTGCCGGAACCGGCCTTCCGCCGACTTCGGGTGCAGGATCAGCATGCGGACGCGGAACCTCTCCTGCCTGGGCACACCACTCCTCTGCTCGTCCTCCAGCCGCCGGCAGATAGCCCTCCAGACCTGACGGAGCCTGCCGCCGAGGTGGAGGAAGTCCCGCAGGGAGATGCCGATGATGTCCAGTCTCCTGACGTTCCTGTTTCGCACCAGACGGAGGATGTCCTCCGTCGCTTCCTCGCGGGCGGCGTAGATCGTGCTGATCCCCGCATTCTCCAAGGCGGTGGCAGGGGTGTCTTCGGTGATCTGTTTCAACAACCAGCTGATCCCCACGCCCGCCGTGAAGCAGATGAACAGTGCCTTGGAAAGTTCCACGCCGGCCGCAGACACCCCGGCAAGGGCTGTCTCGGGACTCAACTTCCCGAGGAGGAAGCAGAACCCAAGCCAGCCCAGGGCCCCGAACGCGGCCAGCGCACAGACCGCCCAGACCGGCATGGGAATGGCACGCTTCACCTTTTTTGTCATGGCTCGGGCCTTCCGGAAGAGCCGCGGGGGAGCAAAGGGGCGCTCCTGCTGGGGCCCGCTTCACATCCTCGGGCGGGGGTGCTTGAGGCGTGGTCGGACACGCTCTTGCATCTGCCAAGCGCTCAGAACATATTCTCGTCGTCGGTGTGGTCGGAAAAGGACTCATTCGCCATGTGATTAGACACACCCGGATTGACGGCGTCAAGGGGCCAGAGATCGTTTCGTGCTGTCTTCGGTGTCTTCAGGTCAGCCCGCGCGTCGGCGATGGGAGCGAGGCGATCGGCCGGGGACCGCTGGGGGCGTTGAGCGTTTCTGCGGTGCTTCCCGGCTTTGCCCAGAAATTCGGAAATGAAATAGAATCGGCCGGGATGCAATGAAAAGGCCCGGAGGGAACGGTTCCCCCCCGGGCCTTGTTACTTCGGCACGAGCGCGGCCTCATGGCACCCTGCCTAAACGCTCAAGCAAGAAAAAACCCGAAGCAGTGAAGCAACCCGTCGCGCCTGAGCTTACCCGGTCCGAGCCGACGCCGGCCGAAAGCCCGCCGGGCGGCAAGAACCCTGCCGCCGTTGCGCTGGGTCGCCTCGGCGGCACGAAGGGGGGCCCGCACGCGCCCTTACGTTGTCTGCTCAGGAGCGGAAGGAGATTGCGAGGCGGGCCGCGCAGGCGCGGTGGGCCAACCGACGTCGAAGAAGTCCAGCTGGATCGAGGGTCCCCGTCCTGGATACGCCCGGTCAAGCAGGCGCATGCAGAAGTCCCAGCCGTTCTCAGGAGAAGCCCGCATCAACCCAACGACGGCGTGAAGGTGCTGAGCGAGGGCGGGGTGTCCAACGTCTTCCGTGAGCCATGGGGGAGGGGCGTTGGAGCGGCTCTTCTGCTACTCCCGCTTCCACCGGGAAGAGTTTGTGAAGACCTACCCCAAGCGGAGCAATGCCGCGAGCACCTTCAGCAGGGTCAAGGCGAAGTTCCGCGACCACGTCCGCAGCCGCACCGACGTCGCCAGGAAGAACGAGGTACTCTGCACGTTCCTGGCTCACAACAGCTGCTGCTGGGTGATCCAGTCGCAGATCGAGTGGGGGATGGAGGCGGAGTTCTGGCCCAACGAGCCAAAGGGAGAGGAGCTGGCCATCCTGCCCTTACAACGAAAGGGGGCGTAATGAAATAAAACCCCCCTTGAAAGATTCATTTCAAGGCAAAGCCCAGTGGGTGGCGCGAATGCAATGCAATGCAAAACTTCATTTCATTCTACTGAACAGATCAACATATTGCGAGGAAAAAGTCGTGGCGAACGAGAGCTTTCGTGTGTGGCGAGCAGCGCTGCTCTCCCTTGTTCCCAGGTGCTGCTTGGAACCAAGCGCATTTCCACGCTGTCGCGCTGACGGTGGCGGGCGAGGTTTGCTCAGTCCTTTGCCGCGGAGCGCTTGCTGTTGAAGGCGTCCACCTTGTTGTGCAGGGTGTTGCGGTTGATGCCGAGACGCTCCGCCGCCTTGACGTGGACCCCGCCGCACAACACCAGGACCTGCTCGATCAGTTCGCGCTCGACCCCCTTGACGACGCGCTCCATGAGGTCGCCTTGCTCCGCGGGAATGCTCTGAATGGCCGTCTGCACGAGCTGCTGGATAAGGGCGGGCAGATCGCCGCCGGACCGCCCCGGCCGGCGCATACCGACGTGCGCCAGCTCACCGCGGCTGACGGGCCGCACCAGGTCCGGCGTGATCGGCCCGCCGTTGGACAGTACCACCGACCGCTCGACGTAGTTCTCCAGCTCGCGGACGTTGCCCGGCCAGTCGTGGGGCATCAGCACCTCGAACACCTCGCGCGGCAGCTCCGGCGTCTCGCGGTAGTTCTCCTCGCAGTAGCGGCGCAGGAAAAAGCGGGCCAGGGCGGGGATGTCCTCGCGCCGCTCGCGCAAGGGCGGCAGATAGACCGGCACCACGTTGAGACGATAGTACAGGTCCTCGCGGAATCGGCCGGCCTCAATCTCCTCCTCAAGTAGCTGATTCGTCGCCGCCACGACACGCGTGTCGACGCGGATGGTGCGGGCCTCGCCGACGCGCTCGAACTCGTGCTCCTGCAGGACGCGCAGCAGCTTGACCTGCAGCTTGGCGCTCATGCTGGAGATTTCGTCGAGAAAGATCGTGCCGCCGTGGGCCGCCGCGAAGCGGCCGGTCTTGTTGTCGATGGCGCCGGTGAAGGCACCCTTGACGTGGCCGAACAGCTCGCTCTCCAGCAGGCTTTCGCTGAGGGCGCCGCAGTTGACGCGGACATAGGGGCCGTCGGCGCGCGGGCTGAGCCGATGGATCGCACGAGCGATCAGTTCCTTGCCGGTGCCAGTTTCGCCGACGATGAGCACGCTGGCACGGGTTGGCGCGACCAGCCGCGTGCGCCGGTAGACCTCGCGCATGGCGGAACTGGTGCCGACGATGTCGGGCAGCGGCGTGTCCAGGGGCTGGCTGTTCATCAGTGCTGCTCTCGGGGCAACGGCAGTATCCGCAACGCGGGGAGCGCTGACACAAGCCCCAAGCGCCAGCGCGGGGGCCAAACTAGCCCCAAGCGCCAGCGCGGGGACGTCCCGTCGCTAGCGCTCCGGGCTTGTGTCAGACGGGCCCGCGTCCAGTAGAACTCTGACCACGATAGCAAACGCCCCGCCGGTTGTCAGTGTACGTGCAGGAACGGCCCCGGGGCGCGGCCGGTCGCTTGCATCGGCGAGATGTACACGTCAGACCGGCAACGGGCAAGGTCATCGTGGAAGCGCAGGCGGAACAGGGCGTAGCGGTCGCCCGGACCGCTCTCGCCACGCGTCACGCCGCCCGGCAGCACCACCTTCGCGGAGCCGAACTGCTCCAGGGCGGCCGCGTCCCGTGCCCGTGCCAGCACCAGGGCCTCGCCCCGCGGCAGGTTGTCGCCGTGGAGGAAGGACAGGTTGTGCAGCAGGCGGGCTCGGTCGCCGAGATAGAACAGCAACCACGAGCTGTTCAGCGGGTGGATGTCGTTGATGACGAGGAGTGGGCAGTCGGGCGACGCCGCCGCCTGTCGCCGCACCGCCTTGACGAACGCGGAGTCGTCGCGGTAGCGGTCCATATAGCGCTTCTCGAAGTCGTAGGTCAGCCAGTGACAGGCGACAAGCAGGACCGCCAAGGTCGTCACGGCCAGGCGGGCGTTGCTGCGCGTGCAGGCCCACCAGAAGGCGGCGGCACCCGCCGGCAGGGCGACGGCCAGCGCCGGCACCATCCATGCGGGGCCGGGCAATCGCGAACGGAACAGGACGACGGCCAGCGTCCCGGGCAATCCGAGCAGGACGAGGCCCAGCGCGGGATGCCGCAGCCAGCGCGGGGCGGCCAGCACTGTCTGCCACAGGCGAGCCGTCCCCAGCGCCGCCAGGACCGCCCACGGCATCATGCAATGCAGAAGATAATGGTGATGCTTCCCCTTCGGGATGGAGAAGAAGGCAACCGGTAGTAGCGCCCAGCACCACAGGAACCGCGCCGGGCTCCGCCGCGGCAGCAGCTCACCTTCACGCGAAACCCACAGGCCGACGACCGCCGACAGCGCCCAGGGGAACAGAATCCACGGCAGCATCACGAGGTAGTACCAGGCCGGTTCCTCGAGGTAGCCCTTGACCCGGCCAGCGTAGTCGGCCATCCACAACTCGGTAATGCCGGGGTGGCGCAGGTAGGCTGTCACCGGCCAGGCCAGCGCGGCCGCGGCGAATGCCAGGAACCCCCACAGCCACACGTAGCGCAGGCACGCCCGCCGATCCGCGTTCCATTCCCACGCCAGGTAGCCGCCCACGGGAAGCAGGGCGAAGAACATGCCGAAGAAGAGTCCCTTGGCGGAGTTCATAAGTCCCAGGAGAACGAAGAAGCCCAGTACCTCCCACGGCCGCCGGCCGAGGAAGCGGCGCTCGCCGGGAGCGGCGGCACCGCGACCAAATTCGAGGCGCACGAACAGGGCCAGCGCCGCGGTGACGATCAGGCACAGGAAGATGTCGCACTCAGGCGCCTCGGCATAGTGCGTGAACTCGCGCATGGTGGCCAGGATGACGCCCGTCAGCATGCCGATGCCACGGCCATACCAGTGGGCGGTCATCCAGGCGGTCATCAGGACGATCAGGGCCCCCGCCAGGACCGAGGCCCCGCGGTATGTCCAGGCTTGCTCGGGCCGGCCGATGAGGGCGACGAAGGCGCCGGTGGCCCAGTGCGGCAGCGGCGGCCGCTCCAACCAGGGACGCCCGCCGTAGGTGGGGATGATCCAGTCGTGACTGGCCCACATTTCGCGCACGTTCTGGCAGTGTACGGCCTCGTGCGTCGTCAGGACTTGGTTCTCCGCCATCGTGAAGCCGAACAGCCCCAGGCAGAGAAGGCCGAGCAGCGTGAGGTCGGCTGGCCGCAGCCCTTCCCGCGCAAGCGTCGACATTCCGGATTCCTTCCTGTTATCTGAACTTCCACGTCCTTGCCGCGTCGTTGGCCCGCGCCAGCCGGACGGGGTCTCCGGGCGGGGCGAGGAGGAGCACGGTCGTGAAGCGGAAGTCACGCCGCTCGAGGACCTGCCACCTGTCAGGAGCGAACGTGCGAGCGATCGCGAGCCGTTCCGCCGCCGGCACCTGCGCCGTGAAGACGACCCAGCGCCGGCCCGACGTCCTTCGTGGAGCAGGTCGCTGACCTGCCAGCAGTTCCGGCAGGTCAGCGACCTGCCCCACATCCTCGCTGGGACCGTCCTCGAGGCTCTGAAACAGCGGTCCCAGATCGCGGAAGTAGTAATGGTGCGTCCAGTCGTTGCCGAGCACGCGGTCGTCGGCCTGGCGCCGCGCGGCGATCCAGGCCGCCGCGCCCGGCACGTCGGCCCGCGGCCAGGGACTCCAGACGACCCGGAGCGCTTCGATGCCCGGGATCACCAGGGCGACGACCAGCAGCGCCACGCCGAGCCGTGCCCTTCTCCGCAGCCAGGTGAACGCGGCCAGCGTGCCGGCGGCGATCAGCAGCACGATCGCCGGGGTGGCGTAGACCATCACGCGCGCCGGCCCGTACGGGTAGCGGTGCAGACACGACGCCACCAGCGCCAGCAGCACGGGCACGACCAGCAGCACGACAAGACCGCGCCGCCCGCCCCGCGCGAAGTGGATCGCCCCCAGGAGCGCCGGAACGAGCAAGAGCTGTCCGAGGGGCCGCAGGCAGTAGCGGACGATTTCGAGCGACGAGACAACGGCCCATGACGGCACCGACCAGGGGCGATCCCATTCGGGGAAGAAGCCGCGCCACGGAATCATGATCGTGTCATCGTGCTGTGCTCGAGCCGGTCCCAGCACGAGCAGCAGGAACGAGGCTCCCACGGCAACGACAAGCAGCGTGTATCCCAGGCACACGGCCGTTGTCCGTTGCCTGCAGACTGCCGGCAGCAGCGCTACGAGGAGGCCGCCGTAAAGGAAGCAGGCGGGGTAGGACAGGAAGATCAGCAGTGGGGCCAGCAGCGCAGAGACGCTCAACTGCCAAAGGAGGGAACGGTGGCGGCCTGCGCAATAGACGTAAAGCAGCAGCACGGCGGCGAGGACGTCCGACGAGTAGGGCTTGGCCTCGCAGGCGTGCCAGGCGAGCGGGTCGGCGAAGGCGAAGAGGAAGACGGCCCACGGCACGGCCGCAGCCGGCAGCAGCGAGCGGCTGACGGAGGCCATGAGCAGCAGGGCGGCGCAGCTCGCCAGGAAGGGGAACAGCCGCAGGGCGAGGATGTCATCGCCCAGGATGAGGACGACCGCCCGCTCGACCCAGAGGAACAGCGGGGGCGCGGCCTCGTGCCACCGCAGCGGACCGAGCAGTCCGGCGAAGTCTTTGTCGAGGACGTTCACGACCAACGCCGCCTCGTCGTGCCAGACGGCGGGAACGCGCAAGTAGTGGAAAGAGCGCAGGGCCAGCCCGGACAGCACGAGGGCCGGGAGGAGCCACACGGCTTTGCGAGAGCACGCCGGGAGGGTCACCATTCTCGCCATCCTCCAGCAGGCAGGCGTGGGCCGTCACGCCGACGCGGCGCTATACCGACGAAGGGGGGCACAGGGCAAGGCGGATCTTCCGCGGCAACCTTTTCTGCTCCCCTGCCAGGAGCTGACCAACGTGTGACCCCTCGGAGTTTCTTCGTGTGGGGCATCGAACCTACTCTCTGCCGGGGTGTGTCCGGAGAGAGGCGAGTTCCGTTTGTTGGGCGCCGTGTAGAATGCCCAAGACTCTGCGTCGCCGTTCGCTGGGACGATCCTCACCTGAAGAGAGCAGGCCTCATGAAACTAGCCAAATTGCGGATAGAGAACTTTAGACACCTTGGAAGTTCCCTTCAACCGCTGGAACTCGATTTCACCGACGCCCTGGGGCGAGTTCGTGACTTGACGCTCCTCGTTGGCCCGAACACGAGCGGGAAGACAACCATCCTCGATGCGATTGCCGCTGCCTTGGGGCCTACCCTCGAGATGCCCACCCTGCGGCCGGGTTTCAAGCAAACTCCACGAAGGGTGGTGCGGCGCGGGGCACTCCATGCCACCGTCACCTGCTGGCTTCGCTTCAGTCCCGAGGAGATCGCAGCGACGCGCGAACTCTTTCAACTCGCGGACATCTCTCAGCCGGTCCCCGACGCCCCGGAGGTCACCCTCACCTGGACCTACCCCGATCCGAAGAATGAATCGGATTACGGGTTCACCCGATGCGTACCGCTCCTCGGCTGGACTCTCCTCAAGGGCCGCGTACAGGTCGCTCGGCTGCTTGCCACAGGACGCGTTGACTGGAGCTGGTTCCAACGGGTCGGCGGCGTATTCACCTTTGACCAGGAGCGCACCGGCCTGGGGAAAAGTATCTCGCGCCAGGTTTGGAACATCATTCACGGGACCGCGGAGGCGGCCCAGCACAACGAGGAACTTCAAACCACCGATCCCCGCACCCTCCTGATCGATATGGCGCTGCGATCCCTCGTGCCTTCCATCGCCCCAAAGGACCAGAGCCCCGACGAATTTCAACTGATTCAGGAGCGATACGCCCGCGTTTGCGTTCCCCGCCGCATCGTCGGGGCCGTCCGGGATGAACTGGGAGAATTCGATGTGTACTTCAGCGATGGTGAGAATTCGTATACCTACGATGGCCTAAGCAGCGGGGAGAAGAAGGTTCTTCTCCTGCTGATCCGCTTTGTCGCCGAGTACATGCATCAGTCTCTGGTGCTGATCGACGAACTGGAACTGAATCAGCATCAGCTCTGGCAGGGTAAACTCGCTTACCTGGTTCCGCGCATGGGTGAGGGCAATCAGATCATCGCTACCACCCATGCCCCTTACGTGCTCGGTGGGGTCGAGCCGGAAGCGGTCATTGATCTCGGCAACTTGGGCAAGGTCCAGGCAACAGGAGCCGAGTAGTGGCCGTTTATATCGTCTGTGAGGGCTCCCTCCAGGGACTGGATTCGCGCGTTCTCCAGGTGCTCGTTATCCAGTCTCACAACCTGGGGGCCCTGATCGCTCCGGGAGGCGGCGACCGAGGGCTCGGGGCCATCCGCGCTTATCTCGAACGCCGTTCTCCTCACGACGTGGCCATTTCAGTCGAGGACCGCAATTATCGCCCGCGCGGGGTGGCGCAACCCACCTGGGCCAACCTCGCCGGACGGTCGTTCATCTGGCGCAGGCATGAGATCGAGAACTACCTGCTTCAGCCGCGCGTTGTCCTCGAACTCTTCAACGATTTTCGCGCGAGGCTTCCCCTCCCGTGGGTAGCGCAGCTCCCAGCGACCGAAATGGACGTGTCAGCGCTTCTGCAATCTCTGGCAAGCAGCCTGCTCGAGGATCACGCAGCGGGCGTGCTGAGGGATGAGCTTGTCCGGCACATCAACGGTATCGGAAGTGTGAGTTTCGGCCCCCCACGGCCGGCCCCCGCCCCAGGGGCGCATACGCTCGGACAGGCGCAGTGGCTGCCGGCGTTGCAGCAAGAGGCGAGTCGACTGTGCCAGACGTGCGGTTCCATCGCCGCCCTCCCGGACCTACAGGCTGCGGCGATCGCAGTTCGCTACGGTATCCTGCTCGTGGGCTTTCAGGTTCCGGCGTTCCTCACCTCGGGCGATTACCTGATCGACATCGGAGGGCACGAGCTTCTTGCGGCCCTCGCTCGCCACCTTCACAACCTGGGAGCGTCCGGCGCACTCAATCAAAGCGCGCTGGCGAATGAGTTGCTGCGGGTACTCGCCCGGATCTATCAGCCCAGCACGATCTATCAGCCGGATGACTTCGCGGAGTTGGGGGCTATCCTGGCTCAGTATTGACTCGCAGGATTGCCCCGACCGTTCGTTGGGGCTTACTCCGCGGGTGAGACATGAACATCACCATCCCGATCTACGTTCACTCGCATCGCGAGAGCTACACCGTTCGGCCGCTGTTCTTCTCACACCCGGTGGCGCAGCACGAGAAGCTCGAACGCGTGCTGCATCTGCTAGCCCGTGACCTCCGTAAGGAGCTGCGCCACCTCGGTAAGCAGCTGCGCCACGACGAGCTGTCCGCGTACACCTTCTGCCCCGACCTCGATTACCATCGCATTGACCTGATCCTCGAACTGCGCAAGCGCGTCGGCCGTGGCTGCTTCTTCTTCGTCACCTTCCATGCGCTGGGCCGCCGACTCGCATTCGCTCCGTCGCTGCCCGAGGTCTGGTCCGAACTGGCCCGCGGCGAGACGCTACACGACCGCGCCACCGAGGTGCTCACCGCCCACTTCCGTACCCGCGAGAAAGAAGACGAGGACGACTTCATCCCGCCGGAACAGTTCGCGCTGCAGGGGACAGCCTGGGTGACAACGCTCGACCTCGACATCCATCCCGCCCGGGTGCTCGAATCGCCCGAGGACGCGCGCCGGGCTGCGCTGGGCGACAGCGGGACCGTCGACGGCGAACGCGAGCTGTTCCGTGTCGGCCGCTGCCTCGACCAACTCTACCCCGACGACCTCGATCGCGTCCTCCTGCGCGACCGCGAGGTGGAAGAGCTGACGCGGCTGCTGCGAGCCGCTGACCGCCGTCCTGTCTTGCTGATGGGGACGCCGCTGGTCGGCAAGACTGCCATCCTGCACGAGTATGTCTTCCGCACCGTGGCGCAGCGCAAGGACCCGCACCGCATCAAGAACAATGTCTGGCTGCTCAGCCCGCAGCGGCTGATCTCCGGCATGTCCTATGTCGGCCAGTGGGAGAACCGCCTGCTCGCGATCCTGAAAGAGGTAAAGAAACGCAACCACCTCCTCTACTTCGACGACTTCCTCGGCCTGTACTATGCCGGCCAGACGTGCCAGTCCGACCTGAGCGTCGCTCACGTCCTGAAGCCCTATATCGAGCGCCGCGACGTGCGCCTGGTCGCCGAGATGACGCCGGAGGTCTTCCGCGTCCTGCGCGAGCGCGACCGCGGTTTCGCCGACCTGTTCCACGTCCTGCCAGTACACGAGCCCACCGAGCGCGACAACCTGCGCATCCAGATCGCCGTCATGCGGCAGCTCGAGGGTCAGCACCGCTGTCGCTTCGCCCTCGACGTGCTGCCCGCCGTGCTCGACCTGCAGCGACGCTACGTCCGTCACCTGTCGTTCCCCGGCAAGGCGGCGATGTTCCTGCGTCGGCTGGCGGTCAAGTTCCGCCGCGGCGACATCAGCCGCGACGCCGTCCTGGCCGAGTTCCACGCTCAGAGCGGCCTGGCCCTGTCGTTCCTCGACACGCGCACCAAGCTCGACCCGCAGGAGGTGACGCAGGCGCTCGAACGCCAGGTCATCGGCCAACCGGCGGCACTGCAGGCCGCGGCCAACGTCGTCAGCATCGCCAAGGCGCGGCTCAACGACCCGGAACGGCCGCTGGCATCGTTCCTCTTCCTTGGCCCGACGGGCGTCGGCAAGACGCAGTGTGCCAAGGCGCTGGCGACGTACCTGTTCGGCGACACGGAGAAGTTGGTCCGCTTCGACATGAACGAGTTCATCGAGCCGGGCGCCGCAGCGCGGCTGGTCGGCACCTTTTACAGTCCCGAGGGCCTGCTGACCGCCGCCGTGCGCCGCCAGCCTTTCGCCGTCGTCCTGCTCGACGAGATCGAGAAGGCCCATCCCGAGGTGTCCGACCTGCTGCTCCAGGTGCTCGGCGAGGGCCGACTGACCGACGCCCTGGGGCGTACCGTCGATTTCAGCAACACCATCATCATCCTGACGTCGAACCTCGGCGTCCGCGAGGCGCAGAGCAGTCTCGGCTACCAGGCGGAAGACGGACACAACCGAGAGGTTTACGCGCTGGCGGCCGAGCGTTTCTTCCGTCCGGAGTTCTTCAACCGCCTCGACCGCATCGTGCCGTTCGATCGACTCGGACGGGAAGACGTCGGCCGCATTGCGCGACTGCTGATCCGCGACCTGTTCCAGCGCGAGGGACTGCTGCGGCGCAAGAGCATCCTGCGCATCGACGAGCGGGCCCTGGATCGCGTCGTCGACCAGGGTTTCGACTCGGTGCTGGGAGCGCGGGCACTGAAGCGGGCGCTGGAGCGACAGCTGACGCAGCCGATCTCGGCGCGGCTGGCCGAAGGCGTACACGAGACGCTCACCGTCGTCGGCGTCTACCCGTCGGGGAACGGCCTCGCCGTCGACGTCCGCGGGCTGGCCCAGGCCGAGCGATCGGCCGAGGCGAAGGCCCGCGAGTCGCTGCGCGACGTCCCCGCCGTGCTGGAGCGCATCAAGGTCGCCGCGGACCGCATCGACGGGCAGCTCGCTCCCCTGCGTCCGCATGGCGAGATCACGGCGGCATCGCTGGCGGGCGAGCACCTCCGCTACTTCACTTTGCAGGAGCGGCTGCAGAGCGTGCGTGATCGCGTCCGCGCCCTCGCCGACCGGCTCGAGGCGGAGCGCCGCTCGGCGCAGGGCATCGCCTCGCTGAACCTCGGCAACCTGCCGCGCAAGTCGAAGCTGACGATGAGCGTGCTCCTCGAGGGCGACTGCAAGCGAAACATCCTGCGCGAGATGGCTGCGGCCCAGGACATCCACCTCTTCGTCGAGGACCTGGTCGCCGACAGCGTGGCCTGCAGTGAGGGAGAGGCCCAGGAAATCTTGCGGGAGGCGATCAACGAGCTGTCTCTGCTGCACCTTGCGATGGAGTGCGCCGATCGCAAGGAACCAGAGCAAGCGGTCGTCTACCTCTGGAGCAGCAACCGTCCGGACCACAGGCCCAGGCGGGGAATGGAGGCTGGGACGGAAGCTCGTTTCGAGAACCTGTTCCGCACGGAGGACGAGATCGATCGGCTTGCAGCGGCACTCCAGCCAATGCTGGAGGGGCACGGCGGGCTCGAGGCGAAAGGAGTGATCGTTTCCCCGGACCAGGCGGGGGAAGCTCTTGTTGTGCGGGGGCTGACCGCCGTATCGCTGGCCCGCGTCGAGGAGGGGACGCACCTGTTCAGCCCGCTGCACGGGGGACTCGTGCTGATCCAGGTCCACGTCTGGCCGGTGCCCGACGGAGTCAGCCCGGAAGAGGTCCTGCGGGAGAAGCTGGACGCGCGGCAGCGCTGGCAGCAGGAACTCGCGGAAGGACATGTTTCCGTGGACGACGATCCGTTTCGTCTGCTGCCGGTGCTGCGGATCTACAACGAGGACGGCACGACGGTCGACCTGTGCACGGGCCTGCTGGCGAAGACGATGCCGCCGCTGGGCCCGTTCGTGGTCGGGACCCTGCCGCTGCCGCCGGAGTTGCGCTGACGGAGCCGGGGTCGGCCGTCAAGGAGCTTGTTCGTTGGCCAATTGCCGCAGCAATTTCGCCTTCGCCGCGAGCCGGGGCCAGACGCAAGCCGGATTAGGCGACCGGCAGGACTTGTTGTCCCCGTAGGACGGATTTCCAATCCGTCCGGACGGATTGGAAATCCGTCCTACAGG
>JACOUH010000483.1 GCA_016177925.1 Planctomycetota bacterium | reverse complement strand
CGATCGTCACGCATGACGTTCGAGCTCTTGATGTCTCGATGCACGACGTTGCGTTCATGGAGTGCCTGGAGGCCTTCGGCGATGGAGATGCCGATCTCGATGACCGCCTCCGCGGGGATGGGGCCTTTGGCCTGGAGTTCTTGCTTGAGCGTCCTGCCGTCGATTAGTTCCATCGTGAAGTAGAGGATTCCGTCGTCGTTGCCGTCACCGAAGTCGTGAATCCTGCAGACGTGCTGGTGGGTGACCTTACGCGCCAGCCGAATCTCGTCGAGAAAGCGTCGGCGTCTCTGAGGGTCGGCGGCCGCTTTCGACGACAACGTCTTCAGGGCAACGACGTCGCCGAGTCGCGTGTCGTGCGCTCGGTACACGACGCCCATGCCGCCTTCTCCAAGCTTGGCCTCGATCTGGTAGGTGTGGAACTTCGAGCCTGAGGCTAGCTCTTGGCCGGGTGCTGGCGTCGCTGCTTGTCGGGTCTCCGTTGGCGGGTCGGACATGACAGCTTGTGGCGGTGGGGAGTTGGCGGGCTTCGCTGGGGGCGCGGCGTTCTTGATCTCCTCCGCTCGACGGAAGCCCTTCATCAGGACCCTGTACTTCGGAAGGTCGGACTTGTCTGTGCGTTCGATGAGGCCATCCTCCATGAGGCCTCTCAGGATGAAGCGCAAGCCATCGGGACCTAGGGTACGGGCGATCGGGTAGTCGCGTTCGGAGTCGAGGGGCACTGGCGGGCCACCCGGCTTGTTCTGCTTGGCGAGGTACGCAAGGACGAGGTCGGCCTGCGCGAGTGGCGAGGGGTCGGGATTTGCGTCGAGGAGGGCGCGTGCGTCGCCAAGCTCGAGGACTTCTCCCCGGGCGTTGGCGTCTCGGGTCAGGCCAGAGAGTCGATACCGATCGTCGCGGTCGTAGCCTGGGAGGATTCTGCTCGCGAGCAGCGTGCAGTTCCATGTACCGCAGGTCCGGCAGTCCACGCGACTTGCTGCGCGGAGCCCCCCTGATGCCGACGTAATGGGTGCGAACTCGGCAAAGTTTCCGCAGATTGAACAATTCGCGTTGCTCATCGACTGGTTCGGCTCAGGCGACCCCGGCGCTCTTGAGGATGGCGTCGATGGTGCCGAGCAGCAACTGCCGCTCTCGCTTGGGCAGGCGATCGATCTTCTCCAAGCGCCTGAGGAAGCGCCGGTCTCTCACCGGGTCGCGTTCCTGAGCTGCCCTGAGGCCGAGGATCTCGTCGGACGACGCTCCTAGAACCTTGGCAAACGCGGCCAAGAGGGCGCTGTGGAGACGAACGGTGCCGTTCTCGTAGTCGGAAACGACGGACTGGTTGATGCCGAGCGCTGTCGCGACTTGAACCTGCGTCAACCCTCGGGCTCGGCGCAGTTCCCGAAGCCGCCGGCCGATGGTCTTCTCGTCGATGGGTGCGATGTAGGTCTTGCGCGTTCGTGGCACGGACCTGAGGATACAAGTCATCTTGACATATTGGCGTATGGCCGATATTATCAACGCGTTGTCGATCGCTTGACAGCTTCTGGAAGGTGAAGCAAACGGCCGACGCCGGTGACTCTTGGCAGGGAGCCCCGACGTCGGCCAGAGCGAGAGGAGAGCCAGGAGATGACCCACCTCGACTCGGGCCCACTGTACCACCCGGCCCTCCTCGATCGTGACGGCAATGGCCGAGGCGTAGTCCACACGGACGACCTGGTGCTGGCGGTCCACCTGCTGCTGAGGGGCGCCGAGCTTTCGGGGATCGAGATCCGCCGCCAGCATGGCCGCCCGACGGCGTACGTGGCCCTCGCTGGCGAGCGGGTCGAGGACGCGGTCAAGGAGTTCCACCGCGGGCCTGTCCTGACGGACCTACGCCTCTTCAAGCACGAGCTGCGGCGCATGAAGGACCTCGTGTTCGACGCGCTGCGAGGAGAGGAGAGAACGAATGCGAGCCATGGACCGGGTGTCGTTGAACGAAGTCGAGCGGGCGAACTCGCTTCTCGACGTCGTCGCTGAGCACGGCATCGAGCTGGTGGAGCTGGCGCCGTGGCTGCGGGCGGGGCGCTGCCCGCTGTGCCGCGAGCCTGTCGGCCTGTCGTTCCTGGTCTTCGTGCGCGACCGGCGCTTCGAGTGCACCGTCTGCCGCTTCGGGGGCGACGTCATCGGGCTGACGGTATGGCTCGAGCAGCTGGGCTTCATGTGCGCGGTAGCGCGGCTGTGCCGGCGCGCCGGGCTCGACTTCGACGAACTCTTCCCCGAGGAGG
>JACOUH010000192.1 GCA_016177925.1 Planctomycetota bacterium | reverse complement strand
CGGGCGCGGTCGACCGCGCCCGCCGGCCCTGCTCGTTTCCTGGCCGGCTCGCCCGCTTACTGTCCGCCGCCACCACCGGCCCGGCGCCGGCCACCGCGGTTCTGGCCGCCAGCGTTGTCAGCGCCCGGCGTGAAGCCACCGCCCGGGGCCCCGCCGCCGAAGCGGCCGCCGCGATTGGGACCGCGTCCGCCACCCGGCATCCCACCGCCCGGCATGATCCCGCTACCCTGCCCCCCGCCCCGTCCCCAAGACTGCATGCGCTCCTGCATGTAGCTGGTGAACTGTTCGCGGCTGAGCTGGCCGTTGGTGATGCCTTTATTCTGCGCCCACGCCTGCGCTTCCTCGCGACCCATTTGCAGGTCCGCGATGTTGATCGTCGAGCGGCCCTGTGCCATGCGATCGAAAATTGTGCCCATGTCGAAGCCGCCGAAGCCACCGCCCCGACCTGGCCGGCCGCCCAGTCCGCCTTGACTACCCCCGGGCGCCATCGCCAGCGTCGAACCGGGGGACGTGCCGTCCGGCGCGTTCCCCGCAGCGGACGCGGTGGTCGTGTTCGCTCCCATCGCCCCGGAACGGATCAACTCCTCGACCGTGATGAATCCGTCCCCGTTGAGGTCGAGCTTCTGGAAATCCTCGACGGTGCGGTTCTTGTCCTTCCACTCGTACAGGGCAACCTGGGCGTCATTGTCGGTGTCGTACTCCTTGAACCAGGCCGGGATATTCGGCGGCAACTTGCCGGAACGGTAGACGATCACCTTCTTGCGCGGCTCGGGCTTCTTGGGGGCCTGCTCGCTGGAACCGTCGGCCGGAGGGCCGTTGTCCCCACCCGCTCCGGGCCAGCCCGGTCCACTAGACTCCTGGCGGCGCTGCTCGGCGAAGGCCTTGAGGTACTCACGCCACTCGGCGAGGTCGATCTTGCCGTCTTTGTTCGTGTCCCACTTGTCCTTCTCGGCCTTGAGGTTTTCGGTCATCTCCTCATAGCTGAGGTAGCCGTCGCCATCCTTGTCGAGCCGGCGGAACCGTTCGTCCATCCAGGCATTCTGGTCTCCGCCGCCGGCCCAGGCGGGGCGCCCACCCCCGGGACCGCCTCCCGGGGCTCCGCCGGGAGCGGCCGGCCCCCCGGGCGTCGAGCCGCCAGGCGTTGCCTGCCCACCAGGACGTCTCCCGCCGCCTCCTCTGAACTGCGCCATCATTCGCTCGCGGGCTTGCTGCGCTTCAGGCGATTGAGAATAGGAAACGAACTGATCGCGCGTCATCTGGCCGTTGGTGATGCCCTGCTTCTGCGCCCACGCCTGCATCTCTTCCTGCCCCCTGGGCATCTCGGAGATGTTGATCGTCGCACGGCCGTTCGAGATGCGGTCGAAGATCATCCCCGGGTCAAACTGGAAGCCGCCGCCCTGGAAGCCGCCACCACCCCGATTGCTCCCGCCCTGGAACTGCGTCAGGCCCGTCGTCGGCCCCAGCAGCAGTACGAGGCAGCCCATGAACAGGGCTAGCACAACGAACTTGACGCGCATGGTTGGAATCTCCTGCGTTCTTCCATCCATTCCATTTCAACCCGCCTCCGGCCAGCAGACCGGAGGAAACCGCGCAGCACGAGTCGGCGCCCACTCCTTCAACGTAAAATCCTAATCGCGCATTCATGAGAGAGTGATGAAAGATCACCACTTTGATAACCGCCCTTCGGCCCGGCCAAACGGCCCCTCACTCGCCCTGTCGAGACCGGCGCGCGAGGCGTTCCAGCGAGCCTTTTGCCTCCTCGGTCTGGCGGGCGTGAGCGGCCCCTTTCGCCAGGGACCGCAGCAGTTCGCGAGCCTCCGCCGTGTCCAGCCGCTCCAGCACCTCCAGCGCTCGCACGATCCGCAGCCGCGCCGTCGCTGCCTCGCGGTCGAGCTTGTCCAGGATCTGCTCGGCTCGGAGTCGCGTCTCCGGGCTCGGGAGACTCGTCAGCAACTGGCGCAGGGCCGCTGCCGCCGCCTCGCCCAATCCTGCCAGCTCCTCCGCCGCCTTCCGCCGCACCGCGAAGCGATTGCTGTCGAGATCGGCGAGCAGTCGGGCCTGGCGCTTCGGGTCGATCGGCGCGACGGGACGCAGGTTCGCCTTGAACAGGGCCACAGATTGTGCGGACCTCGACAGCACCTGGATGGCGCGGTACGCGTGCTCGGCGTCGGAAGAAGCGAGATCGGCCCACAGCGTTTGCAGTTCACGGGCCGTCAAAGGCGCCGCACCGGGGTTGGCGCCGTGGTGGCCGGTCAGGTCCCAGACCAGGGCCGTCGTGTCGACCCCCCCGGAGACGAGCCGCGTTCCGTCGGGCGAGAACGCCAGGGCCATGACTGGGCCCTGGTGCCCCGAGAAGACGCAGCGCGGCTTGCCCGTCTCCGCTTCCCAGACGTAGACCACGGAATCCCAGCCGGCGGTCGCCAGGGCGCGGCCGTCCGCGGAGAACGCCACGCACCAGAAGTCCGTTCGCATGGGGCTGGGCTGCGGTACGGACAGCTGGCCGACTTCCCGGCTGCGCGCCACGTCCCACACGCGGACTGGGCCTCCCCGAAGAATGAAACACGCTGAGGCCAGGAGCCGGCCGTCGGGCGCGAAGGACAGGCAATGGGCCGGCTCACTGTTCCCGGTCAGTGCCCCTCGTATGTTGTCCGGCGAGGCGGCGCAACTCCTTGCCGGTCGTCACCTCGCACACGCGGATCACACCGTCCTTGTCAGCCGTGACGAAGCACTTGCCGTCGGGCGCGAGGGCGAAGATGCTTTCGCTTCCCCTGAAGGAAACGGGCCGGGTCAACTGGCCCGTCGTGAGGTCGAATGCGCGCAGCGTCGGGTCTTTTCCGCCGCCGAGGACCAGTAGCTTCTTCCCCTGCGGGAGGAAGGCCCCGCCGGAGCCGGTGACGGCCTGGCGCAGCCGCCCCGTCCTCGCGTCCCAGAGGCGCAGCGTCTGTTCGGCCTCACCGCCGGTGAGGAGGGCCCGACCGTCCGGCGCGAACGCCAGCGGCCAGACGGAGCCCTGGTGGCCGGAGGGGAAGCGCTCCTTGCGCGTCGCAAGGTTCCACAGCCGGATAAAGTTGTACTCGCTCCCCCCTGCGGCCAGGGTCGTGCCGTCCGGCGAGAAGGCGATCCCCCGGAACGGTCCCTCGGAGGCCTCGAGACGCGGCAGTTCCTTGCCGGAAGCCATTTCCCACAGCCGAACCTCGCCGGCCATGAGCCTTTTCTCCACGTAGCTGGCGGCAGCGCCGGCAAGCACCTTGCCGTCGGGGGAGAACGCCAGGGAATGAACCCAATTCTCGTGTCCCTCGAGGCGTCGCAGTTCCTTGCCGGTGGCGGGATTCCAGAGGCGGATGACCTTGTCGCCGCCAGCAGAGGCGAGCGTCTTGCCATCCGGCGCGAAGGCGACCGCGGTGAGGGCCAGCTGGTGTCCCCTGAGCGTGTGGACCGTCTTCCCGGTTGCCGTCTCCCAGAGGCGGACCGTCTTGTCGACGCTGCCCGTCGCCAGGGTCTTGCCATCGGGGCTGAACGCCACGGCTGCGTTGTAGTTCCCGTGCCCGCTGAGCGAGCGAATCTCCTTGCCCGTCGCCACCTCCCACAAACGCACCGTCTCGTCCCGGCCCCCTGAGACGAGCATCTTGCCGTCAGGCGAGAACGCCACGCTGTCGACCGTCTCCTTGTGCCCGTGCAGTCGGGCCGCTTCCTCGCCCGTTTTGATGTCCCACAAGCGGATGAAGGCATTGTTACCGCCGACCGCAACCGTCCGGCCGTCGGGGGACAGGGCGACGCAGTACGCCGGCCTGACCGGGATTTGGGGGACCGCGAACTCCTTGACCGACTTGCCGGTCTCCGGGTCCCACAGTCGCAGGACGTTATCGCCTCCCGTGGAGAGGAGCAGTTTGCCATCGGGCGAGAACGCGACCGAACGGACGTCGCTACCGGTCCGCAGCCGCACCGTCCCGAGGCGGGCCACCGCACCGGCCGGCAGCGGGTCGCCGCGGCTATCGGGGGTCGCCGCACCGGCGGCCAGCAGGATCGCCGCCACGACGTTGAACTTTGATACGACCATGTTCTGGAAGGCTCCTTCGCTTGGACAGCCGTCCTCAAGGCATCTATGAATGTTTCGAGGGACGATTTTCAGAACGCTTGAGTCGGCGATACGGTGGTGGTGATCGACAGCCCGGAGCGGCCCCGGACGAGCGTGATCTGCCGCTCTGCCGATTACGAGTTCGTCTTCCCTTGATGCTGGCCTCGTGGGGGAAGTCTCATGGCGGTTCGTTTTTTCGCTCGCCGACGACAACAGGCGGAGCAGCTGGCGGCAGCGGTAGCGCCGGTCGCACCCCGGCCGTCGGCGACGTCTCGCGTGCTGGCCCCGGTCCTCGGCGTTTGGCTGGGCGTTGGGCGCGTCTTCGCCGCCCTCGACCACGCGTTTGCCTCGCTCGCTATTCCCTTTGGTGCGCAGGTCCGCGACCCGCGCGTCCGGTATGCCATTCTCCTCTGCCTGTTCGCGGTGATCTCTGTCGTGGGCGCCTTGCCCATCCACGGTGTCCCCCTCGTTGCCCTCGCCTTTGGCTACGTCGGCGTCCTCGCGATCGGCCGGGCCTGGGTGCTCAACGAGAAGGAACGGACCGCCATCGTCAAGAAGCTCGCCCACGGGGACCCGGACCAACTGCCGGACCTGCGCTGGACGGCCCTTGTCTCGGCGTTGCAGTTGCTCATCCTCTTCCCTCTCCTGTTCCAGCAGGTGCAGTGGCAGTATCAGCTTTTCAAAGTAGACGGCCCGACGAACTTCGGCGATTGGTTCTGGTTCGCCATCGACAAAACCTATCTCAAAGCGCTGCCCGACTGGTCCATCCTGTACGGCATCCACATCAGTGCGATCGATTTCGACGCCCCCTGGGGACGCCACCTGGTCCTGCTGTCGCGGCTGACCTTCGATTACATCCTGATTCAAGGGGTGCTGCGGCTGCTGGCGATCCGGGCGACGATCGGGGAAGCGGTGGCGGCGGTCAAGGCGGACCCGGACATGGCGGTGCGCCTGGGTCGGCGAGCAATCGCGCCGCTGATCGAGAAGCTGCGTGACCCGGACAAGGCGGTGCGTGGCGCCGCGGCCAACGCGCTAACGCAACTCGGCGATAAAACGGCGATCCAGCGGATCAGCGAAGCCGTCCAGGACTGAGCAGGGCAGGGGGGTGATACCAGCCCGACGTGCCAGCGAGGGACTCCTGTGTCCGCTCGCTGGCGCTTCCCCTGTTCCTCGTTCCCAAACTCTGCTCGTTAACGAGAGCAATTACGGGGCCCTCAAACCGGGCCACAGCACAACGCAGAACCCGAAGTGGACGTGGCGGTAGGCAGGCGCGTGGATGTAGCGGCGGGCGGAGCGACAGTAACTCGGAGTGAAGTACCAGGAACCGCCACGCAGGACACGGCTTGTGCCACCTAGTGGACCTTCTGGATCTTCCAGAGGGACTTCTTGCTTTGCCGCCATCTCTTGATCGAGCCAACTCGAGGGCGGCACAGAAAACGTCATCCAGTTCGCGTTTGGCTCGGTCCACGAGTTCGGCTCCTTGATCCCCGTTCGAGAATCAATGCGAGTTTTCGGCCGGAGGGGGGCCACGAAAAAAATCAATCGGCCGAGGGCGGAGCATCGCAGATTGCGGCGTACAGCCAGGCGCGGGCGTTGGCCCGGTGCCGCTTGTCCGGGGCTCGCCACCAGGCGCAAATAGGCTTCGTGGACCAGGGCCGTGGCCTGCAGGGTCTGCCCCGGCTTCTCCTGCGCCAGTTTCTGCGCCGCCAGCTGGCGCAGCTCGTCGTAGACCAGCGGCAACAGTTGCTTCGCGGCGTGCGGATCGCCGTGCTCGATGGCGGACAGGATGTGCGTCACTTCACTCATCAAAGGCATGCGGCTCGGGATGGATACTTGTCCTGTCCGCAGTATAACGGTCTGCCGCACAGGCTGGTAGTTGTTCCCCAACCTGCTAAGCTGAGTCGAGACGATCTCGCCGGCGACAGACAGAGGAACAGGAGGCAATCCTATGAGAGCCAAAGGAGCCAACGGCGTGGGACGGTTTGCTGTCCAGTTTGAAGTGGCCAATCATGTCGACGTCGTCGATGCCCAGCGAGGGTTATTGGAACCGGAGAAGGTGCGCCGGCTGACCCTCAGCGGCGTGGTCGATTCCGGGGCCACGCGCCTGGTGCTGCCGGCAAAAGTCGTCAAGCAGCTCGGCTTGCCAGCCAGGGGAAAAGTAAAAGTCCGTTACGCCAACAACCACACCGCGACGCGCGATGCGGTGAAGGAAGTGCATGTGCAGCTCCTGGGCCGTGACGGCGTCTTCACGGCTGTCGTGGAGCCGAAGCGCCGGACCGCCCTGATCGGGGCCATCGTCCTCGAAGACCTGGATTTCGTCGTGGACTGCACCGAGCAGCGCCTGGTCCCCCGCGACCCACGCTACGTTGTCAGCGAGATCGAGTGAGCCGCCAAGGTCGACAAGGGTTCCAGGGCGGGCGGCCTGCGGCTGCTGGCCTCCTTGGGGAGGAAACGGACCGAGCGATTCGGGCTCCGCCTCCGAAAGACGGGACCTTTCACCGGCAACGATTGCCCCGGCCAGCCGCTCGGTCGGCAGAGACGCAGAGACCGGGGCACAGAAGAACCATCGGTGAACGAATCGGGGACACCTACGCGTTTGTTCCCCCTTCGTGTTGCTTCTGCAAGTTCAGCAGGGTCTGGAGGACAGAGCCGTCGAGGAAGGGCGTTGCGAGCGTCGCCCCGCCATCGGCGAAGACCTGGTCCAGCACGGCTACGTCCGCCAGGTCGGAACCCGAGGACGGAACGCGACGGGTGCCGGCGGGCAGCGTTTCGGCCATCGGGCCGGTGGCCTCCTGTTCCTGGCCGAAGCAGTGGCGACCTCATGCAGGAACACGATCCGCAGAACCATCCGGCCCTGGTCGCCGGCTGGGGGCACCCGCGACAGCGGGTCCGCGGGCCGGTGGGGTTTGCTTGGCGACGGACACGCACCGGCCGTTGTCGTTTTTCGTGGGGCGCGTCAAGCGCCGCGCCTGACGCGGCCCACTTCTGAACCGGGGGCCTCACGGGCAGGTCGTGAAGACCCCGAAGAGGTCGTCGTCGCTGGTGGAGGCGTGGTTGTTCTTCACATAAGCCTGCGTGAACGCGTCGAGGCACACGGTCCCGCCCGGAGCGAAATAGGCGCCGCCGCCCACGCCGGTGCCGGCGCTGCCGCCGGAGCCGGCCGACCCGCCGGTCGCCTGGTTGTCGGTGATGGTGCTGCCGCGGACTTCGAGGGTTGATCGGCCATCGTTGTAGACGCCACCGCCGAAGCCATTGCCGCCGCTGCCGCCGGCCCCCCCGGCGCCGCCGACGGCCTGGTTGCCGGTGAAGGTGCTGCTCGTGAGCGTGGTCGTGGCCCCGGAGAGCGTCGCGACTCCACCGCCGAGGCCGATGCCCGCGAAGGAGCCGCCCACGGTGCCCGCGCCGCCGACGGCTTGATTGTTGGTGAAGGTGGAGTTGCTTACGGTCAAGGTTGCCGGAAGGAGGACGCCTGAGTTGGCGATCGCGCCACCGGTGGCCTGACCGACGGTGACCGAGCCGCCCCCGCCGCTGTTGCCGTTGCCTGCCCGGGCTTCGTTGTGGTCGAACGTACTGTTCGTGACTGTGGCCACCCCGAAGTTGATCAGGGCCCCGCCCCTGGCGTTCCCGACGTTGCCCTGACCGCTAGCGCCGCCAGTGGCGTTGGACCCGCCAATGGCCTCGTTGGCCGTGAAGGTACAGCCGTCAATCACCAGGACTGCGGTCAGGGAGGGTTGATTGACCACGGCGCCGCCGGTGCCGTAACCCACGGCATAAAAGCTCGCGCCTTTGCCGCCACTGCCGCCGTTGCCGCCGATCGCCTGGTTGTCGATGAACGTGCTGCTCTCGATGCTAAATCTACCGTCGTTACTGATGGCGCCGCCTTGGCCGCCACCGATGAAGATTTTGAAGGCGCCAGTGTTAACGACGCCGCCGTCGCCGCCGACAGCCCGATTGCCGATGAAGGTGGAGCGACTGACGGTGGCCGTCGAGCCCTCCTTATTCGAGATGGCGCCGCCAACGCCTTGGCCGCCGTCCTTGATGCCGATGGCTCGGTTGGCGATGAAGGTGCTGGCGGTGACGATGAGACTGGCGCCGTTACGATTGCTGATGGCCCCGCCGGTACTCTCTTCTCTGACCGCTTCATTGTAGGACAGGACGTCGCCGGCGACGGTCAGCGCGCTGCCGACGTTCAAGATGCCCCCGCCCAGTGCCGCCCGGCCGTGCGTAACGGTCAGGCCGGCGATGGTGACGCTGAGCCCGGCGCTGATGTCGAAGACCCGGCTGGTGTCGTTGCCGCTGACGGCCAGCAGGCTCGCGCCCGGCCCCTCGATGTCCACGCTGTTTTTGACCACCAGTGCGCCGCTGGTCAGCGTGATCGTCTGGCCGGCGAGGCTGGGAGTGAAGACGATCGAATCGCCATCGCGGGCGTGGCCGATTGCATCCCGTAGGGAATCGGCTCCTTTGTCGAGGTTGTTCAGGACCGTGAGTGTGCTGGGCACCGTCCGGTCTTCGAGGGCTTCGAGCCGCGGCACGAATGACCGCCGCTGCGGGGCAGGGTGGCGGCGTGCGTTCGGGCGGCGCCCGGCCCCCGGTTTCCGCGAGAGAAGGAGCGAGAGCAGCAGCGAGGGGAACCACATAGCGCGTGTCTCCTGTTCGAGGAGGCGGTCTGCGGTACAATGACCAGGCCATCACCCCCGGCGCGCAGACCGAGCGCCGGGGCGAGGCCGGGCCGGTGCGGGTTCTGCTTGGCGGCGGACAGGCACCGGCCGCTTGTTTGTCAACCGCCCTTTAGCAAACTGTGTACAACCCGAAAATATCATCCGGGCTGTTGTCCTTGACGTTGGCCTGTGTGAAGACGTCCAGGCAGACCGAGGCGGCGGCAGCGAGATACAGCCCGCCACCCTGGCCGACGCCGTCGCTGGCCTTGGCGTTCCCGTTGCTGCCGCCGCTGCCGCCCTTGGCGCTGTTGTGGGTGACGGTCGTATGGAGCAAGCTCACGGTGCCGCCCGCCGCGTACAGCGCGCCGCCAAAGCTATCGCCGCCGGGGGTGGCGACGACAGTGCCCCAGTCACCGCCACCACATTTGTAGCGGTTGGCTCCGTCCCCGCCACGGGCGGTGTTGGAGTACAGGGTCACATCGATCAGGTTCGCCGAGCCGCCGCTTATGTAGAGCCCGCCTCCGGCGGCCGAACCACCACCCGAGGAACCGGGCTCGCAGGAGGCTACGCCATTGGCACCGAGGGCTTGGTTGTTCTGGATGATGCTGTGTTCGACGGTGAGCCAGCCGCTGGACCAGATGCCGCCACCGGCGGCGGCGCCGCTCGTGCGAGTGAGTCCCTGCGCCGTGTTGTTCTGTACGGTGACACCGCTGAGAGCGAGGGTGCCTTGGTTATAGATGGCCCCGCCTTGGGCTACTGTGACATAGGAGCCCGAGTAGCTGGGCACTGCCAAACCGCGTTGCAGCGTCAGGTTCTGCAGGGTCAGTGACGCGCCGGCGGCCACGTCGAACAGGCGAAAGGACGGCGTCCCCTTGGCCGTGCTCCGCTGGATGGTGTCACCGTTGCCGAAGATGGTCAGGTTGTCACCCCTGGCAATTACCGGGAGCCCCGTGGGACCGTCGGTTGAGTTATCGACCGCGTTGAGACTGAAAGTGGCGCCGGCCGCCAGCGTGATCGTGTTCGACCCTGCTGCCGCGTTGGCCGCGTTGATGTCCGCGATCAGGTCGGCAACACTCCCCGCGGTGAAATTGGATGGCACCGTTCGGTCTTCGAGTTGTTCGAGCCGCGGCAGGAATGCCCGTCGCTTGGGCGTGGAGTTCCGGGCGGGCCTGCACCCGCTCTCGGGACGCCGTTTCACCGATCGCAGTAGAGAACTGAGCCACATCATGGGAGTCTCCCGGAAGGAGCGGTCTGCGATACCATAACTAGGCCCTCGGCCCCCGGCGCGCAGACCGAGCGCCGGGGCGAGGCCGGGCCGGTGCGGGTTCTGCTTGGCGGCGGACACGCACCGGCCGCTTTGTCTTAAGGGGCACCGATCAGCGGCCAGGAGTCAGTTGGGGATCGGTTTCTGATCTAAGCCGTGGTTCCTATCTTCTGTTTCTTGCTTCTTTGTCTCGAGCTCGGCGAGCAGTTTCTGGAAATCCTCGCGCGGCCGAAGCGGGGCGAGGACAGTGTCCTTCTTCATCTTCGGCGCGTCTTTGAAACCCTTGACGACCGCGTAGCGCAGGATCTCCATAGCTCGGTCGCCGTAGAACTGCACGGCCGCCTGGCGTTGGGCGGCGTCGAGGTGGTCGTGTTTCTCCACGATGGGAATGCACCGTGCCAGGGCGAAAGCAGCGTCGTAGGCGTTGGCCGGCGGATCCCAGGCGAGGTCGCGGATTCTCGCGGCGGCACGGACGGCGCCGGCCTGGTCCAGCAGGCCGGCGTTCGCACGGGTCAGTTCCCAAAGGTTGTTGCGGTAGAATTCACGACGGTCGGGATGCTGCGGGTTTGCCTTCAGGGCCACCTGATGGTGCGGCTGCGCCTCTTCCAGGTACGCCTTCGCCGGCGCGAAATCGCGGCGCTGATTGCAGAGATTAGCCACGTTCACGAGGGTGCCGGCCAAGTCGTTCTCCATATCTGGCTGGTTGGGGAATTCGACGGCCAGTCGCTTTCTGATGGCGAGGGCATCGCCGTAGACGACTTGTGCTTCCTTCAGCCGGCCCGTGTCCCAGAGCAAGTTGCCCAGGTTGGTGTGGATCCGGGCCAGGTCCTGGCGGAACTTGCGACGGGCCGGGAAGTCGGCGGCCAGTTGCTTTAAGATGGCCAGGGCGTCGGCGTGGGCGGCTTCCGCTTTCTGCAGGCGGCCGGTGTCACGGAGCATTTTGCCGAGGTCGCAGTGGCTTCCGGCCAGTTCATGGCGGAACTCGGGACGGTCCGGGAAGTCAGCGGCCAGTTGCTTCTGGATGGCTAGGGCGTAGGCGTAGGTGGCTTCCGCCTCGTTCAGCCGGCCCATGTTGCGGAGCAGGTTGCCTAGGTTGTGGTGGCTTCCGGCCAGTTCTCGACGGAACTCGGGGCGGGCCGTCAGCCGGCCCATGTCGCGGAGCAGGACGCCCAGGTTGTTGTGGGTTCGGGCCAGTTCCGAGCGGAACTCGGGGCGAGTCGGGAAGTCGGCGGCCAGTTGCTTCTGGATGGCCAAGGCGTCGGCGAAGGCGGCTTCCGCTTCCTTCAGCCGGCCCATGTCGCGGAGCAGGACGCCCAGGTTGTTGTGGGTTCGGGCCAGTTCCGAGCGGAACCCGGGGCGGGTGGGGAAGTCGGCGGCCAGTTGCTTGTCGATGGCCAGGGCGTCAGCGTAGGCGGTTTCCGCTTCCTTCAGCCGGCCCGTGTCGTGGAGCAGCAGGCCCAGGTTGTTGTGGCTCGTGGCGAGTTTCTGACGGAACTGGGGAAGGGCCGGAAAGTCGGCGACCAGTTGCTTCTGGATGGCCAGGGCGTCAGCGTAGGCGGTTTCCGCTTCCTTCAGCCGGCCCGTGCTGTAGAGGAGGGCGCCCAGATTGCTGTGGCTCACGCCCAGGTCATGGCGGAACTCGGGGCGGGTGGGGAAGTCGGCGGCCAGCTGCTTGCGGATGGCTAAAGCGACGGCGTAGGCGCCTTCCGCTTCCTTCAGCTCACCGAGACGATAACGCATGACGCCGACGCGGCAATAGCCCTCGGCGCGGACGGCGCGGCTCTCGGCGTCGTTGGCGGTGATGGCGGCGAAACCCTCAAAGTGCTTGATGATCTTCCGCAAGAATTCCTTGTTCTCGTCGGTCAGCTGCGTGCCGCGGGCCATCTGGTTCTCGACGATGTCGTCGGTCATGGCCCGGAGTGCGGCCATGGCCTGGTCGCGGGCTTGCTGCTCGGCTTCGCGGGTCCTGGTCTCGGCGACGAGGGCCTTGGACTTTTCGTCTCGTTCCAGGGCGGTTCGCGCGCGCTCGCGTTCGACCGCAGCCAAGCCAACCGCCATGCTGAAAACGGCGGTCAGGAGCGCCATCAAGATCAGGAACGCCGCCAGCACCGGCCCCTTATGCCGCCGCGCGAATTTCCGGAAGCGGTACAGCGCTGACGGCGGCCCCGCCAAAACCGGCTCATCCGCCAGATAGCGCTGCACATCCGCCGCGAGGGCGTTGGCCGTCTCGTAGCGGCGGTTGCGGTCCTTCTCCAGCGCCTTCATCACGATCCAGTCCAACTCGCCACGGATCAACTGGCTCAGCCGCTTCGGATCGCTTTTGCGCTGCGTGGAAACTGTGGCCGCCGCCTGCCCCAGGGTGCTGATGCGGGTGCTCGGCCGGGGCGGCTCCTCCTCGCGAATGATCCGCCGCATCTCGTCGTAGCCGGCTTCCTTCAGCCGCTCCTTGTCGAACGGTGTCGTCCCCGTCAGCAGCTCGTACAGGAGCACGCCCCAGGAGTAAATGTCGCTGCGCGTATCGACATCGATGTTGCTCAGCGCCGCCTGCTCCGGCGACATGTACAAGGGCGTGCCGAGCAGCTGGGCGAAGCCGGTGAACAGGGTCTTGTCGGTTAGCTGCTGGCCCAGCGCCTTGGCGATGCCGAAGTCGATCACCTTCACCACCGCCGTGCCGTCGTGCAGCGTCACCATCACATTGGACGGCTTGAGGTCGCGGTGGATGATGCCCTTGTGGTGGGCATGCTGCACCGCCTGGCAGACACTGACGAACAGCTCCAAGCGTTCCCTCGGAGAAAGCTGGGCCTGATCGCAGTAGTCGGTGATAGGCACGCCGCGGACCAGGTCCATGACGAAGTACGGCCGGCCGCTGGAGGTTTCCCCTGCATCGAGGATCTTGGCGATGTTGAGATGGTCCATCAGGGCCAGCGCCTGCCGCTCGGCCTCGAAGCGCGCCACCACCTGGCGGGTGTCCATGCCCGGCTTGAGGACCTTGAGGGCGACCTTGCGGCGGACAGGATGCTGCTGCTCGGCCATGAAGACGATGCCGAAGCCGCCCTCGCCGATCTGCTCCAAGAGCTTGTACGGGCCGAGCACCGCCCCCGGCCGCTCGCTGGCCGGCTCCTCGGTAGTGGCGGCAGGGGCAACGGGAGGCGATTCGAGAAACTGACCGGCGTCGTAGGCCGAGAGGAGGGATTCCACGTTATTCCGCAGCCCCGGATTGTCCGCACAGGCCCGGTCCAGGTAGGCGGCCCGTTGCTGGGCGTCCTGGATTTCCAGGGCCTCCGCGAACACCGATTCCTCGTTCAAGCTTGTCATTGTCCACCTGTTACCAAGCACGCCGCCGGCACACGCGTCAACAGCGCGAGCGTCTCGGTCCTGCTTCAGTGCGCCAACCAGCGGCAAAACACATCAAGAAATCCGCGCGAATCAGAAAACCCAGTCATTCGCGCTCGGACGAGGCGTCCGGCCGCAGGTGGCGGGCCAACCAGGCCCGAGCGTAGCGCCACCGGCGGTCGGCGGTTGCCGTCGAGATCCCCAGCGCGGAAGCAGCCTCGGCCAGCGTCATCCCCACAAAGTAACGGAGCTTCACCAGTTCGGCCTTTTCCGGGTGCTCCTTGGCCAATCGCGTGAGCGCCTCGTCCACCGCCAGGATGTCCACGTCCGGGCCGGGAGCGGCGGGCTCGTTGACCTGGACATTGCAGCGGCGCCAATCGCCGCCCCGCTTGCGTCTCCCCTTCCGTCGGGCGTTCTCGACCAGGATGCGGCGCATGGCCTCGGCCGCGGCGGCGAAGAAGTGGCCGCGGCTGTTCCAGTGCAGCTCCGACTCCCCGGCCTCACGTCCGGGGCTCGCCACCAGCCGCAAATAGGCTTCGTGGACCAGGGCGGTGGCCTGTAACGTCTGGCCCGGCTTCTCTTGCGCCAGCCGCTGCGCTGCCAGTTGCCGCAGTTCGTCGTAGACCAACGGGAGTAGCTGCTCCGCGGCCTGGGGGTCGCCCTGTTCGATGGCAGACAGAATGCGGGTCACCTCGCTCATCGGCAGCACCTCAAGGCTCGAAGGTCCCCAGGAGCATTCGATGAGTATACCAATCACCTAACCACCATGCACACCGTCGCTGCGATCGTCGGGTATCTGGAGCAGTTCGCCCCGCCCGCGCTCGCCGCCGACTGGGACAACGTCGGGCTGCTGCTCGGTGAGCGCGGCGCCGAGGTGCGTCGTGTCCTCACCTGCCTGACGGTCACGCCCGAGAGTGCCACCGAGGCGATCGAGACGGGAACGCAACTGATCGTCACCCACCATCCCGTCCTGTTCCGCGCCATCAAGCGGCTGACCGGCGACACGCCCGAAGGACGCATGCTCTGCGCCCTGGTCCGCGCCGGCGTTGCGGTGTACAGCCCTCACACGGCCTTCGATAACACGCATGGCGGCATCAACGAGTCGCTGGCTGGCCGCCTTGGCCTGGTCGAAGTCGGTCCGCTGCGGGCGCTGGACGGACCGCGGCAGTGCAAGCTCGTCGTCTTCGTACCCGACGCCGACCTGGGCAAGGTATCCGATGCGCTATTCGCCGCCGGCGCCGGACGGATTGGCCAGTACCGCGAGTGCAGCTTCCGCCTGCAAGGGACGGGCACATTCTTCGGAACGGAGGCGACCAATCCGGCGGTCGGCGAGAAAGGGCGGCGCGAGGAGGTGAGCGAATGGCGGCTCGAGGTCGTCTGCCCGGAGGAGCGAGTCAGCGCCGCCGTCACCGCCCTTCGCCGTGCCCACTCCTATGAAGAACCGGCGTACGACGTCTACCCGCTGCGGCCCGGGAAGTCGGCGACCGGGGTCGGACGGATCGGTCGACTGCCAGCGCCGACGGGGCTCGGCGAGTTCGCTCGAACGGTGCGGAAGGCGCTGAAGTGTGGGCCGGTCCAGGTGGTCGGCGACCCGGCGCGGCCGGTCGAGCGGGTGGCGATCGTGTGCGGGGCCGGCGCCGAACTGCTCGGCGACGCCGTGCGGGCGCGGGCCGACGTGTTCCTCACCGGCGAGATGCGCTTTCACGACTACCTGGCGGCGCAGGCCCAGGGTATCGCGCTGTGCCTGCCGGGCCATTACGCCACGGAGCGTTTCGCCCTGGAAGAGTTGGCAGACCGCTTGAGGGCGCAATGGCCGGACCTGGACGTGTCAGCCAGCCGGCGCGAGCAGGACCCTGTCCAGTGGGTTTGATCGGGCGCGAGCCGCCTGTCGCTACGGGGTGGATCGTAGGGACAGCCGGCTCGGCTGTCCCACCTGCAAAGTCCGACAGGCGAGCCGCCTGTCGCTACGGGGCAAGCGTTTTTCTCGAAGCAAATGAATCGACAAGAGGAGGTTCCCATGCGTCGTGTGACATCCCGTCGACTGGCAGTCTGCGCCGCCCTGGCCGTCTGTGCCTGTCCCGTCCTGCTGGCCGCCCCGCGCCCGGAGAAGCCTGTGACGTTCACGGGCAAGGTGGTGCCCCTGGCAGGGCTGGTCGAGAAACTCGGCTCGAAGCTCGACGCCGACGCGGTCCCGCACTGGCTGGCGCTGGTGACCGACGACGGTAAGGTGTATCCCCTCATCAAGGACGGCGGCTCGCGCATGTTCTTCAAGGACAAGGCGCTCTTGAACCGGCCGATGCGTCTGACCGGACGTCTGCTGCCCGGCAGCCAGCTCTTACAGGTGATCGAGGTCCACAGTCTGCGCAGGGGCAAGCTGCACGAGGTCTACTACTGGTGCAACGTTTGTTCGATCCGCCGCAGCGAGAAGAACGCCTGCGAGTGTTGCGGCGGACCGATGGAACTGAAGGAAGAGCCCGTCGGAAGGTAACAAACGGGGCCCGCGTGTGGCGAGCGGGGTCAGTGATGACCCCGGTATGTTGCTGGTTGTTCGTACCGGAGTCATTACTGACCCCGCTCGCCAGGTGCGACACCCCTTCGCAAAACGCTTTAGGGCGCTACTGATGCTGAGGACGATCCCATGCCCGACTCGCTGTCCCTTCGCGCGTCCGCCGACCGCAACCTGCTGTTCGGCATCCTGGCCCTGCAGATGGACTTCATCGACCGTGACGCCCTCATCGCGGCCATGAACGCCTGGGTGCTCCAGAAAGACAGGCCGCTCGGCCAAGTCCTCCTGGAGCGCGGCGCTCTGCGCGAGCCGGACCGCGAGCTGCTGGAGGCCCTGGTCGTGCGCCACCTCGAACTGCACGGCCAGGATGCCGAGAAGAGCCTCGCCTCGCTCAGTTCCCTTGGCTCGGCTGGCCAGCAGCTCGAACAGATCGCCGATGCCGACCTGCACGCCAGCCTCGCCCACGTGGCCACGGGCCCCGCGGAGGACCCGCACGGCACCCGCGCCCCATCGGTCGGATCGCTCACCTCGTCGGGGCAGCGCTTCCGCATCCTGCGGCCGCACCGCAAGGGCGGCCTGGGCGAGGTCTTCGTCGCCGAGGACCAGGAACTGCACCGGGAGGTGGCCCTCAAGGAGATCCAGGAGCACCACGCCGACGACCTCGACAGCCGTCTGCGCTTCATCCGCGAGGCAGAGGTGACCGGCGGGCTGGAGCACCCCGGCATCGTGCCGGTCTATGGCCTGGGCAGCTATGCCGACGGCCGGCCCTTCTACGCCATGCGCTTCATCAAGGGGGATAGCCTCTACGACGCCATCGCTCGCTTCCACAACGCCAACGACAGCGTGCGCGAGCCGGGGGAGCGGGCGCTGGGACTGCGCCAACTGCTGGGGCGGTTCCTCGACGTGTGCAACGCCATCGCCTATGCCCACAGTCGGGGCGTCTTGCACCGCGACCTCAAGCCGGGCAACGTCATGCTCGGCCCTTATGGCGAGACGCTCGTCGTCGACTGGGGGCTGGCCAGGACGTTCGACGAGTCGAACGAGGGAAGCGGGACGGTTGCGGAGGCGCCGCTGCGGCCGGTCTCGGGCAGCGGTTCGGCGCCGACGCAGATGGGCCAGGCGTTGGGGACGCCGGCCTACATGAGCCCGGAGCAGGCGGCCGGCCGGCTGGATCAGCTCGGCCCGGCCAGCGACGTGTACGGCCTTGGCGCCATTCTCTATCACCTGCTGACGGGCCGGGCCCCCTTCGAGGGGAGCGACGCCGGGGCCATCCTGCAGCGGGTGCGCGAGGGCGACTTGGTGCCGCCGCGGCGCGTCAACCCGAGGGCCCCCGCCGCCCTGGAGGCGGTCTGCCTGAAGGCGATGGCGCGGAAGGCCGAGGACCGCTACCGCGCGCCGCGCGCCCTGGCCGACGACCTCGAGCACTGGCTGGCCGACGAGCCCGTCTCGGCCTACCGCGAGCCATTGAGGACGCGGCTGGCCCGCTGGGGGCGGCGACACCGGCCGCTGGTGGCGTCGGCGGCAGTGCTGCTCGTCGCGGCAGTGGTGGCACTGTCGACCGGCCTCGTTCTGCTGGGTCGCAAGCAGGCGGAGGTCGTGCAGGAGCGCAACGCCGCCCGGAGGGCGAAGGCGCAGGAGGGGGCGATCAACAAGTTCTTAGTGGAGGACTTGCTGGCGGCGGCCCGGCCGGAGGAGCTGGGCAAGGACGTACCCATGCGGAAGGTGCTGGACAGGGCGGCCAAGAAAGTCGAAAGAGCCTTCGCCGACCAGCCGGAGGTGGAAGCGGCGGTACGGCTGGCCATCGGCGACTCGTACTATAGCTTGGGGTTGTACAAAGAGGCAGAGCCGCATCTGCGCCGTGCCGTCGAACTCCGCCGCGAGCATCTGGGGCCGGAGCACCCTGACACTCTGAACGCCATCAACAGCTTCGGCGTCTTGCACATCCAGCAGGGCAAGTACGACGAGGCCGAGCAACTGCTCCGCAAAAACCTGGAAGACCGGCGCCGTATCTCTGGCTCCGAACATCCCGACACCTTGACGGCGATGGCGAACCTGTACTGGTTGCTTGAGGAAAGTGACAAACTGGACGAGGCCGAGCCGCTTTTTCGCGAATGTCTGGAAGCCCGCCGCCGGGTCCTGGGGCCGGAGCATCGAGACACTCTGACCTCCTTGAGTGATTGGGCCTGGTTTCATTACAGGAAAGGCAAGTTGGCCGAAGCAGAGGTGCTGAATCGCGAGTGTTTGGCAGTCCGCCGCCGCACGTTAGGGCCCGAACATCCTGATACTCTGATGTCGATGGGCAACCTGGCTATCTGTCTTAAACAACAATCCAAGCTGGGGGAGGCAGAAGCTCTGTACCGGGAGTGCTGGCAACTCCGCCGTCGCGTCCTGGGGCCAGAGCATCACTACACGCGAGGCTTAATGGGCAGTTTGGCCGAAGTGCTGGAAGAGCAAGGGAAGTTTGACGAAGCCGTGTCACTTGCTCGCGACAGTCTCGAAATCACCCGGCGGACCTTTGGCCTGGAAGACCGGAGGACCCTAACTTCGCAGGCCATCTTGGCCTCCGCGCTTCAGCAACAAGGTAAGTTGGATGAGGCCGAAGGATTGTTTCGCGAAACCTTGGCGACGGAGACACGCCTCTGGGGACTTAAAGACACCGGTACTCTGACCACTATGAATAATCTGGCCTTGCTGCTTCAGGATCAAGGCAAGTGGGACGAGGCGGAGAAGCTGCTCCGCCAGACGGTGAAGATCTCGCGAGCCGTGCAGGGGGCCGAGGACCGCGATACCCTGATCTGGGTAGACAACCTGGCCTGGGGACTGATGCAGCGGGGCAAGTTGGATGAGGCCGAACCGATTTGGCGCCAGAATCTCGAGATTCGCCGCCGGCTCTTCGGAACGGATGATGCGGATACTTTGACGAACATGCGCGGCCTGGCCCTGGTGCTTGAGCGCCGGGGCAAGCTGGAGGAGGTCGAACCGATTTACCGGCAAATACTGGCCGGGCGCCGACGAGTCCTGGGCCCGGAGGATCGGTATACCCTGATCTCGATAATGGATCTGGCTTCCGCGCTCGCCGATCAGGGTAAGCTGGACGAGGCCGAGCGGCTATCCCGGGAGTTGCTCGCGGTCCAACGCAAGAAATTTCCTCCCGGCCATAAGGACCTTGCCGCCACCCTGGTCGGGCTGGGCAGCGTGCTGACAACGAAGGGCCGGCCCAAGGAAGCCGAACCTCTTTTGCGGGCGGGCCTGGAAATCCGGCAGAAAACCTTGCCCAAGCACCATTGGACTGGTCCGCTGGCCCGGAGCGTTCTGGGTGGCTGCCTGACTGCCCTGGGCCGGTATAACGAGGCGGAGCCGCTACTCCTGAACGGCTACGAGCAGATGAAGGCGTGTCCGGTTGCGCCGGCCCGGCGCGTGAAAGAGGCGCTGGACCGCATCATCAAGCTGTACGAGGACTGGCAGAAGCCGGACAAGGCCGCTCTCTGGCGGGCCGAGCGTGCCAAGCGGGTCGGTCCGCCGAACAAGTAGGCCCCGCCCTCCACGATGAAGGAAAGTCCCATGAGGGACACCCGCGCTGGCGCTTCGGGCGGGTGGAGCGCCGACTGATTGCGAACGCAGAAGATGCATGCGCAGAAGCCCCGAACGACTCTATTCCAGGGAGAGGATCGTTCGGAGGGATGAACAATGATACACGCACCCGTCGGGGCGCTCCTGCGGGGCCTGCGGAAGAACCTCGATCCGTCTGGCTCTGCCGGCGTCGCTGATGCCGAGTTGCTGGAGCGGTTTGCGCGGCAGCGGGACGAATCCGCCTTCGAGTTGCTGGTCTGGCGTCACCAGGGCATGGTGCTCGGCGTGTGCCGGCGCGTGCTCCACAACGCTCACGACGCCGAGGATGCCTTCCAGGCCACGTTCCTCGCGCTGGCGCGGAAAGCCGGCAACATCAGCCGGGGCGAGGCGGTCGCCGGCTGGCTCTATCGCGTGGCCTGCCGTGTCGCGCTCCATGCCCGGGCCCGCCTTGGACGACAGGTCCCCACGCACAACGAAGCGGCTCTCGGCTGTGTGGCGTCTCCCGATGATCCACCCGCGGAAGTGGCGCGGCGTGATCTCTCGGTGATCCTCGACGAGGAGGTGAATCGGCTCCCGGAGAAGTACCGCCTTCCGGTGGTGCTGTGCTACCTGCAAGGAGAGAGCTATCGGGAAGCGGGGCGACAACTCCGTGTCCCGCTCGGGACTGTGGCCGCTCGCCTGAGCCGGGCCCGGGCGCTGCTCCAGGCTCGTCTGGCGCGACGGGGTGTGGGGGTCTGTGGAGCGGCCCTCGCCACTCTGCTGGGGCGACCGGCGGCGCCGGCGGCCCTGGTACACGGCACGGTCAAGTCGGTCGTCGGCGTCACGACAGGGGGTGCGGCCGAGGGCCTGGCGTCCTCTCGCATCGCCGCGCTAGTCGACGAGGGATTGAGGGGACTGTCGCCGGGCAGATCGAGGATCGTGACCGCGGTGCTGCTGGCGGGGCTCTTCGTCCTGTCGGCTGTCGGCTATCGGCTGTCGGCCATCGGCCAGAGCGGCGGCCCTTCTTCTTCTGGCCCAAAGCCGATCGCCGAAAGCCGAAAGCCGAGCGTCGACCACCACGACGACGCGCTGCCAGCTGGGGCGGTCGCCCGGCTGGGCACGGTGCGCTGGCGGCACAGCGCCTTCGTGTCCTCCATCGTCTTCCTCCCCGACAGCCAGTCCCTCGTCTCGGCCGGCGAGGACGGTATCGTCCGGTTGTGGGACAGGGAGGGGCGCGAGCTGGGCCGCCTCGGTCAACGGCGGGCCAATCCGACAACCCGCAGGGACTTCCGACCGGGCCCCGCCATCGCCCTCTCTCCCAATGGGAAACTGCTCGCCATCGCTGACGGCGGCGAGTCGATCCACCTCCACGACCCTGCCACCGGCAAGGAACTCAGCACGATCAAGTGCGAGAAACAGTTCCTGGTCGCTCTGGCCTTCTCGCCCGACAACAAGGTGCTTGCCGCGTCCTGCATGGACGGGACGATCAGCCGTTATGACATGAGCACTCGGAAATGGAAGCGTCACTTCAACGAACCGCCCGGAGAGAGACTGTTGCCAATGATAGGTCGAGAGCCCGCGCTCGCTTACTCTTCGGACGGCCGGGTCCTCGCCTCCGCGGCCCGGGAGCCGAGGCGCGGTGGCATGGGCATGGGCGTGGTCGTCAACCTCTGGGACTCGGCGTCCGGCAAGTTGTTGCACAAGATCGAGGGGCCACAGGGCGAGGAGGGAGCGGCCTCCCCGGCGTTCTCGCCCGACGGCCGGCTGCTCGCCTGGGTGGACCTCCGCGGCCGAATCCACCTGACCCAGACAACCACCGGCAAGGAAGTGCGGCGGATCGACTGTAACCTCGCTCTGTATTTTGCCTTCGCGCCGGACGGCAAGACGCTCTATACGCACGGGACGAACGGCGGTGTGTCGGTATGGGAGGTCGACACCGGCAAGGGGCCGCGCCGGCTCATCAAAGAGATCGACGGCCAGCAAGGGGTGACCACCGTGCGCTATGACATCGCACCGCGGGCTCTGGCGGTTTCCCCCGACGGCAAGACCCTCGCGGTGGGTGGCGCGCGGAACGCGATCCGCCTGATCGATATCACCACGGGCCGGGGCACCCGCGCGAGCGGGTCGCGGCAGGCGCTCGGGGGACATGGCGCGCCCGTCACTGCGGTGTCCTGGTCGGCTGATGGCCGGACGCTGACTTCGCAGGCCACGGAAAATACGATCCGGGTGTGGGAGGCGGCGATGGGCAAGGAGAAGGCGCAGATTCGCCTGCCCCGGGGATGGTTCACTTACTTCATCCTGTCCCCCGACGGCCGGACGCTGGCCACGACGGCGTGGGAGGGGGCACTCCAGCTGTGGGATGCGGCAACCGGCAGGCAGCGACACCGGATCGAGGCGGTGAAAGGGACGGTCGCCCCGACGTCTGTGTTCTCGCCGGACAGCAAGCTCCTGGCGGTCTGGGGGCTTGGACAGACAAGTGCCCGGCTGTTCGACGTCAGCACGGGCAAGGAGGTCCGCACGCTTCACCTCGGAGATGGCGTCGCCCCGGGCCCGACGGGGCTGGTGACAGTCCCACCGCTGGCGGGGGCGGGGATGGTCTTCTCGCCCGACGGCAGTCTGCTGGCGATGCGCAGCTCCCTCCGAACGGTGGGCGTCTGGAGTGTGTCGACCGGCCGGCAAGTGCGCCAACTCCTGATGCCGACAGAGAAGTGGTTTGGCAGCGCGACGTTCTCCCGGGATGCCCGCTACCTCGCTGTGGAGACGGGGGGACGGTACGGTCGTCCTGTGGGAGTTGGCTTCCGGCAAGGAACGGCGGCGGCTGGCGAAAAAACTGCGCGCGGAGCGACCGTGGCCTCCGCCGCTGGTCATGGTCGTGCCGGGCAGGGTTGTGGCCCCCGGCTTCGGCGAGAATGAGCCGGGGGGCAGGCTCTCCTTTTCTCCCGATGGGTCGCTGCTGGCGCAGGCCGGCGAAACAGCCGCCCGCCTCTGGGACCTCGAAACAGGCAAGGAACGGGGCCGGCTTGCCGGTCACCAAGGCGATGTCACGACGGTGGCCTTCTCCCCCAACGGCCGGAGTCTTGCCACCGGCAGCACCGACACCACCGTACTGGTCTGGGACGTCACCGCCCTGGCGCGAAGGATGCCCCGGGCGACGGACCTATCCGCCAGGGAGTTGCAAGAGCGCTGGGCGGCCCTGGCTGGCAAGGACGCCAGGAAAGCATTCGACGCCATCTGTGCCCTGGCCGCGGCGAAACAGACGGTGTCGTTTCTGAAAGAACGGTTGAAACCCGCGGTCTCCCCGGACGCGAAGCAGGTGTCGAAGTGGATCAGCGAACTGGACAGTAAGAAGTTCGAGAGCCGGCGGAAGGCGGCGCAGGAACTGCGGAGACTGGGCGCGGCGGTGGTGCCGGCGCTGCGCCGGGCGCTGGAGGACGGCCCGCCCCTGGAGCGACGCAGGCGACTGGAGGACCTGCTCCGGCGCGTCGAGGCGGAGAGCCTCCTGGCCGAGGAGTTGCAGGTCTGGCGATCGGTTGAAGTGCTGGAGCGGTTGGGGACGCCCGATGCACGCCGGGTGCTGGAGGCCCTGGCCGGCGGGGCCGCCGAGGCGCTGCTCACGACGGCGGCCCGGGCGGCGCTGGACCGACTCGGCCGGTGACAGGGCTTCACGCCCTCAGCGCTTCAGCACCTCGTCGAAGAAGGCGAAGACCTCCGGCAGGGTGCGTTGCACGATGACAAGGTGTTCGGTGTCCTTGTACTCCTTGTAGCGCACCCGCTTTACCCCAGCCTTCTTCAGGTTGCCCTCGAGCACGCGGGCGCTGCCAAGGAGGAAGTCCTCGGTGCCGGCGCCGACGAAGAACGCTACCCCTTTGAGCGCCTCGGACGGGACGACACGTCCGCCGCCTCCCAGCGCCGCAACACCGGCGAACCGCTCGGGGTTGCGGCCCGCCGCCGAGACGAACTGGGCGGCGCCCAGCGAATGACCGACAAGGAAGATCGCTTTCGGATCGACGGGATAGAGGCGCGCGATCTCGTCGAGGACGCCGTCAGCGAGACCGTTGCGCGTGGCGACCAGCAGCCAGTCGCGCGCACCGCAGAGTCGGGCGATGGCACCGTGGCCGTAAGCGTCGAAGAACATGTTTTCGCTGCCGCCAACGCCATGCACGGCCACGACCAGCGGCAGCGGCTTGCCCTTTTTCGCCGCGGCGGGCACCCGCAGGCGGACCGGCGCCGGCCCGTCCTTGACGGGCAGCGTCAACCAGAACTGCCCGCCTCGGTTCCGCCCGTGATAGCTCTTCCCCGCGGCGACCGCCTGCAAGACCTCTTCCGCCTCGCCGAGCAGCCGCGCGGCCGGGTAGTCCGTCTCCAGCGGCTTCCGATCCGCAAGCTGGCGCAGCAAGCTGCCCAGGCTGCGGACCGTGAGGAGGTCGGTCGTGTTCTTGTCCTTTGGGAGGCTCGCTACTCCTTTCTCGATCTTCTTCAGCCGCTCCTCGAGGTTCTTGACCACGGAAACCATCAGTTTGCGCTCGGCAACGATGGTCCAGTCTCTGGCGATCACAGCGTCCAGGAAATAATCACCGTCTTCGGATACGTTCAGGCGCAAGGAAGTCTTGAAGGGCATCTCCTTGATGTTCAGGAGCTTGACATCCGAGAACACTTCCCGGCCCTTGTTGCTCAGGCAGAAACGGAACTGGATCTTGTCGGGCTTCTCCGTCTGCGGCTTGTAGAAGTACACGAGCGTCACGGGGAAGTCTCCGCTCGCAGCGTCCACAAGACGGGAGGCCGGCCTGACCATGCACGACTCGGCCCAGAGGACAGCGGAGTCGGGCGCGGCGGCGGAGCGCAGGACGAGGCGGGCCCGGTCGAGGTTGCGGGCCGCTTCTGCGTCCTGCTTCGTGAGGAACAGGAAGTTCGCGCGCTTGAGGGGCTCGACGCTGCGCTTGCGTGCCGCAGCGTCGGTTTGCTGATCCCACTCTTTGTCGAAGGCACGGAGGCGCAGGCCTAGCTCGAAGCGATTCTCCGTGCTGCCGAACTGAGCCCGCCCAGCGGCGGGGACGAGGAGAAGCGCCGTCAGTGCCGGAATGATAGAGCGGTGCATGCGAGAATCTCCGTCAGCGTTCTTCGACTTTGCCGAGGCTTTACCGCCCCGGCACAAGTTCCACCAGTCGCGCTGTCCCCGCTTTCAGCCCTTCCTGGTCAGCGGCGCCCACCAGGATCACGTTCTTCTCCACCGCGAACGGGCTCCACGCGAAGCTGACCAGCGCTCGCCGGAGCCCCGGGTACCTCGCGTCGACGACCTGGGGCAGCAGTTCACTCGCTTGCAGCGCCGCGACCGCCGTCCCGCTCGTGCTGTCGCCCAGCAGGATCAGGTGGCTGTCGGTCGTGTACGCCTCGGGCAACGACGGCGGGAGCTGGTAGGCGCCGGCGTGGCTGGTCAGCCGGTCCCACGGCTTCGCCCACTTCTTGCGGAACGCCTCCGTTGTCCGCACTTCCTTCATCTCGCCATGCACGACGCTCATTCGTCGCTGGTCGTCGAAGGAAAGCATCACACCCGGCTCGAAGCATAACTCGTGGTCGCCGCTGAAGTCGACGAGGCCCTCGCCGGCGATCGTCACCACACTCTCCGGCAGCCGCCAGTCGGCGCTGACATCCTTGCCGTCGCGCGTCTTCGCGGTCAGCTTGCCGTTGCTGTCCACGCGCACCTCGATACGCAACTTCGCCTCCTGTGCCGGCTTCCTTGTCGGGCCGGTCGCCGTGTAGAGGTGGGCGTAGGGGTTCCACACGCGCGGATAGCGCACCTTGCGGAGGACTTCACTCTCCGGCTTGACCGTTGCCTTCACGCCACGAGCCGACAGGTCCTCAGCAAGCTTGCGGGCTACGCCCTCCTGCCCACCCTTGCCGATCGCAATCACCACCTCTGGCTTGCTCGTCAGGAACTTGCGGATGGCGTCGGCGTCGAAGACGCGCACGCCGGCGGCGAGCGACGACGGCGTCGCGGCCCGCGGCTTGACCTCCACCGTCGTCTTTCGGCCGAAGTACCACGGCGACCCCTGGACGGTCACCTTGTACTGCCCGGCCGGGGCGTTGGAGCCGATCGGGAACGACTCGGCATAGCTCCCGTTCTCGCCGATAGAGCGATAGACGCGATACAGCTCCTTGCCGTCCGGGCCGGCCACCGTCACCGTCAGCTGCCAGGGCGCCTTGATGCCGCTCTGGACGGCCCTCACCCGGATGCCGTCGTCCCCGGTCGCAGCGGTCATGTCGAGGCCGCCCGGGATGCGCGGCGCCACCACGTACAGCTTCATCTCGCCCGGGGCGAACTCGCCCGTCTGGGGCGGGGCGAAGATCGGGACCCTCCTCCACGTCTTCCAGTCGACCCCGTCGAAGCGGAAGACGACACTGCCGGGCTTGATGCCCTTGAGCGTGTACGTCGCCTTATAGGGGGCGTAATTGTAGATGTCGTATCGCTTGTCCGCCGCGATGACGGGCAACTCCTCGTGGGCGTTGAGGACCATGTACAGGGCCCCCTCGCCGGCGCTGTGCCGCTCTGCGAGGAGGTCGACCGAGTCCGTCTCGAGGACCGGCTTCGAGTCCGTCTTCTTCATGGCGGCCCGCGTTGGGGCGACGGCGTCACGCACGATTTTGTCCATGAAGTGATTGGTGTGATGGTAGCTCGCCTCGCGCTCGCTCTTGAAGCCGTGGTCCTTCTTCTCGGCGCGGCGGTACAGCACGCTCCAGCGGAAGGCCGGGTCGCGCCAGTCGGCGTCGCTCACCACGGCGCTGTCGAACTTGACCGTCGTCGTTTTGTCGACGACGATCTTGCCGCCTACCCTGACGAAGTCGTTGATCGCCTTCTTCACGTCGTCGGGCAGATCGAACGTCTGCCCGACGATCACCAGCGTCTTGTAGCGCTTCAGGGCCCCGCTCGACAGAAGTCGCTCGTGGATGATGTGGGCGGCGTAGCCGGCGCGGGTGAGAGCGTGATGCGCTCCGAGCACCTGCTCCTTGTAGTTGCCGCCGAGGTCGTAGGCGCTGACCGGCACCTCGTTATCCTTGACACCCACCGTCTCCGGCAGTGACGCGATCGTTTGCTTGATCTGCTCGCCGGTTTTCTTCTTCGCCTCCTTCGACGTGACGTCCTTGCAGCGCAGGGCGATCTCGGTGAAGCTCCACAGGACGGCGACGTCGTGGTCCCTGGGCTGCATCTTCTCGAAAAGCGGGCCCAGGCGCAGGCCCGGCTCGTTGACCGCGGCAAGGTCCTCCGGTCCCATGCCGGTCGGGTTGAGCCACCAGTTGCTGTGCAGCCCCGCCGCCAGCATGGCGTTGCGCATCAGGTGATAGGTGTTGCGCTGGGTTGGCTGCGGCACTGGGGTGGCGAACAGCTGCCCGTTCATCGCATGGGCCAGCTTCGCCAGCGGGTCATGTGCCTTTTCGAGGTAGATGCCGCTGAGAGCGCCCGAGCGACCCGTGCCCCAGTCGAGGAAGACGTGACTGGACGGAACGTCGTTGACCTGCTGGTTGAGCGGGTCGGTGCCGTCCATGATCGCCTGCGGGGCGTACAGGTCGGTACTGAAGACGACCTCGGGCCAGATGCTCTTCAGGTCACGCTTCGCCATCGCGTCGACCTCTTTCATGATGGCACAGCGGATCGTCATGTATTTCAGCCAGTCGCCGGCCGTTCGGGAGGCGGGGTCGCCGGTGTACTTCCAGCCGCGTTTCTCGTACCAGTCCTTCTCGTCCCAGTTGGGGAAGCCGGTCGCCAGGCCGCCGGCGGGCGTCTTGCCCCAGCTGAGGCCCGGCTCGTCGAGAGTGCCGACGGCGTGAACGTTGCGAGCGTAGCGGCGCAGGCGCTGGGCGGTGTGGAAGCTCAAGAGGCGCGTTGCCTCGATCATCGGCTCGGCGGGCCAGCTCTTCTCGGAGCCGAATGGCTTATGGGTGACATAGCCGGTCCAGTACATGTAGACCAGCGTCGGCAGATCGGCCTTGACGGCCCGCTCGAAGGCCTCCAGCCCGGCAGAGCGGTGGCCACGGACGTCGCGCAGTGGTTGTCCCTGCGGGTCGAGCAGGCCGAAGCTGAAGGCGTTGCCGAGGAAGAAGTTGCCGCCGGCGGCCTTGGGGTCCGCGACGGTCTGCGACAGGAGCATCGTCGAGACGTTGACGCCGGAGGCGACGGTGAGCTTCGCAGCCTCCTTGCTGTCGAGGCGGACGCTGTACTCCGACGGGGCCAGCGCTCGCGGCGGCAGCGCGACGACCGGCGTGGAGCCGTCCCCCTTGACCTCGAAGCGGAGGGGGGTGAGGCCGGTCTTGTTCGGGACAAACTCGACGAGGGCGGTCGCCCCCTTGCCGAGGCCGGCTACGGCGACCTCGATCGGCTCGTCGCTGTAGAAAGCGCTGCGGTTCTGCGGGAAGATCAGCTCCGCCGCCCCGGCCCGCGAGGACGCCAGGAACAGCCCCAACGCCAGCAGCCATTTCTTGCTCATTGCCGTCTCCTGTATCCTTGCCTCAACCGCTTGCCGGTCGCGGCCGAGGCAATCGTATCGGAACGGCAATCGTCAGGCGAGTCGCGAGGCGCGAGAGGAGGCCAGGGAAAGTAGCCCGCCGCTCCGCGGCGGTTCTTTTCCCGCCGCGGAGCGGCGGGCTACTTTCCCTCTTGCGTGCAGCTATTTAGCGGCGCAGCCCCAGCCTCCGAACTGCTTCACCTGCCGCACAAGGCGGCAGGGGTCTTGTGCAACCCAAGCGTGAAACGCTCTAGCTGCGCGCCGTCAACATTACGACGAGATGAGAGGATACTACGCGGCCGGGATTGGCCCCGCCAGGACTGCGAACGACGGCGACGGGAGAGCGAAGGGCGTCTCGATCGCGGCCGGGCGTCTGGGGGAATCGGGAGGAAAGGGACGGGATGGAACGCCGGTCGGGAGATCGCCCGGCGACGAACAGACAGCCAGGTCGGCATGACTGGGAAGCCAGCCTCCGCCCTCGGCGAGTCCCTTCTGGGTAATCTGGAGAATCCTTGCCTCCCCGCGCGGCCCGGCGGTGACGTCGACGTAGCCGAGCCAGCCCAGGTTCCAGATCGCCCGCTCCAGCGACCCGTGCGGCGCCCCGGGCCAGAGAGTGCGGGCCAGGTCGTCCACGGCCGCGACGATCCGCTCCCGCAGGCAGGCCAGGAGTGATTTCTCTTCGGTTGTCAGCATGATGTTTGCCTCGTTCCGCTCCGCACGCTGGTCCTCTCCAGAGAACCGCAAGTGGCGTTCGCGTGCAAGGCCAGCCTCGCCGACTCGGCTCGTCGTCCCCAGGAAGACGGCGGGAAAGGCGGAGACACCGATAGACTTTCGCAGGGCGTTGCTTTCGTCTTGATTGCCAAGGACGACCGGACCGAAATCCTCAAGGGGCGCTCAGGGTCTCGATCGGCGAGGCGCGGCGGGCGGAGCGTGTGCCCCAGAGCGTGCTCAGCCAGCAGACCAGCCCCCCGAGGCCGACCACGCCCAGCAGCAGATACCACGGGCAGGAAAAGGCGGTGAAGCGATCCTCGGCGCCCTCGGCCAGGTGCCATGCGATCAGCAGCCCGGCGCCCAGGCCGAGCACCACACCGCCACCCAGTCCCAGCAGCCCGATCAGCGTCGCCTCCGCCAGGTAGACCTGGCGCAGCAGGCCGTTGCTCATGCCGATCGCCTTGAGCATGCCGATCTCCGGCACCTTCTGGAAGGCGCGCAGCTCCTGGATCACCTTGATGTTCCACAGCGCCAGTCCACCCAGGATGGCGACGACTACCGACAGCACCAGCACCGCGACGCTGGCGGCCCGACTGATGCCCTCGAGCTGCTGGATTACGTCGTCGTTGACGAGCAGACCCGCGACCTGGACCGCCTCGACCGCCGGCTTCAGATCAGGCAGGTCGCGGACATAGATGCCGGCCTGCTCGTACCCCGGCCGCGCCGGCGGCTTGCGGAGCACGATCGGCACGTCGATGCGCACGAAGCCCGGCGCTGGCTTTAGGTCCCGGACGTGCTCGCGCATCAACTCGTAGAGTCTCCCGACCTGGGCCAGCCAGACCCGGCGCCGCGGCGACGGCTTCGCGTCCGACTGGAGCACCCAGCGCTTCGTCCCGTCGAGACACTTCTCTTCGAGCGGAGGTCGCAGCTCGTACTCCTCGAGGACGTCCTTGACGGCCTGCGGCAGGGCTTTGGGGTGCGGCCAGTCCGCCGGCATCGGGCCGGTGCGGATGCTCGAGGCGGGGACGTCCGCGTCCTCCGTCTGCAGGCGCAGCTCGTAGGCCTCGGTGAAGAGGAAGTCGTGGTTCAGTGGCAGCCGGTCGCTGGTCACGCCGACCACGGGGACCTCGATCCGCTTCCCAGAGACGGGCGAGCGCAGCTCCAGAGTCGCCGGGGGCGGGCCGGCCTGCCTCTCCAGGAAACGCAGGAGGTTGTCGGTGACGATGACGCCCTCCTCGTCGGGGCGCTCGAACGGCCGGCCCCATCGTAGCAGAAGGCTGGACAGCAACGGGTCGCCCGGCGCCAGCGTGCGGCCGAGCAGACTGCTGGCCCGCTCCTTTCCGTCCGGCGTGCGAACGAACCAGTCGAACTCGATCTCGTAAAACGGGTAGCAGCCGACGAGCCGATCGCCGTCGAGGCGCTGCGCCAGCCCGTCACGGAGCGTTTTGAGGGTGGTTGTGTCGATCTTCCGCCCCAGGGTGGGGCTGCCCGCGAACAGGCACAGGGCGAGCGGGTTGGAGCGGAGGCGCTGCAAGCGGGCCTTCTCGTAGCCCAGCGCCAGGCCGTAGACAACCAGGGTGAAGCCCGACAGGATCGCCACCGTGACGACGATGACGCGCGTGGTCCGCCGGGCATTGCGCTCGAACAGGTCTTGCCACGCGAAATCGAAGAGAAACCGCAGCCGCTGCAAGGAAGTCATGCCACGGGCTCACTCGTCGATCACCAGGGCGGGGCGGAGTTGCTCATCGCGCCGGCGCTTCCGCCGCCGCCACAGCCGCCAAGTCACCATCCACGAGGCCAGCAGGTAGAAGGCCGGGAAGAACAACGACGACAGCGCCAGCCGGCGCAGGAACGTGTCCGGGTCGGAAGCCGGGGTCAACCGCTCGGGGGGCAAGAGCGACAGAATCCACAGCGCCAGTCCCGCCCATGCCCCACCCAGGATGTTCGTGATGCGGTTGAGCCGGCCGCGCTGCGTCGTGTACAGGTAGCGGACCGGCACGAAGGTCAGGGCGGCGAACGTCACCAGCAGGGTGACGGCGACCCAGCCCGGCAGAGGCTGCAAGACATAGAGGTAGAAGACGATCAGGTTCCAGTACGAGGGGAAGCCGAGGAAATAGCCGTCGTCGGTCTTGGCCGCCACCTGGCAGAAGCCGTAGGCGCTGGCCAGAAGCGGGAACAGCAGCCAGACCTCCTGCCCCGGCGGGAGTAACTCCGCCTGCCACAGCAGCAGCAGCGGCAGACAGGTGTAGTTGATGAAATCGATCAGGTCATCGAGGCGCCGGCCGTCGAAGCCGGGCAGGACTTCCTTGATGCGCACTGCCCGCGCCAGGGTGCCGTCGGTGGCATCGATGAACACGGCGGCCATCATCAGCACGAACGCCCAGCGGAACGCCTCGCCGGTGCCGTGGATGATGAGGACGGCGATACCGGCCGAGGCGACCAGCCCCAGGGCGGTGTAGAAGTGAACACCCCAGGCAAGGGCGGTACTGAGTGGAGTGGGACGGCCTCGCCCGCCGCGCGGGCCGAGGGGTGAGCGTGCCTGGCTCATGGGCTATCCGTGTTGGGTCCTTTTGCCTCGCGGTCCGGCGAGCGGAAGAAATCCCCGCCTGCGTCATACCACATTTTGCCCTTGCTCGCCAGACATCCCTCGTGTCTGCCGGTCATTCGTCCAGCGACCTCCCTATCAAGACGAGGCACCGTCCGAACGAAATCCGCACGGAGAAAGGGGATTGCGACGGGTGGCTCGTCATGGGGTTGTGAGACAGCCTATCAGGAAAGGCCCGAGTGGGGGAGGAACTCGAAGGGTTCGACGACGAACACGGCGCGGTTAGGGTCGTCGATGATGTAGAAGACGTGCAGTGGTGGGACGGCCGCGTGCCAGACCGTCTCGCCGACGGTGTGCAGGTCACGCAGCGTCTCGCCGAACTGCGGGTAAATCTTGAGGCGGCGATCGATCTCCCGAGCGGCGGCGAGGACTTCCGACGACCTGCTGCGTGCGGCGGCCCGGACGACCAGGTTCCGCAGACTGTTGCGGACCAGACCGGAGTAGACGACCCGGTAGGGAACTGGGCTAGGTTCCGGGGCGCTCATGGGACTCCGCCGTCTCCTCGAGGTCCTTGATGAAGGCGCCGAGTTCCTGACCGTCGCCTTCCCGCAGCTCTTTAAGCTGGGAGGCTATCCGTTCCTCGTCCAACTGGTCCAGCGCCCATTGCCTGAGTTCGGGGGTTAGCAGAGCTTGGCCGGGGTCCCTCTCCAATGCTCTCCAATCCAACGACATCCCCTGGGCGACGTAGTCGGAGACGAAATTGACCACGATCGGATCATCGCCCGGGGAAAAAAGCTCCTTGAGACGGGCTGATCGCTGCTCTTCGGGGAAGCTACGCAGTTTGTGAATCAGATGAGTGGCTCTCATCCTTTGTTCTTCATTCAGATGGTTCATGCCATCGCTCCTGTGTAAACCTTCCTCAGTTTACCAGCGCTGCGGGGCGCCTGGTAGTCCCAAGGAACGGCCCGTTGCGGGCCGGGTCGGCCCTGACTCCCGGCGAGCGAGGAAGAGGGCGGAAGCGGTCGGATCAGGCGAGGATGGCGGTCGCGACCTTGCCGCTGACGTCCGTCAGGCGGAAATCGCGGGCGCTGTAGCGGAACGTCAGGTTCCCGTGGTCCAGGCCCATCAGGTACAGGAGCGTCGCGTGCAGGTCGTGGACGTGCATGCGGTTCTCGACCGCGGCGATACCGAACTCGTCGGTGGCGCCGTGGATGGTGCCCCCCTTGACGCCGCCGCCGGCCAGCCACATCGTGAAGCCGGTGCTGTGATGGTCGCGGCCCTTCGCTCCCTGCGACGTCGGCGTGCGGCCGAAGTCGCCGCCCCAGGGCACCAGCGTCTCGTCGAGCAGGCCGCGTGACTTCAGGTCCTTCAAGAGCGCCGCGATCGGCCGGTCGCTCTTCTTCGCGTGGTTGCGGTGGTTGCTGATGTCGCCGTGATCGTCCCAGGGCTGGCCGTTTCCGTAGTAGATCTGCGTCATGCGGACGCCGCGCTCGGCGAGGCGGCGGGCGATCAGGCAGGCGTTGGCGAACTCGCCGTCACCGTACAGCTGGCGCGTCGCCGCTGACTCCTTGTTGATGTCGAAGGCGTCCTGGGCCTCGCCCTGCATCCGGTACGCCATCTCCAGCGACGCGATCCGGGCCTCGAGCTGCTCGTCGCGCTCGCGCTGCTCGAGGTGAGCCCGGTTCATCCGCTGCAAGAGGTCGAGTTGCTCGCGCTGCGCGGCCGGGGCGAGGTAGCGATTCTTGACATCGCGAATGATCGTCTTGGGGTCGATGCTGCGGTTGTTGATGTGCGTGCCCTGGTAGATGCCCGGCAAGAAGCTGTTGCTCCACAGTTGCGGGCCGACGACCGGCTTGCCGGGGCAGAGCACGACGTAGCCAGGCAGGTTCTGGTTGTCGCTTCCCAGCGCGTAGGTGAGCCACGAGCCCAGGCTTGGCCGGATCGGCTGCATGTTGCCCGAGTTCATCATCAACAGGCCTGGCTCGTGGTTGGGATTGTCGGTCCACATCGAGCGCAGGATGCACAGGTCGTCGACGCAGGTGGCGAGTTCGGGATAGATCTCCGCGACGGGGATGCCGCTCTTGCCGTGCTGCGCGAACGTGAACGGCGACGGCATCAGCTTGCTGCCGCGGTTGCGGTTGACCTTCTTCTCGATCGTGTCGGGCACCGGCTTGCCGGCGTACTTCGCAAGCGACGGCTTGGGATCGAAGGTGTCGACGTGTGACGGCCCGCCATTCATGAAGAGAAAGATGATCCGTTTTGCCCGTGGCGGGAAGTGCGGGGCGCGCGGCGACAGCGGGTTGACAGCGCGATCCTTCGGCAGCGCTGCACAGAGCAGACCGGCATCGGCGAAGACGCCCGCCAGGCCGAGGGCGCCGAAGCCGCCGCCGATGCGGCAAAGGACCTCGCGGCGGGAAAGGGCAGCGGTTGCCTGCATCATGTCAACCTCGGTGCAGCAAGCGAGCGGGGGGTGTGAACCCCCCGGTCCGTCGAACTACCGGGGGGTTCACACCCCCCGCTCGCCCGACCGTATCAATCCACGTACAAGAACTCGTTCGCGCTGAGCAGTACCTGGGCATACTGCTCCCAGCGCGTCAGCTGACCTGCCTCGCCCTTCGCGGCATTCGTTCCGGCCGACAGGAACTCCAGCCCCATCTGCAGTTCCTGCGCGGTCGGCGGCCGGGCGTAGAGGACGACGAAGGCGCGGCGGATGCGCTCGGCGTCGTGGGGGTCGTCGGCGAGCCGGGCGACGAGGGCCTTGGCGTTGCCCACCATGAACTCGCTGTTGAGCACGAACAGCTGCTGCAACGGGACCGTCGTCACGCTGCGCTCGCCGCTGGTGATGTTCGGGTCGGGGAAGTCGAACAGGCGCAGCAGGTTGTCCAGCTCGTGGCGGCTGATGGCGCCGTAGAGGGTGCGTCGCCGGTTGTTCGGGTCGGCGAGTCGCGTCGATGGCCCGCCTACGGTGCGATCAAGGGTGCCGGCGACCGCGAGCATGGCGTCGCGCCAGGCCTCGACCTCGAGCCGGCGCCGGTTCATGCGCCAGAGCAGCCGGTTCTCCGGGTCGACGGTCTCCCGTGGGGCAGGCTTCCAGCCTGCCTTCGCGCCAGGCAGGCTGGAAGCCTGCCCCACGCTCGCCAGCTGATACGTCGCCGACAGCAGGATCTCGCGGTGCAACTGCTTGATCGACCAGCCCGAGGCAAGGAAGCGCGTGGCGAGGTGCTCGAGCAGCTCGGGGTGCGACGGCCGCTCGCCCAGGGCGCCAAAGTTGCTCGCCGTCCGCACGAGGCCCGTGCCGAAGTGATGCTGCCAGACGCGGTTGACGAAGACGCGCGCCGTCAGCGGGTTGTCCTTGCTGGCGATCGCCTCGGCCAGTTCGAGCCGCCCGCTGCCCTTGCCGAAGGGCTTGCTGTCGGGAGCGAGCACCTCGAGGAAGCGATGCGGTGCCTCCTCGCCGAGCGTCTGCGGGTTGCCGCGCAGGTGGACCTTCAGAGTGACCGCGTTCGTTTCCTTGATCGCGTGAGCGAAGGGATACTTCGGCGGGACCTTTTTCTTCTTCTCCTCGGCCGTCAGTTTCTTCTTTGCTTCCTCGACGACCTGCGGTGGAACCAGCGGCGCCTCGACGTAGTCGGTGCTGGCGACGATGCCGGCGAGACCGTAGTAGTCCTTCTGCGAGATCGGATCGAATTTGTGGTCGTGACAGCGAGCACAGGCCACTGTCAGCCCCAGGAAGCCGCGCGACAGCGTGTCGATGCGGTCGTCATACTGGTCGAGTTTTTTCGGATCGCCATAGTAGACAGGGCCGAGGGCAAAGAAGCCCAAAGCCGGCAGGCGCTCAAGAAGGCCCGGCCCGGGCAGCAGGTCGGCGGCGATTTGCTCCTTGATGAAGCGGTCATAGGGCATGTCGTCGTTGAACGCCTTGACGACCCAGTCGCGGTAGCGGTAGCCCTGCGGGTACAGGCGAGCGGCGAAAGTGTGGGCCTGGTCCTCGCCGTAGCGGGCGACGTCGAGCCAGTGCCGGCCCCAGCGCTCGCCATAGTGCGGTGACGACAGGAGACGATCAACGACGCGGGCGAAGGCGCCGGGCTTGTCGTCTTTCAGGAACGCCTCGATCTCCTCCGGCGCCGGCGGCAGGCCGGTCAGGTCGAAGGTCGCCCGGCGGATCAGCGTGCGCCGGTCGGCGGCGGCGACGGGCCGCAGCTTCTTCGCCTCCAGGGCAGAGAGGATGAAGTAGTCGACGGAGGTCTGCGGCCAGGCGGCATCGGCGACCTTCGGCAGGGGGGGGTCGCTGATCGGGCGAAAGGACCAGCTGGAATGTGGCCACGGCTGGGCGACCGTGGAGAACGGGGCAAGGGCGGATTGCTGATCGGGCGGAAGGACCAGCTTCAATGTGGCCACGGCTGGGCGACCGTGGAGAACGGGCCAGGGCGCCCCTTGACGCACCCACTCGACGAGGGCGGCAATCTGCTGCTTCTCGAGCTTGGCCTTGGGCGGCATCTTCGGCTCGCCGGCATAGTGGACGGCCTTGATGAGCAAGCTCTCGTCCGGCTTGCCCGGAACGACCGCCGGTCCCGTATCGCCGCCAGTCATGAGAGCGGCGCGGGAGTCGAGGCGAAGTCCACCACGCTGCTTCTTCGAGCCGTGGCACTCCTGGCAGTTGTCCGCCAGCAGCGGACGCACCTGCTTCTCGAAGAAGTCCTCGGCGGCGCTGCGGGGGCGACGCTCGCCGGCAAGCGACGGATGTGCCGACGGGCCAGCAAGCCAGCATCCGGCGAGCAGAGCGGGGAGCAGACCTCGAAGCATGTCGCGAACCTCAACGAGGCGGGCAGGCGGGAGCGTCCGAGCGCGGCGGGCCGGGCGAGGAAGGATGATAGTATTCTGTTCCGGCGGGATGGCGTCGTCAACCAGATTCGGAGCAGCGCCGGGGCGGTTCTCTTTTTTGAAAGCTTTTCTTCCCGCTGCGCAATCTATTGAGCGGGGTTTCTCGTCACAGGGATGAATCCCGCTCGTCTCTTCAAGGGCGAGAAGCGTCCGTGGAGCGCTCAGACAGCGGACATTGTCGACTCACCACCATACAATCGCCATAGCCGTCAATCCATGAGATAGGGAGGTTCTGTCACGATGCGTCTCCTTTGCACCTGGCTGGCGTTACTGGCAGGTTTAGGCATCGCCCTCTCGGTGCCAGGCAAGGCGGCCGAGAAGACAGATGCCGACACGATCAACAAGCTGATCACCAAGCTGTCCAGCAACCGCTTCGCGGAGCGGGAGAAGGCCCAGAAAGCCCTCGAGGAGATCGGCCTGCCCGCGCTCGACGCCCTGCGCAAGGCGGCGGAAGAGAGCAAGGACATGGAAGCCCAGCGTCGGGCGAAGGAGCTGGTCGCCAAGCTCGAGAAGAAGGCCCTCGCCGCGAAGATCCTGGCGCCGAAACGCCTTCGCCTGACGTACAAGAACACGCCGCTGAGCGAGGCAATCGCCGACTTCAAGAAGCAGAGCGGCTATGACATCGTCCTGCATGACCCCGACAAGAAACTGAAGGACCGCACGATCACGCTCGACACCGGCGACACGACCTTCTGGGAAGCGTACGACCAGTTCTGCGCCAAGGCGGGGCTCGTCGAGGCCAGCGCGGCGGACCTCATCCAGCAGAGGCTGAACGGTCCGGGCGGTGGAGGGGGGATCGGCGTGCCGGGCCAGCAACTGCCACCGCTCCAGTTCCAGCGGATCAAGCCGATCCAGAAACTCCCGCTCGAGAAGCCTCCCCCTCAAAAGGACGTCCGCGGTCCCCAGTTGAAGGCCGAGTTCGCGGTCGCCGTTGCAGACAACGTCCCGGCGCAAGTTGCCCAGAAGAAGGAAGCCGATGCCAAGGCGGCGGCCCAGGCCAAGGCCAAGGAAGCGGCGAAGGCCGCCCAGGCACCTCCCGCCATCCAGCCTCCGCCGGCCGTCCCGGCGCCTGCGGTCCAGGTTCAGCCCGGCGTCCGTTTATGGAGGCGTCCTCAGCCGTTCCAGCCGGCCGGCCAACCTGGCCAGATCCTTCTGAAAGACGGCAAGGTGAAGGACCTGCCGACCTCCTACACGGGTGCCATCCGTGTCCAGGCGACTGGCGACGTTCAGCAGCTGTTCGGCGGCGCGGCGGTCGGCGAGTACCTGGTTGGCCTGAAGGTGTCTCCCGAGCCGAAGATCCGCTGGCAGAGCCTGGTCGCCCTGCGCATCGACAAGGCGGTTGACGACCAGGGCCAGACGCTGACACAGGCGATGGACGCCCCCGGCGGTCCCGGCGGTCCGGTGAATCCCTTCGGGGGCGTGGGCGGCGGCTTCGGCCGGCCGGCGTTCTTCCCCGGCGTCGGCACGCTGCACCAGAACCTGCCAGTGCGACTGAAGAAGGGAGACAAGGAGTCGAAGTCGCTGAGAGAATTGGCGGGCAACCTCACCGCCCAGGTGCTCGCCGAGCCCGAGGTCCACATCACCGCCGACAACATCCTCAAGGCCTCCGGCAAGACCTTCAAGGGCAAGGAGGGTGGCTTCATCAAGGTCGTCGGGGTCGACGAGAAGGACCAGAACCTAACGCTGCGCCTGGAGGTTGAGCAGCCAGCCAACGTCGTGCCGGCCAACCAGGGCTTTGGCGGCGCCTGGGGTGGCTTCAACGGCGGCGGGATTATGCCCGCCCCCGCGCGGGCCCCGGCGAAGCGCGCTCCAGCCCTGCCCAAGGGCGCCTTCCAGGTCCAGGTTCAGGCTCAGCCGGCGATCCAGGTGGCCCCCGTCCAGATCCAGGTTCAACAGATCCAGATTGGGGGCGGCGGTGCCATCATCATCGGAGGCGGCCCCGGCTCCGGCAGCACCGGTGGCCTGGAACTGCTCGACGAAAAAGGCAAGGTCATTCCTTACATCAGTGCGGGTTTCTCCGGCCGTGGCCTGCCGGGCGGCGGCTTCACCACTGAGCACCAGATGACGTTCCAGCTGCAGAAGGATCAGAAGGCGGCGAAGCTCGTCTTCAAGGGGAGCAAGAGTGTCAATATCGACATCCCCTTCACGCTGAAGAACGTGCCGCTGAAGTAAGGAGCGGAGACGAGAGAACATCCCGTGTGGCCGCTTGCGGCTTTGCAACCGCAAGCGGCCACACGGGATGTTCTTTTCGATCAGGAGGGCTGGCCGCCCTCGAACGAGTGACTCACTGAACCGGGGCCGAAGGAACCGGCGAGGACCACCAAGTCAGTTCTCCTGCTCCAACGCCCCTTTCCGGTCCCAGGGGAAGGCAAACGCCGGCGGGTTGACGTAGCGGCGCATCGGGAGAGTCAGGCGAGCCCCGGCGCCGGGGGAGAGACGCACGGTAAAGGACGTGCCGTTGACCGCCACCTTGCCGTCCCCGGCGTGGACCGTCAGGAACTCGTGCTCGCCATAGCCCCCGGCCTGGACGACAACCGTGCGAGCGTCGAGTTGGCTGACGTTTACCAGCGTCACGACCGCGGCATCGGCTGTCAGCTTCTCGACTCGGGCGGCAACGTCCTCCGGCAGACCGGCGCGATGCCGCGCCGGGTCAAAGTAACGCAGGCGGCAGTGCAGGACCGCCGCGTTGCGGTCAAGGTAAATCCCGCCCAGGACCAACTCGACCAGCGAGACCACGTTCGCCTTGCCGAATGGCAAGGGGTCGTCCGCCAGCCGCGTGTCTGGGGTCGTCATGTCGGCGCGCATCCCCTGCACTCGCCGGCGGACGCGCTCCAGGTCGGCGCGCAGGGCGTCCTCGGGATAGGAGTCGTCCTTGCCCTCCAGGTATTCCGCCCAGCGGTCCGGCCCCATGCGGGCACGGTCTCCTGACCTCATCGACAGATAGTACAGCTCGCGGGCATTGCGAGTGTAGGGCTGCGGAACCCAGGCGTACCAGCCCTTGTCGCCGTACATCGTGGGGTACATCGCCCGGCTGTCGATCACCTTCTTCTGGGCGTTGATCGTGTCAATCTGCTTGCGCCAGACGTCCAGGTAGCGGTCGTCCCCCGTCAGCAGGTAGGCGTTCATGAAGCCGATGAACCCCCTGGCGTGCAGGTTGCGGTGAGCGGTCGCCCCGGTCTGGGGGATGAGCACGCTGAAGCCCCAACCGTAGACCCCGCCGTACCACTTGCTGCCACAGGCGCCGCCGATCTTGCCGTCCAGGCCAATGTTGGTCGGGATGAGGTTGCCGTTGTCAATCATCCGCTGGCGCCAGGCGTCGACATACTCCAGCAGCCAGCGCCGGTACTTGTCCTCGTGGCGGAGCATGTAGGCATTGAGGGCCAGGGAAGTGGTCAGCAGGTTGAGCGGGTGGTCGCCGATGATGTCGTTGTAGTCCTTGAAGTGCTCGAGCATCTCCTTGTAGCTGCGCTCAGCGTGGCCCAGGCGGAAACGGTTCTGCACCTCGATGGGGTCGCCGGCCCAGTCCAGGGCGGTGGCCTTGCGCAGGAGCGGCCCGCGGCTGCCGTTGAACAGGCTGCGGATGATCTTGTGCCTGGGGTCGTAATTCGGAGCGCCCGCGTCTTCGTTGAGGTAGAAGCCGGCGTAGCGGCGGACGCGTTGCCGGAAGAGGCGGTCGTAGGGATCGGAGAGCCCCTGGAGGTTGAAGGGCGTCAGGCCCTCGGAGTTATGGAGCCAGTCGAACATGACGGGAAACTCCTTGAAGTACATGCCTTCGCGGGCGAAGGGGACGTCCTTGGTCCTGGCGGCGGTGTACTGGCGGAGATGGCCCTCCCACGCCTTCTTGTAGAGGCGCAGGACGGTGTCGGAGGCACCGAGGGCGTGCAGGAGGGGCCAGTCGGTGCAGTTCTCGATGGCGTCATCGGGGCCGTCATCGCCTCCCCAGCGCTCCACACAGCGCAGGTAGCCGCGCTCATCGAAGTAGCGCTCGAAGAACTCGCGACACGTCGCCGCATTGGCCCGGAGCAGCTCCCGCTCAAGCAGCGCCCATGCCGGCGGCGACATCGGCGTTCGCACCGAAAGGGTGACGTCCGCCCTGAGAGGATGGGGAAGGCTCAACACGGCAAGCGGCGCGACCAGCGCGGCCAGCAGAAGAGAACGGCGCATGAAAAATCCTCGGGGAAACGCGAAACGGAGACTCTGAAACCGCCCCACAACCCCTCTTCTCAGCCCCCTCCCTGAAGCGGAGAGGGGGAGAAAAACCTTCTGCCCCCCTCTCCTTGCAGGGGAGGGGGCGGGGAGAGGGGTTTGCAGACTGCCTCTCAGCGGACGATTCGGTGGCGGGATTGCAGGCGTCGGGCGAACGCTCGCTTCAGATATGATAGTCGCCGCGAGACGGGAGACGGGAGAAGGAATGGCGCAACACGACGAGGGCCGCCGGGGATTCCGTCCCTGGCGGCCCTCGTCGGTAAGGCGAGAGGCCCCTCCCGGGGTCGAACCGGGGTAGACGGATTTGCAATCCGTTGCCTAAGCCACTCGGCCAAGGGGCCTATGGTACAGACACCCCTCACATCGGCAGGATGGGGCGGAACCTTGAGGGCGAACCGGCAGAAGATCGATCATTTCTCCAATTTCAGGTCCTCCTCGGCCACCTTGACAGGTAGTCCCATTTCGGGAATTGGCAGCTCCAGCGTCCAGGCGACGCCCTGCGTGACGAGGCGGCGGTACGCCTCGCGGCCCCAGTTGGCGTGGAAGTGCAGCCCGCTGAAGCCGAACGACCGGCCGCCATCGGGGCGCTGCCACGCCCACGCCACCGTCTCGTCGCCGCCATCGATCGGCACGCGCAGCAGGGGAATCAGTCCGGTCTTCGGCCGGGGCATCTTCAGCCGATAATAGAACTCGTCCTTGATGCGGAACTTGCCCGGGAGGCCGCGGACGACGGGGTGGCTCGCCTTAGCGACCGTGGCCTCGGCTTCGAGTACCTGGTACTTGCGATCCGGGCCGCCGTGGCATCCGCCGAACAGTTTGACGAAGTCGTCGATGTACTTGGCATCCCTGGTGCCCATGCCCCAGTGCAGGACGGCAAGGCCTCCCTTGCGTGCCGCGACCTGACGCAGGGCGTCGAGTCGTTTCGGATCGTGCTGGAGCCAGCGGGCGCCTTCGCTGACGAACAGCACAACACCGTCAGCACGCTGCATCAGCTCCGGCCCCTCACGCCACGGCTCGACGGCCTTGACGACCGTCACCTCCAGGCCCGGCAGGTCCTTCAGGCATTTCGCCAGGACTTTCAGCCCGGCCATGTACTCGTGCGTCTGGGGTGGGTGGCCGTCCGGCCCGCAGCCGACCAGCAGCAATTTCTTTGGCGCTGCGGTGGACGCCGGCCCACCGAGCCAGGTCAGGACCAGCAGCGCCAGGAGCAATCTTCGCCGGATCATCGCAGCGACCTCCGGGAGTTCTCGCAGTCCGAGGCGACGGCAGCATTATCGCTCGCCGGGAGGGGCTTCGCCAGTCGCGAGTAACCTTGTCTGGCAAACGACCTTATCGCTCTGTGAAGGAGGGAAAAGCGGAGAGAAGCGCGTTGTCGTCAGAGCAGCGCGATGCGCGTGACGGCGATCCGGCCGCTGAAGCAGACATCGACGTCGGCACCGGGGACACGACGACGCTCGTGGTAGTCGCCGTCGTAGTGGAGGCGATCGCCCTCCTCGCGGTAGCTCAACGGCAGTGGCGTCGGGTCGAGCGGACAGAAGATGATTTCCGGGTCGGGCTCCCCCACGGCGAGGTTCGGAAGGTTCACGTTCCAGAACGTGCCGGGCTGCCACGGCCGCGCCATGAGGTCACGCAACAGCGGCACCGCCCAGGCAGCGGCGCGACGCCAGTCGAAGTCGACATTTCGCTTGCGGTACTGCGACAGCGCGATGGCCGGCCAGCCGTGCAGCACCGCCTCGCGCGCTGCCGCCACAGTGCCGGAGTGCCAGACGTCGGCGCCGAGGTTGCCGCCCGCGTTGATGCCCGACAGCACCCACGCGGAGTCGGGCGCCAGCCGGTGCAGGCCGACACGGACGCAGTCGGCCGGGGTGCCGTCGAGGGCATAGCAGCCCGGCTCACGGCGCTCGACCAAGAGCGGGCCGTCGGTAGTGACGCGATGGCTGCAGCCGGAGAGCGCTTCGACGGGCGCCACCACGACCGGATCGCCGAGTTGGATGGCCGTCTCGAACAGGGCGTGAAGACCGGGTGCAAGGATGCCGTCGTCGTTGGTCAGAAGAAGCCTCATAACAGTCAGTGTACACGGTCCCGGCTTGATGACCGAGGTTGATCCGTCATGCGGGGTCCTCCTTCTTAGTCATCCGCCAGTTGAAGATGGGCTCCCGGGCCTGGATGAGACGGAGTTCCCAGCGTGTGGTCGCGACGCCTCCCACTTTCCGACCCTGGACATACCTGAGGGAAATTGCCTCCAGGGTAGGCTGCCAGAAGCCATTGGCCAGAACGTTGAAAGCACGGCCCGTCCGAAGCTGCTCCACAGCCGGGCGAAGGTTTTCGTTCCGCGCCACGTAGAGGTAACGCTCCCCCTCCCTGAGTTCGAGCAGGCCAGGAGCCGAAGGCACCTCGTCGGTGTTGATGTGGGCGAGGCTTATGGGTTGGGTCATTGCTTTCTCAACGACGGTAGGGTTCAGCGCCTGAGCCTTCTCAACCTCCCGCTTGCGGAAGCGCCGTGTCTTGCGAATGTAGAGGGCGCCCAGCCGCAGCTGCTCCCCTGTTAGCGCTGGCGCGACTTCCAGGGCGAGGGTTTCAAAGCTCTCTCCCAGCTCAGGGTCGGCCAAGATTCTGTCAATCGAGGCGCCATACCGATACCGAAGTCGGACAAGCGCGAACTCAATTACGTGCGCATACTGAGGCACGATGCTCTGGCGCGGCTCCTTGCGCGTGGTCGGGGAGAGCGTGATGCCGTGCCTCGCATACTTCTTCGAGTTCTTGCGAATGTGCATGAGACGATGCACGAGTGCAGCGGCTGGGACGGTAAGGCCAAACTCATGGCAGCGTTCGATAAACCTGCGAGCCAGGTCCGTGTCCCAAAGCAGAGCGTCGATGGAAGCCCCGTTTCGGACGTCCTCAAATGCGCTTGCGACGAGCCGGTCCTGCTCGATGGTGAACTTCCTCGCCGCCAACTCACTCTCTTCCTCTCGGAGGGCCTTCGCCGTTCCGGCGGTTGTCGCAAGGACGCCGAAGCCACCGAAGCGGGCGCCCTTCACGGGCCTCATCTCGCTTCCCAGGATCTTGCTAATGGCGTCGTGATTGAGGCTTGACATCGTTACCTCCTGCTCCTGGCAGGGGCTAAAAGTGACGGATGATGTGAAGGACGTCAGCGATGACGATGGCGACCGCAGCCTGCCGCGTCGCTTTACCCATCCGCCTGGCAAAGTCGAGGAGTTGCTGGAGTCTCGCGGAATCCTCTACATCCTGACGCTCCACGTAGCTTTCGATCAGAATTGGCTTGTCGCGCAACAGCGTCCCGTCATTGTCCAGAAAAACGCCCTCCAGTGCCTGGAACGCAGTCGCACCCCCGTAGAGCCGCCCGAAAAGATCCATCGCCTCACCTGCCCAAATCGGCTGATCTTGGAGAGGCTTTTGCTTCTTGTCATGGCTGGGAATGAAGAGGATGACGACAACCTGTGGGGTGCCATAGCGAAGGCGGGCGATGATCCTTTCTTCATCGCTCGGGGGCTTCTGGCGCGCCATGGGAGTCCTTGGGCTCTTCACCGGGAGCGGTCCGCGCTCGCGAGACGACTATTTACAGTATACGAAGACAATCAGCAAACCGTGCCGTGCAAGCGGAAAACCGGCCCGGAAAGGCGGCTCGCCCGAGAGGCCTCCCCCTTCCGGGTGCCGAAGTAGACGGGCCAGATAACGACGGGCCGGCCGGGACAGTCCCGGCCGGCTCGTGCTCCTTTGTCTCGTGCGAGACGACGCGGGTCGCGCACCAGAACTTGCGCGATCCCTCCGCAACCAGATCCGCCTTCGATGTGGTCACCAGCAAGGCTCGTAGACCCAATCGTTCCCGTCCGGAGTAATGGCGGCCTTCAACTGTTCGTTGGTGAGCGTTGGCGGCAAGAATCGCGCATATCCGTCGGCCATGCCAAGCAACGGTCCCTTGCCGGTCCGGTCGCAGAGGCTGGCGCGGATGTCGTCGGGATCGACTTAGCTCATAGACCTTCGGCATCTGGTCCCAGAACTCTCGATTGTGGGGACTGTCCCACGGCTCATCGAGACGAATCTGCTTGTACAGGACTGTCTCACCGAGAAACGGCAGGATGGTCACACGCCAGCTCAATAGCGGCTTGCCGGTCTTCTTGTCGTAGATTGCCTGGGTTGGCATCACAGCCCTGTGCGCGTCCGCGTAGTCCTGGAACGCCAGCGCGATCTTTCGGAAGTTGTCTTGCGCAACCTGGGCCGCGATCTCTTTTCTGATCGTGTTGACGAGCCAGACCACACCCCCCGCCAGCAAGAGACCTGCCACCAGGCCGATGCACAGCCGAAGCAAGACACTCGAACGCTTCTGGACCGTTGGCGTTTGATCCTGGTTGTCTCGTTCCTCGCTTTTCGGCTGATCGTCCACACCTTCACGCACTGGGGGCGTCATGGAACCGTCCAAAGGAGTAGCCATTGGAGATTTCTCCTCAGAGATGCAGCCCGCCGCTGCAGCGCAGACCGGCGGGCTGACGCCGCGCCGCTCAACGTCATCAGGTCGGCGGCGGCCAGCAGCGCAGCATGCCATCGGCACCACCCGAGTAGGCCGCTCGGGCGTCGGGGCTGAGGACCACCGCATTCACCTTGCCCGTGTGGCCCCGGAAACAGGCCAACTCCTCCCCGTCCTCGGTGCGCCACAGCCGGACCGTCCCGTCGCTGCCCCCCGAAACGAGGAGCCGCCCGTCTGCCGAGAATGCCACGCACAGCACCGAGCCCTCGTGGCCCAGCAGCGGCGTGAACGATCCGTCTGACCGGCGAACCTGAAGGGCCTCGCCGGCAATGGCGACGCGTTTGCTCGGCCCGCCGAACGCTAGCGCTGAGATCCTGCCGACCTGCCCGTTGACCGTTCCCTTGAGCGCTCCTGTCTTGGCATCCCAGAGCCGGATCGTGCCATCGAGACTGCCCGACAAAAGCGACGTCCCCTCGGGCAGGAAAACCACGCTCCGGACGGTATCCGTGTGTCCCTGCAGGCACAGCGCCTTGACCGCAGGCTGGTCGAGCACCCAGAGGCGGACCGTGCGGTCGGCACCTCCGGCCGCCACGCCCCGGCCATCCGGGGCGATGGCCACACAGATGACCGAATCGGTGTGCCCGCGCAGCCGCCGCCGCTCGCTGCCGGTGGCCAGGTCCCACAGTTGCACGACCATGTCCTTCTTCATCAGTCGCATCGAGCACGACGCCACCCACTTGGCGCTCGGGGCCAGGCAGACCTGTTCCACCGGGCCGACGTCGCCGGTGAGGCAGCGTGTCTCGCGCAACCGGCTGGGGTCCCACAGCCGCAGCGTCTCATCCAGGCCGCCCGAGAGCAGGAGCCGGCCATCCCCGCTGATAGCGAGCGACTGGACACCGTTGGCATGAGCCCGAACCTGGCTCTGCGAGGGAGGAGGCAGGGAGGGAGGAAGCGGCGCCGGGGTGGGGGCCGGACGGGCGGGCGGCTCCACGGCGGGAGCCGGCTGGGACGCCAGGTGAGACGTCCTTCGCGGCCTGCTCTGGAATGCTTCCAGCGCCTCAATCAGTTCGGCAGGCGTCTGGAAGCGATCCGCGGGGTCGCGCGCCATCAACTTCCGGATCAGGGCATCCAGGTCGGACGGCACGTCGGGACGGCGGGCGGCGGCAGAGGGAGCCGGCTGGGTGAGCAGCCGGCCGAGTTTCTGCATCAGACTGGGGGTCGGAAACGGCACCTCACCGGTCAACAGGAAGTAGAACGTCCCCCCCAAGCTGAACAAGTCGGCGCGGATGTCGGCATTGCGGGGGTCCTCGGCCTGCTCGGGTGCCATGTAGTCGGGCGTGCCAAGCAGCTGGCCGGCCAGGGTCAGATTGCTGGCAACCTTCTCCCCCGACTCCATGTCCATCTGCACGCGCGCCAGCCCGAAATCGAGGATCTTGACGCGCGGTTTCGCCGTCGCTGGAGCAGCGAGCGGCGAGGGCGTGATCATCAGGTTGGCCGGCTTGATGTCACGATGGACCAGGCCTTGCTCGAAGGCGTGCTGCAGCCCTTGGGCCGCTTGCAGGATGTAGAAGCAAGCGTCGGCAATCGACAGCGGTCCCCCCTGCTTGACCAACCGGAACAGGTCGATGCCCGGAACGTACTCCATCGCCAGGTACGGCCAGGGCCCCGTCAGGTCGGTGGCGAAAACGGTGACGATGTTGGGGTGACTCAACAGGGCGGCCGCTTGCACCTCGCGCTGGAAGCGGCGGACCGTGTCGGCCTGCCCCAACCGCTCCGGCGAAACCACCTTGAGGGCAACCAGGCGATTGAGTCCCTGCTGGCGAGCCTTGTAGATGATGCCCATACCGCCCCGGCTTAGCTCCTCGATGATCTCGAAGCCTGCCAGGACTTGCCCCAGCCGCAGGGACGACAAGCTGGCCGGGGCCGCGGCGGCCAAGGGTCCCTTGCTCTGCGGATGCACGGTCTCTTGCCGGGCCGCGGTGCAGGTCGGGCAGATCTCGCTCAGGTCGGCGGGGAGCTCACCCTCCGCCGTGTGTTCCCAGCTATGGCCGGACGGACAGGTAAGTTTTTGGCTTGGCATGGAGAATCGAGCGGCCAGCGAATGGGGCCCTCCCCTGACCTCCCGGGCAGCAGCAGCCCCACCGTTTCTGATTGTGTCTTCCCAGGCCTGCGACCGCAATCTGTACAAACGATCCCATCGAGGCAGAAGAGAGGAACAGTACCAAGAGAGAGCGCGATTGCCGGCAATGTGCTGGGACCATTACCCGGTCCTTGTTCTCCTTCATAACGGACACAGTGTTTGGCGCGCGTCGTGGCGCTGCCCCGGGCTTGGCACGGCCTATCCCCGCTCGCCGTTCTTGAAACAGCATCCTCACGCAGGGCCCCGCATTTTCCTTGCATGTGCCCGCCCGTTGATTTATCAATAAGTCATCCGTGAACATCACAACCGCGTGAGCGTAGCGCGCTCCGCACCTCGCAAGGGCACCGACGATGTCACACCGCCGTTTGACTGCCGCGCTCCTGCTGGCCCTGTTCTTCCCCGGGTTGCCGTCTCTCGTCGCGGCCGACGCCAAGGCCCCGCCGCCAGCCGTCAAGGCCGAAGAACTGACGCTCGAGAAGCTCTTCCCCAAGAAAGGGCTGTTCGGCCAGCCGGGACACGGCATGGCCTTTTCCTTCGACAGCAAGTACGCCGCCTACCTGCACCGGCCCTACAAGGAGGAGCGGCACGGCTCCGATCTCTGGCTGCTCGACATCGCCGCGAGCAAGACGACGCGCATCACCTCGATGGCAAAGATGGCCAAGTACCAGGCCTCCGCCCGTGGTGTCACCGACAAGACCGGGCGCTACAGCGGCGTCAGCTCCTTCACCTGGTCGCCGACTGCTCACGAACTGCTCTTCACCTCCGAGGGCGACATCTACCGCTGGAAGGTCGGCGACAGCATGCCGGCGCGGCTGACCATGACGCGAGCGCCGGAATTCGCCGTCCAGTACCTGCACGACGGCCGTGGTTACACTTGCCTCCGTGAGGGCAGCCTGCTCCGCGTCGAGTTCGGCAGTCATCTCGTCGAGCAGATCGATCCGAAGCTGCCCGACGGCGAGCGTCTTGGCTCCTACAAGATCAGCCCCGATGGCAAGCACCTCGCCTTCACCACGCAGAAGGGCCGCGGACCGCTCGGGGGCGATCGCAAGGTCAGCATCGCCAGCTATCGTGACCGCTTCATGAAGGTGAACGAGGTGTCGCGGCACGTCTCCGAGGACCCGCTGCCGGCTGTCGAGGTCAAGGTCTACCTGCACGACCTGAGCGAGCCGATGATCGAGAACGGCACGCTCTCCGCCGTCCTGACGCACAAGTACACCGGCCCGCGCGACGTGCTGACGGGTATCGACTGGTCGCTCGACTCGCGCAAGATCGCCTTTGCCCTGTTCCAGCAATCCAGTGCCGAGGTCCAGGTGCTGATCGCTGAGATCGGCGCCGAGAAGAAGGCCGAGGTTGTCCGCAAGGGGGTCGAGGGGTTCTGGGACAAGCTGCTGATGGGCGCCAGCGGCGCCGAGAAGAAGGAAACCGCGAAGCGCGAGCCCGCCAAGCCGGCCAAGGTCGTCCATCGCTTCACGCATACCGGCGGTCCGAATACTCCGATGATGATGCAGCCGCGTTTCCTCGACGACTCGCGCCGGCTGGTACTCGTGACCGAGCAGACCGGCTTCCGTCAGCTGCACATCCTCGACCCGCTCTACGAGTGTATCGAGCAGGTGACGTCCGGCCGCTACGAGGTCTACCCGATCTCGATGGCGAAGGACCGCAAGTCGTTCTACGTTGCCGCGACGAAGGAACACCCCTCGCGCCGGGACGTCTACCGCGTCGACCTCGTCAATCGCAAGATGGAGCGACTGACGGCGGGCAAGGGGGTCTACGAGGAGGCGGCGGTCAGCCCCGACGGCAAGACGCTGCTGGCGAACTTCTCGCGCTTCGGCAGCCCGTCCGAGACGGTGTCCGTCACGACCGAGTGCGGTTGTCAGGAGACGCTGACCAACTCGCACCCGCAGACAGCATGGCGGCTGACGACGGTGCGGCCGGACTTCTTCACCTATCCGAACCGCCACGGCCACGACATCCAGG
>JACOUH010000482.1 GCA_016177925.1 Planctomycetota bacterium | reverse complement strand
CCTCGCTAACGCTTCGGGTTCGTGTACCGCATCACAACTCGGGAAGGTATTTCGGCCACGTTCCTTACGGGGTTCGGCGGACCACTGCAAGCGCGGCCCGCGATGGTGTATTACCGTTCGGTGAGGCGTTCGACCAGCGCCCGTACGATCGCCTTCTGACCGGCAAGGGAGGGGTGCAACCCGTCCTCCATCAGCAGGCCGGGGTCCGCCACGGGGTCAAAAACCTTTTGGACATCAACGACCGGATCGGACTGCTTGCGGATGGCGTCCGCGACGGCCCGCACGTCTGCGTTCGCCCAGGCCAGTTCGAGCGGCCCCAGGAACCAGTGAGCGGCCATCTTCCCCTCGATCACGGCCGTGGGGGTGATCCAGACCCAGCGGGCGGCCGTCTGGGTCGCGGCGAAGTGACGGAGCGCCGTCAGGTTGCGGGCGGTCTCGTCCAGGCTGAGGAGGGTCTTCGCCGGTTGCCGGCCGTGGGTGCGGGCGTCATTGGTGCCGGCCATGCACAGAATCCAATCCGGCCGCTCCTGTGCGACCGCCGCAAAGCGGCTGAGCAGGTCCGCCGTTGTGTCGCCGGAAATGCCCGCGTTGACGACGACGATCCCGTCCCCGGAGCGGCGCAGGGCGAGCGGGTGTCGCAAGATCTCGGCCCACGATTGGTAATCGTCGGTAATGCTGTCTCCCAGGCCGACCACTTTGGCCCCGACCGTGAACGGTAGCCGTGCCACCCGCTCGGCAAACGCGGTGTCTGCCAGGAGTTCCTGGGCCGCACGCCGCGCGGCGTCCGCGAAGCCGGCGCGAATGCTGCCGTAGGTCGTGGCGTCGATGCCGAAGAGCGCCGCGACGGTCGTGTCATTGATGCCCGGAAGCCCGGCCAGGGTCTTCTCCGGGTGAACGAACTGCATCACATAGGTCAGTTGCTCCAGGGTCATTTGCGGCATCTGTTTACCTTTCCCTGTGCCGCCAGTGACGCAACCCGTTGTCGTTTAGGGCGCGTTGGAAACCAAGTTCGGTTAGCAGCGGTTTCAAAACGTGGGGCAGGTCGCTGACCTGCCAGCGTCAGGCAGGTCAGCGACCTGCCCCACAAAGTTTTGAAACCGCTTCTTAGCCGCGACGCGCCAGCGGAACGCTCCGCTGGCGCGTCGCGGCTAACCCTGTGTGCTCAGTAGCCCCAGCGTTCGCCAGCCGTGTCGGTGGCTGTGAACGGCTCGGCGTAGCGGAAGTGCCAGCCCTCGGCGACGTACAGGTCGCGGATCTGCTCCATCGTCAGACCGTACCACTTGTACCACGGCGTCGCCTTGCTGCGGACGAACTCGGACAGCTCACGAACCCGGTCGGCCGACTCGCCCTTGATCCACTTCTCGCGGGCCGCCTGGTCGCCCTGCAGGAAATACTCCTTCCAGAAGGCACGGCCGCCGAGGATGCCGCTGGCGCCGCAGTCCATCGCCATCTGGACCTGCTTCTTGTACTCGGGATAGTCGACGCCGGCCGACAGCAGCACCCACGGCCGCTCGCTCGCCGCGTTCAGCGCTTTCAGGTTGGCGATCAGCTGGCTGTCGGACTCGCGGCCGATGTAGCCGGGGAACTCCGCCTTGTAGATGTCGCAAAAGCGGCTCAGCTGGCGAGCGCTCTCGATGACCGTCTCGGCCTTGCGGCCCTTGTGCTTGTCGTCCTCCTTCTTCTCGCCGCCGAACGCGAAGGCGACCGTCTCCAGCAACAGCAGGATGTCGTGCTGGCGACAGTCCTCGTAGACCTGCTGGATGAAGTGCAGCTGGTGTTCGCCGCTGGCCGGCTCGGTCGGCTCGAACGGGGCCAGCAACTTGACGGCATCGCAGCCCATCAGCTTGATCTTGCGAACGCCCAGGCCCGGCTCGAAGCAGCCCAGCGGAGCACCGACCTTGTTCTTGCCGCCGCCGGACTTCTCAACACGGATCAACAGACCCGTGTTGCGCGGCAGGGCCATCGACGCCATCGCGTTCCAGGCTCCGTAGTAGCCGTCGACTAGGATGGCGCTGGCCAGCGGGGCCAGGCCGCGCGTCAGGGTGTTCTTCGCCAGCACCATCTCGTCGTAGGTTGGCTCGCGCTTGAGGACTTCCTTGGCCAGGCCGATCAGCGAGGAGTTCTGATCGGTGGCGACCATGGTCATGGTGCCGTTGTCGTTGCAGATGCGCTGCAGGCCGCGCAACTTGCCGGGCGTCAGGCCCAGGCCGAGCAGTCGGGTGACACTCGTCGTCATGGGGGGTCCCCTGTGGGTTTCAATCCTCGCCCGGTCTGTCGGCCGGACGCATCCGCCACATTCTAGCCGACCGGGGGCCGCAAGCAAGAAACTTCCCGCAAAGCTTCGATGAAGGAGGGACCAGAGCGGTGTCCGTGACAACGGACCCGTTGCCACGTTGCACGAGGCAACGGATACTAACAGGGGCCGCGTCCTTGGAGAGAGGGATACCATGAATGATACGCGTTCGGACCTCATCGCGCCCACCGATCGGCCGGTCACTCGTCCGCGGCCGGCGCTGCGCTGGGTTGGCGTGCTGGCCCGGGCTGCGGGCGCCCTCTGGCGCGACATCCGCGTCGAGGGGGACGAATTGATCCTCGGGCGCGATGCCGGCTGTGGCGCTGTCCTCCCCGACGAGAGCGTCTCGGGCCGTCACGCCCGCATTACGCGCAATGGCGATGAGTTCGTCCTGGAGGACCTGGACAGCTGCAACGGCACGCATGTCGACGGCGTGCCGATCGTCTCCTGCGTCCTGCACGACGGCGACATCATCCAATTCGGGCAGAACCTCTTTTATTTCGAGCGCGTCCTGGAGCCGGTCGCGCCCGCCCCCGGAGGGCAGCCATGAGCGGGTTGACGGTGTGCTTCTGGGGGACGCGCGGCTCGATCCCAACGCCGGGTCGGCACACGGAAAAGTTCGGCGGCAACACCACCTGCGTGGAGCTGCGCCACGGCGAGACGGTCGTGGTGCTCGATGCCGGCAGCGGCATTCGCCAGCTCGGTGCCGCCTGGACCAAGGAGTCCGACGGGCGGCCGCTCCGGGCGCACCTGCTGTTCACGCACCTGCACTGGGACCACATCCAGGGCTTTCCCTTCTTCGCTCCCGCCTACTGCAAGGGCAACGTCTTCACGATCCACGGCGAGGCGCGGCCCGATGGCGGCATCCGCGAGTTGCTCGGCGGGCAGATGCGCGGCTCCTACTTCCCGGTGCCGCTGGCGGCGATGCAAGCCGAACTGACCTTCCTCGACACGGCCTCGGCGTTCGCCGTGGACGACCTCGTGGTGAGGACGGTCCATCTGCCGCACCCCGGCGGCTGCCTCGGTTACCGCGTCGAGGCTGGCGGCTCGGTCTTCGTCTTTGCCACCGACTCAGAACTCGACCAGGTGGCCCTGAACCGAAACGAGGTGCAAGCCGACCATACCGCCCCGCGCCGCTACGACCCAGCCCTGCTCGCGTTCTTTCGCGGCGCCCACATGCTGGTGATTGACTGCCAGTACACCGACGACGAGTATCCGTCCAAGCGCGGCTGGGGCCACAACTCGGTCGCGACGGTGGTCGACCTGTGCCTCCAGGCACGGCCCGACGTGATGGTCCTGTGCCACCACGATCCGGAGAGGCACGACGAGGGGGTGGCGGCGCTGGCCGACGATGCCGGTGCCCGCCTGGAGCGCACGGGGGTTACGGAAACGCTGGTGTTGCCCGCCCGGGAGCGCCTGGAGATGAAGGTCTGCAAACCGCTCCGCCCCCTGGCCCTGTCGTACTGAGAGGCAGAAAGAGGCCACGGTTTGCATACACGGACTGCGTGCGCGGAGGAGGAGAACCACCTAGAGCGGTTCACACTTGCGTTGCACACTAACCCGAAGCGTCAGCGAGGGCCGGTCCCTCGCTGACGCTTCGGGTTAGTGTGCGACCCGGCCGCGAACCGCCCTAACCACCCAACCACCCAACCGCCATGCTCGAACGCGTTCTCGAACCGGAAGTGATGGACTCGGCGGAGGAGGCGCACGACTACGACGCGATGGACCACACCACGGTCAACCGCGTCTTCGTCGACGATTTCCTCGCCGTCTGGGATTCCCGGGACAATCCGCTGCTCGACGTCGGCACGGGAACGGCCCAGATCCCCATCGAACTGTGCCGACGCACGCCGGCAGAAGTCTGTGTGGTCGCGATCGATCTTGCCGAGCACATGCTCCGGGTCGGCCGCGCGAACATCCGCCGCGCCGGCCTCGACGAGCGGATCGACCTGGTCCTCTGCGATGCCAAGGGGATGTCCTCCCAGGGCGAGAGGTTCGGCGGCGTGATCTCAAACAGCATTGTCCACCACATTCCGGAGCCGCGCCGGGTACTGGCGGAGATGGTGCGGGTCGTCGTTCCCGGAGGCCTGCTGTTCGTGCGCGACCTGCTGCGGCCACCCGACGAGACGACCCTGGCCGGCCTGGTCGACCAGTACGCGGCCGGAGCCAACGACCATCAGCGCAAGATGTTCGCCGATTCCCTGCACGCCGCCCTGACGCTCGCCGAGGTGAGGGCGCTGGTGGAGGGCCTGCCCTTCGACCCCTCCACGGTGCGGCAGACCAGTGATCGTCACTGGACGTGGTGCGCTCGGCGTTGACCTCGGGCGAGCGGGGGGTGTGAACCCCCCGGTGGGAGGCACATACCGGGGGGTTCACACCCCCCGCTCGCCCATTTCTGACAGTATCCCCCATGGCCCTGCTGCGCTTCCTCGAGAACCTGGGGCACTTCACTCACTTCGCCTTCCGTGCGCTGGCGGCCCTGCCCTTCACGCTGCTGCGCCGGCCGGGCGCCTTGCTCAACCAACTTTACCAGGTCTTCCTTGGGGCCCTTCTCCTTGGCATTGCCGGCGGCGGCGCCGTCGGCGCCGTCATCTGGATGCACGGCCGCGATCCGCTGCGGGCCGTCGGCGGGCCGCAGGCGGTGACCATCCTGCCGCAGGCCCTATCGCTGGTCGTCGTGCTGGAGTTGGCGCCGATCGTCGCCGGGCTGATCGTTGCCGGCCGCTCGGGGGCGAGCCTCGGCGCCGAACTCGGCTCGATGCGGCTGACCGAGCAGATCGACGCCCTGGAGATGCTGGGCCTCTCGCCGTTGCGCGAACTGGTCGGCCCGCGCGTGCTGGCCTGCATGATCGCCCTGCCGCTCTTGACGATCTTCGTCGCCTTCGCGGCGCTGGGCTCGGGTTTCCTTGCCGAATTGATCGCGGGCAGTCTGACGTGGACGCAGTACCAGACGGAGATCCTGCGCCCGCTGCGGCTGCGCGACGTGGTGCCATCGCTGCTGAAGACGGTGGCGTTCGGCTTCCTGGTCGGTGTGACGGGCTGCCACGCGGGGCTCGAGGCCGAGGGCGGCACCGAGGGTGTCGGCCGGGCGGCGACGCGCGGCGTGGTGCTGTCGATCCTGTTGGTGATGCTGGCCGACGTACTCCTGGTCCTGATCACCCAGGCGATTCCGTAACGGCTTAGCCCGACGCGCCAGCGAGGCTTGACGTGTTCCTCGCTGGCGCGTCGGGCTAAGCACGGCGCGGCCAGTAGCGCCAGGCCAGCGCCCCGAGGATGAAGCTACCGCCGACGAACGTCCACGGCGACGGCACCTCGCCGGAGATGAGATACGCCCACAGCGGATTGATCAGCGGCTCGATCAGCGTGATCGTTCCCGCCTCCTGTGGACTGACACTGCGCATGCCGCGCGCCACCAGGAAGTACGGCAGCCCCATCTGCACTGCTCCGAACAGAACGAGCGTCGCCCATTGCGCGGCCGTCAGGTCCGGCGGGACCACGACGAGCACGAACGGCAACAGTACGAGGCCGCCGAGCAGGTGGTTCAGCAGCGTCAGCCAGGCCGATGGGGAGTCGCGGAGCACGCGCAAACCGATCATCACCCCTGCATACGTGACTCCACTGAACAGCCCCAGCGCGACGACGCCGAGCTGCGCATCCTGCCAGCCGCCGAGAAGGATGAGGGCAACGCCAACCGCTGCGACGAACAGGGCCGTGAAATTGCGCCGGTCGGGTGCCTCACCGAGCCACCAGACGCTGGCAAGGTACAGCCACAGTGGGGCGGTGTACTGCAACAGGACGGCGTTGGCCGCGGTGCCCAGCGCCTGGGCCGTGACGTAGCTGGCGTTCATCAGCGTGAAGCTGAGCACCATGACGATCATGAAGGGGCGGAACGAGACGTCGCGCGGACGGATCGCCGGTACGAGGACGAGCCCGGCGAACAGGACGCGGAAGCAAGCGATCTGAAGGCTGTGGACGGCCGGCTCGTCGAGGCCGAGCGGCGTGGGTTTGGTGAGCACCTTGTTGAAGGCGCCGCCGAGCGACCACAGGACCGCCCCCAGCAGGATACACAGCCGTCCGCGCGCCAGTGGCGTCAGGGCGGGAGGTCGGCTCATGGCGAGGCGATCTCCTGCCGCGCCCGCGCCAGCAGGTCCGACACGCCAAGGACATGAGCCCAGTGGTCGAGGTGGGCTTCGTCAAGCCTCCCCGTCTGTGCCTTCAACACGCCGAGGATGTCGGCCCACTGCCGGTCGGACACCTCGTTTCCCAGCCGATACCAGCGCAGCTTGAAGAGCACGACGTCTTCTGGCCGGAAGACATCGAGGGGCTCCGCTGGCAAGTCGGCCAGCGCGACGGGTTGGCGCCTGGACAGCGCGGTCCGCTCGAATCCTGCGTCCGGGCAGACGAAGATGTCCGCCTTGAGTCCGGTATTGAAGTCAATGATGTTGAAGGAGGCACGCCGGCGGTGGGCGTCCTCGATGGCCTCGGCGCTGATGTAGTAGCCTGTTCCGAAACTCTCCAGGAACGGCTGTAGCTTGTCGAGGAACGGCTCGACCGAGATGTCACTGTCCTGGGTCTGACGCGGAACGCCATGAATGGAACTTGCCAGCGACCCCCCCAGGGCATAGGGGACGTTCAGACGCACAAAGACGCGGATCACCTCGCGCGCAATTCCCAGGTTCAGAGGCGCTTGGTCCACAGCCGGATCTCCTGTTACTTGCACCTGCGGGAAGCCCAGTACCCGATGAATCCAGTCCTCGAGGACCTGCCGCGGCGTTGCCTCCGGGTTCCTCAGACGAACGCCCGCCGCGTGGAGCACTCGCGCCGTCCGGTAGGCCTCCCCGGCGAGGAGCCATTTTTTGCCCGGGGACATGTGGCGGTAGATCTCCGTCAGGATTCGCTCTGCCTCTGGGGTAGTGTCCGTCACGGGCATCAAACTTCCCTCCGCTGGCTGATGAGGCCGCCCGCCTCCTGCCAAGCTACGACTTCGGAAGGAGAAACAGCACGAGGATCGCCAGCAGGAGGCCAGCCAGAATCACGGCCATCGTCAGCCATTGTACACGACTCAGGCGGCCGAGCCCGCCGTCGCGACGATAGGCGGCCTTCTCCACACCGGACGAGGGCGTTTCTTCGATCAGGATGGGATCGTCGACCTGCTCGTCGAGGGGCTCGGCGGTCTCGATGTCCGCCACGGCGAGTTCGTACGCTCGATCGCCCGGCTGGTCCAGCGGCAGGACGGTGTTGTCTTGCCAGAGGCGCAGCTCCGTTTCCACCGCCCCCGCCGAGCGGAAGCGCTGGGCCGGGTCCTTCGCCATCATCTTCTCGACGAGGGCCGCGAAGGCTGGCGGCACCGACGGGTTCCGCTCCGAGATCGGCGGCGGCGTCTCCTCGCGCTGGCGCCGGATCTTCTCCTTGCTGGTGCCGCCAGGGAACGGTGGCAGGCTGGTCAGCACGTAGTAGAGGGTACAGCCGAGAGAGTAGATGTCGGCCCGGCCGTCGACCTGCAGCGGGTCGTCGATCTGCTCGGGGGCGATGTAGTCCATGGTGCCGACGACGTAACCTTGCCCGCCGATCACCTCGCGGTCGCCGCCCTTCTCGCCCTGCGCCAGGGCCAGGCCCAGGTCGAGCACCTTGGCGTGGTCGTTGGGCGTCACCAGGATGTTCGCCGGCTTGATGTCGCGATGGACCAGCCCCTGCGTATGCGTGTGCTCCAGCGCGGACGCCACCTCGGCGAGCAGACGAGCGGCGCGCGCCACCGGCAGCGGGCCGCCCTCGGCGACCAGCCGGTGCAGGGACTTGCCGGGGATGTATTCCATCGCGATGTAGTAGATCCCCTTGCACACGCCGACCTCGCAGGTCCATGCCAGGTGCGGATGGGCGACCCGCTGCGACATTTCCATCTCGCGGCGGAAACGGGCGAGGAGGCGATCCGCCTCGCGCGCCTTGCGCGGCGGCAGGACCTTCAGGGCCAGGAGCAGGCCGGAACGTTGGTCACGGGCCAGGTAGACAGTCCCCATGGCGCCGCGACCAATCGGGGCGAGGATCTGGAAGGTCCCCAGCAAAAGTCCCATGCAGGAACCGCTAAGCAACTTGCGGGCCTGGAACCGCGACAGCTTCCCCTGCTTGACGAGATGGCCCGCCACCGCCTCGGGCCGGTCGCGTCCCTCCGGCGGCATGTTGCGCAGGACCGCCTGCAACTCCGCCCGGTCGAGCAGCCTGCTGCGTAAGACCAGGCGCAGGAAATCATCGACGGTCAGTGGCCGGGGCCCCCGCGCGAGCGGGTCGCCCTGCGGAGAAGGTTGTTGCATGCGGGCGGTCCGGAAAGAGGGATGCCCAGGCGAAACGTATTGATCGTAATCGACCGCCTGGGGATCGTCCAGGGGGTCGAAGCCCCGCCGGCCAGGCGTTCTCGTTGCGGCTGGCCCGGTTCCTGTATTTTCTGGCGCGGGCCTTTCTAGAATAGGGACGGGATCAAGGAAGCGCAGAGGACGGCGCGGCGCGACGGAAAGCTCTCTATCCTTCACCGCCCTCGTCCGAGAAGGACCATGTCCCTCCGTCCCGCAATCCTTTCTTACGGCGTCGCGGTCGTCAGCGTGCTGGCAGCGGCCCTGGTCCGGCTCGCGCTGGACGACCTGCTGCAAGACCGCGTCCTGTTCGCCACCTTCTTCGTCGCCGTCTTCTTCACCGTCTGGTACGGCGGCCTCGGCCCTTCCCTGTTGTGCCTCGCCCTGGGCACCCTCGCGGCGGCCTTTTTCGTTCGCCCCGTGGGGGGACCCGGCATCGAGGGCGTCGAAGGGTGGGTGAGCCTGCTGCTGTTCCTCTTCGTCGGTGGCGTCGCCATCTGGCTGAACGAATCGCTGCGGCTCGCCCGGCTACGGGCGGAGGCGGGCGCCGCGGAGGCGGCCGGGCAGCGCGAGCGACTGCACACCACCCTGGCGAGCATCGGCGACGCCGTCCTTGTCACCGACGACCACGGGCGCGTCACCCTCCTCAACGGCGTGGCGGAAACGCTGACCGGCTGGTCCGCCGCGGAAGCGTGGGGCCGCCCGCTGGAGGAGGTCTTCGTCATCATCAACGAGCAGACCGGCCAGCCCGCTGAGAATCCCGTCGCTCGGGTGCTGCGCGAGGGCGTCGTGGTCGGCCTGGGCAATCATACCGTCCTGGTCGATCGGAGTGGCAGGCGGCAGCTGATCGACGACAGCGCCGCCCCCGTCCGCGACGAGCAGGGCAACGTCCTGGGGGCAGTGCTCGTCTTCCGTGACGTCAGCGTCCGGCGACGGGACGAACACGTCGCCGAGTTCCTGGCCGGGGCGAGCCTGGCGCTGGCGTCCCTGGTCGACTACCAGCGTACCCTGGAGAAGGTGGCGCGGCTGGCCGTCCCCTTCTTCGCCGACTGGTGCGCGGTCGACATGGTCGAGCCCGATGGCTCGCTACGGCGGCTTGCCGTCGCGCACGCCAACCCGGAACGCCTCTGGCTGGCCCACGAACTGCAACAGCGCTACCCTCCGGCCGAGGATTCCCCGCATGGCGTGCGGGCAGTCCTACGCACCGGCCAGCCGGAGATGGTGCCGGACATCACCGACGCGATGTTGGTTGCCGGGGCCCGCGATGAGCAGCACCTCTGCCTGCTGCGGGCCCTGGGGCTGCGGTCGTACCTCTGCGTTCCGCTGGCCATTCGCGGCAAGGTCCTCGGCGTGCTGACGTTCGTCACGGCCGAGTCGGGGCGACGTTTCACCGAGGCTGACCGCTCGCTGGCCGAGGACCTTGCCTACCGCGCCGCTGTCGCCGTCGAGAATTCCCGTCTTTACGGAGAGCTTAGGGCGTCGGACCGTCGCAAGGACGAGTTCCTGGCGATGCTGGCCCACGAGTTGCGCAACCCACTGGCCCCGATCCAGAACGCCCTCCACATCCTCGAGAGGGGCGAGGAGGACCGCGAGGCGTTCGACTTCGCCCGTGCAGTGATCGGCCGGCAGGTGCAACACCTAGTGCGGCTGGTCGATGACCTGCTGGACATCTCGCGGATCATGCGCGGCCGGGTCGAGTTGCGACGAGAGCAGATTGAGCTGTCCGCAGTGGTGGCTCGCGCCGTGGAAACAGCCCGGCCGGCCATCGACGCCCAGCGGCACCAGCTAACAGTCGCCCTGCCTGGAGAGCCGGTGCGGCTGGACGCCGACCCGGTGCGCCTGGCGCAGGTGCTGGCGAACCTGTTGCTCAACAGCGCCAAGTACACCCCCGAAGGGGGATCCATCAGGCTGAGCGGCAGCCTGACCGGGGCGGCTCCCGGGGAGGTCGTCCTGCGCGTGCGCGACACCGGCATCGGCATCCCGCCAGAGATGCTGCCGCACATCTTCGATCTGTTCACGCAGGTCGACTCCTCGCCGGGGCGCTCGCAGGGCGGCCTCGGCATTGGCCTGACCCTGGTGCGTCGGCTGGTGGAGCTGCACGGCGGGCGCGTGGAGGCCTTCAGCAAGGGACCGGGCCAGGGCAGCGAGTTCACGATCCGATTGCCGATTTTGGATTTGCAATTTGCGATTGAAGAGAGGGGTGACGGTCCCCATCGGCAATCGCAAATCCAAAATCCAACATGCCGGCGTGTCCTGATCGTGGACGACAACGTCGATGCAGCCAACAGCCTGGCGCTGATGCTGCGCCTGCAGGGACACGAGGTGCTTGTCGTTCATGAGGGGCCTGCGGCCCTGGAGGCGGCCACGGAATTCGGTCCCGACGTCGGCGTGCTGGACCTCGGCATGCCGGGCATGGATGGCTACGAGCTGGCGCGGCGTCTGCGTCGCCTGCCTGGGCTGGAGAGTGTGCTGCTGATCGCCCTGACTGGCTGGGGACAGGAAGAGTTCCGTCGCCGCAGCAAGGAGGCCGGATTCGACCACCACCTCGTCAAGCCGGCCGATCCCCGCAGCCTGCACGAACTGCTCGTCCGGCACGCGCCGCTGAGCAACTGACCGATCCCGCCGCTTGCGGCTTCGCGTTCGCGCCGCCTGTCTGGCGGCGCGAATGCGAAGCCGCAAGCGGCGCGTTCTCGTCATTCGTCATTCCCCGGCTATAATCGCCGCATGCAGAAGGAATTTGCACGGGACCTGGCACGCTTCGGGCCGATGGCGGGAGCGACGCGATCGGTCAGCCTGGCGGAGGCGCAGGCGTACTGTGCCCGGCTGGCACGAACGCACTACGAGAACTTCGCCGTGGCGACCTTCCTGCTGCCGCGACGACTGCAGCGTCCCTTTCACAGCGTCTACGCTTACTGCCGCTGGGCCGACGACCTCGCCGACGAGACCGGCGGCGGGCCGCGCGCCCTTGAACTGCTGCGCTGGTGGCGCCAGGAACTGCTCCGCTGCTACGACGGCGCGGCGCGGCACCCCGTCATGGTCGCGCTGCGGCCGACCATCGAGAAGTTCGGCATCCCGCCCCAGCCGTTCCTCGATCTGCTGTTCGCCTTCGAGCAGGATCAGCTCGTCAAGCGCTACGCAACGTATGAACAACTGCTGAACTACTGCCGCTACTCGGCGAACCCGGTCGGCCGGCTGGTCCTGTACCTGTGCGAGGCCTTCGACGAGGAGCGAGCAGTCCTGTCTGACCATGTCTGTACGGGGCTGCAGCTGGCGAACTTCTGGCAGGACGTGGCCCGCGACCTGGCCATCGGTCGCATCTACCTGCCCGAGGAGGATCAGCGCCGCTTCGGCTACCGCCGCGAAGAGCTGCTGGCCCGTCGCTTCACGCCGGCGTTCGCGGCACTGTTGCGCTTCGAGGTCGAGCGCACACGCGACCTGTTCTACCGCGGTTTTCCCCTGGTCGAGCGGATGCCGCCTGCGCTGCGGCCGGACATCGAGTTGTTCATCCGCGGCGGGCTCGGCATCCTGGGCAAGATCGAGCGAGCCGGCTTCGATGTGTGGTCGCGCCGTCCCGTCCTGTCGAAGGCAGAGAAGGCGGCCCTGCTGGCGGGAGCGCTGTGGCGGCGCCTCCGCGCCGTCGTCTTCTGAGCGAGGGGCTGTTCCGTTCGTGGGGACAGCCGGCTCGGCTGTCCCCTTGTGACAGCACGACAGGCGAGCCGCCTGTCGCTACGAACGGGAACGCGGTTCACTTGCCGCCCGCGGCGAAGCGCTTGGCGACGTTGTTCCAGTTGACCACCTTCCACCAGGCGTCGACGTAGTCAGCGCGCTTGTTCTGGTAGCGCAGGTAGTAGGCGTGCTCCCAGACGTCGACGCCGAGCACGGGCGTCTGGTTGTTCATGAGCGGCGAGTCCTGGTTGGCGGTGCTGACGACGGCGAGCTTGCCGCCGTCGAGGACGAGCCACGCCCAGCCGCTGCCGAAGCGGCCCAGGGCCGACTCCTTGAGCTTCGCCTTGAAGTTGTCGAAGCTGCCGAATGTCGAGCCGATCGCCTGCCCCAGCGCTCCGCCCGGCTCGCCGCCGGTGCCCGGCCCCATGATCTCCCAGAACATGGTGTGGTTGGCGTGACCGCCGCCGTTGTTGATGACCTTCTGACGAATGTCCTGCGGCACACTGCCGATCTCGCGCAGGATCTGTTCGATCGACTTGGACTCGAGGGCGGCGTGGCCCTGGAGGGCGGCGTTGAGGTTGTCGACGTAGGTCTTGTGATGGCGACCGTGGTGGATCTCCATTGTCGTCTTGTCGATGGCTGCCTCGAGGGCGTCCGCGGGGTACGGCAGCGGGGGAAGGGTGAACGGCATCGGTGTCCTCCTGAGTGTGTGAAACCTTGATCCAACGGAAGGGCAACGGACCTGACGACTGAGATAGTCTATCCGTCGCGTCGGACAAAGCAACCGAACGCAGCCGGTGGTGCGGGGCCGCTGCCGGACCGCGACAGCAACCCCCACCTCCGGGAAAGAGAACCTTGTCGAGCCATCACTCGATGCCGCCGTGGATGCGCTCGTACGTTTCGACCTTCTCGGGCAGAACCACCCTCGGCGTGACCATGAATAGGATGCGCTCGCACACGGGCTCCTGCCACTCATAACGGAACAGACTCCCCAGGTAAGGCAACTCGCCCAGCAGCGGCAGGGCCCACTTCTTACTGACCTCACGCTTCTGCTTCCAGCCGCTCAGCACGGCCGTGCGGCCTTCCGGGATCGACAGCACCTTGTCCGCCGAGAGCGTGATCACCTTCGGCGTCTGGATGAACTGCGTGAACGTCACGGGCTCCGCTTTCTCACCGGACTCATGGATCGGGAATAGTTTCGTCGTGACGGGCGAGAGCCCCACCTTCTGCGATTCCAGGCTGGTCAAGTTCGCCTGAAAGTGCAGCCGCACCGACTGCCGATCGGCCGCAACGAGCGGCTGAACCGAGAGGACAACCCCCGTCGCGATCGGCGTGTTTATTGGCATGCCCCGGACCTGCTCCCCGTCCCAGCTCACGTCGACGCGGGTCACGAAGAACTGCATGTTGCAGACCCGCAACGTCGCCTCCTGGCCGTTCCGCATCGTGATCTTGGGCGTCTGCAGGACGCTCGTCCCCAGGTGAGCCTGGATGGCGTCGCAGAATTTGCGAAGCTGTTCGTGACTGAGGAACGTCACCTCCGTTTTGCTCTTCGTCGGAATGCCGAACTCAGAGAGCACGCGCTGGCCGAAGTCCGCGTCGACGGAGATGAGGCGAATCTCGCAGGACACGTTCGTCTCCTGCTCCGCCCGCAAGGTCTTCAGCAGGGCCTCGATCTGCCTGTGGACCTCGAGCGTCTGGTTGACGACCAGCGTCATTCCCAGCGGGAAGTAATCGATCGTGCCGCAACCGCCATTCACCTGCCAGGTCTCGACGGCGATCATGTGCGTGATCAGTTTGACCAGCCCGTGGTCCGGCGACACCGGCCCACGCTTGCCCTGTTTCTCTACTACAACAGGCTTGAGGGGAACCAGGAGATCGGCGACCAGGTAGGAACGCTGGACGAGCCTGGCGCGTCCCGCGACCTTCTCTTCGGCCCGCAGCGACGCGGGGCCGACGAGCGGTTGCATCAGGAGCCCAGCCAGAAGGACGGCCAGGCCGAAACGACGACTCAACATGAGGGCCCTTTCCGTGTCTTGAAATGGGAGGAGGCGCGCGGTGCAAAGCCGCAAGCGGCGAAGCGGGCGCCGCGCGAACGACAGGAAAGGCGAGCTATAACAGGTTTCCCCGTAGGAGCAACGGCAAACGCACCACCCCGATGCGTCCCGTAGCCCGACGCGCCAGTTTTGAAGTTGCGCTCAACGTTTGTATCGGTGTGTCGATGATCAAAGGAAACGACTCCTTCCTGGCGGTCCAGTCGCCCGGTAGAGTGGTGGCGTGTGACAGGCCACCCTCGCCCGCCGCGGAAGGAGTCTGTTGTGAT
>JACOUH010000472.1 GCA_016177925.1 Planctomycetota bacterium | reverse complement strand
TCGCCGCTTGCGGCTTCGCGCGCCCGTCACCTGACGGGTGACGGGCGCGCGAAGCCGCAAGCGGCGAGTCCCGACAGGCTTTGGTCCGTCGCCATGCTCACGTCCCGCGCCTGGTGGTTCCTCTCCGTCCTGGTGGCCGTGCTGGTCGTCGGGGTGCTGATCCCCTCCGCGGTGCTGACGCTGGTGTCGCTGGTCCTCTTGTTCTGGCTCACCTGGGAAGGACTGCTGTTCAACTTCCGCGCCCGCTGGGTAGCACGCGACTTGATGCTAAAGCGACAGGTGCGCGACGAGCGCGGACCGGTGACCAGCCTCTGGGTAGGACGGCCCTTTGAGGTGCGGCTGGCCCTGCGACTGCGCGGCGGAACCCTGCCCTATGTCCACTTCGAGGAGACGGTGCCGTTCGGCCTGGAGGCGGCCGGCGGATCACCCGACGGGGAGGGGCCGCTGGCGGCCGACGCCGGGCTGTCGACTGCCTACACCGTCCGTGGCCAGCACCCCGGTCGCGTCCGCTTCGAGGGCGTGCGCGTCCAGCTTGCCGACCTGCACGGCCTGTTCTACCACGTCACCTTTGTCCGCTCCGAGGCGACCTTTCGCGTGCTGCCGGCGCTGGTCGATGCAGAGGGCAAGACGCCGTCGTCGAAGCGGTACAATCTGCTGCCGCCGCCCGGCATCAACCGCCTGCGGCGGCCCGGTGCCGGCAGCGAGTTGCTCGACCTGCGCGACTATCTGCCCGGCGACCCGCCCAAGACAATCGCCTGGAAGGTCTCCGCGCGCCGTGATCGCCTCATCACCAAGGAGTACGAGAGCGAGGTGCCGGTCCGCTGCACCCTGTTCCTCGACACCTCCAACTCGGTGCGGCTGGGCCCGCCCGGCAAGAATGCTCTCGCCCGCCTGGTCGAGGTCGCCTCGGCGGTCACCCAGGCCAACATGTCCGCGCGCGACCTGACTGGCCTGTGCCTGTTCAATGAACAGGGCGTCACCTTCGTCAAGCCGGCACGAACGCGCCGCCATCTCGTCCAGCTGTTCAATCACCTTGCCGACGCGGCCGGCCTCGCCCCCGCCTCCGGTTCGGTGAACCTCGACGCGCTGATGCCGTTGGCCTACTCGTTTGCGCAGGAAGTCTATCCCGAACAGCTGGCCCAGGGTGTCAACAAGGTGCCGTGGTGGCTGCCGCTCTTCGTGCCGGTGCCGGGACCGTGGGTGACGCGTCGTACCCTCGCAACGTGGCTGTACCGCGTTCCCGCGCTGACCCTGGCTACCGTGCTCTTTGCCCTCCCGATCGTCGTGCTGGGGGTCATTATCCACCTTGTCTACTTCGTCCCGCTCTCCGACTACCTTCCCGAGGGGACCGAGGAGTTGCTTGCCGACCTCATTTCCCAGCTCGCCTACGAGCGCAAGCCGGTACGCGTCAACCTGGAGCGCGACCGCGAGGCCCTGTTGCCGTCGGTGGAGTTCGCCTACTTCGCCGGTGCGGTCCTCTTGGGCCTTTTCTATCCCTTGTGGATCGGTTTTATAAAAGAATCGGTGCCGCTGTGGTTCTCGCCGCGGCGGCGGCGGCTGACGCGCTACCGCAAGAAACTGGCGGCCCTGTTCGCCCACCGCTACGAACTGGGACCGGGCGGCCTCGAACGGCTGTTGCGGGACGACGACGCGTTCAGCACGTCCCTGGAGCGCTTCCTCAACGAACATCATGTTCCGCACACGCCGACGCTGTACGACCGCGAGGGCCGATTCCTGTACGCCTCACCGGACAAGGTCGACGTACTGGCGACCACGCTCTTGCGGGCGGTCGGCAAGGGACATGATAACGAGCTGTTCGTCCTGATGGCCGACCTTGTCGAACTGGAAGACCGGCTTGAGCCCCTTCTGCGAGCGGTAAAGGTGGCGCTGGCCCGGCATCACCAGGTGATGGTGGTCTGTCCCTGGCCGCTCGACCTCGACGCGCCCGGCAGCGCCCCGCCTCCGGACCAGGACCCGCTGACCCTGGTTCAGAAGGGCGGCAAGACGAAGCGGGCGAAGGCCTCGATGACGCCGGGACAGATGAAGGACTTCCTCAAGCAGGTGATGGCACGGCGGTATCAGCAGGCCTTTCACCGGCTGCGGAAGACGTTCGGCCGGCTGCACGTGCCGGTGGTGTGCGCGACCGCCGGCGATTCGGTGCAGCTGATCCTCGAGCGGCTTGACCGGCTGCGCGGCATGCGGAGGAGACGATGAGCGCCGAGCCTGTTCGTGGGGAAGGGTCATCCGACGGCGTCCGCTTCTACGCCGTGATGGCCCTGCTGGCACTCCTGGCGGCGTCGTTTCCGCTACTGTTGCGCGGGCTGGAACTGTGGGCGCTGCTCCCGTCGCTCTTGGGCGCCTTGGCCCTGGCGGCACGGTGGCCGATCGGGCCGGTGCTGTACCTGCTCGGCCTGTTCTGGCTGGCGCTGGCCGACAGGGTCGGGGTCAATCCCTTGGAGCTGTTCCCGTACCTGATGGCGGCGGTGCTGCGAATCGAATCGCGGCTCGGGCTGGAGGGCAACTTCGCTCCCTCGCCGAGGATGGGAGACCCCCTGCCGATCCTCGACATGTTCCTGGCGGTGGCGGTCCTGGTCTACATCGCGGTCCATTATCGTTTCCTGAGCGTGACGCGCAACCTGTTTCCGCTCGACCGCCGCCGGCGGCTGCGTCGCCCTGACGCGGCGCGGCCGGGCCGCATGGTGCTGGGGCCGGTGCTCGAGCAGAAGCGTTCGCCGGGGCTGGTCGAGTCGCAGGAGGTTGGCCCGCTGATACTCCTGGCCTCGGTGTGTGTCTTCCTGGGTCAGCTGCTGTGGATGTGGGTCTCGGCACGCTCCTTCGTTACCGACCCGTTCCGCGGCAGGCGGTTCCCCATCATACCGGCGGCACTCTGGCAGTTGGCCGTGCTGCTGTGGCTTTTCAGCCTGTTCCTGATCGTGGCGGCTGGCGTGATCGCCTACCTGGGGCAACGCCGTCTGACGGCGAACGAAGCGGGGCTGTACCTTCAGGACGAGCTGTGGCGGCAGACACGGCGCGACCAGTCGCGGATCAATCGCTGGCTGGCCTGGGCGACGCGAAAGGAGAAGCTTCGCCAGGCAGGCCCGGTCAGGGAAACGAAACCATCCCCCCAAAAACCATCGTAGAACGTTGACAAAGGCCGCCGTTGTGGAAACGGTAGCCCCTCCAGGAGCAACCATGAGACGCATCGGGCGGGAGCTGGCGGGCTGGCTGCTGGTGATACTGGGCCTGCTGATGGCCTTGATCTGCTATGTGCGGCTCGTGCGGAGCGAGTCCCTCGGCGGATTACTGGCGGCCGGGGCCCTGGGCATCGTCGCGCTCGCTGTGCTCCTGGGGGGGAGCCTCCTGCTGGGATCGCTCTCGCTGGAGCTGGCGGGCTGGCTGCTGCTGGCGGGAGGGGGGGGCTGCCTCGTCCGGTGCTACCTGCTGATCGAGGACAGCCGCCTGTTCCAGGCCGCGCCGCTGATGATCGTCGGCATCATCATTTTCCGAGGTGGCATCCACCTTCTGAAGGTGGCGGTGGCGGCGCGGATCTGCGTGCTGGCCAAGGAGCGGACGGATCAGGAGGGGGCGGGCAAGCCGCCGGTGCGGAGGCCGGTCGTCCGCGGGCCCGGCGCTACGACTGCCGCAGCCCGAGGATCATGAGGGCCAGGCCGGCCCAGCTGGTGATGGTCAGCAGGGCGCCGAGGACGATGGCGGCGTTGGCGAGCCCGCCGCCGCTGAAGTTCGGGTCGCGCCGGCCGCGGCGGCGGGCGCGCAGGCCAAGCAGCACCGCCAGAGGTCCGAGAATCAGGCTGAGCGGAGGGATGAGGGCGTAGAGGCTGACCTGGTAGGCACGGGCGGCCTCGGGGTTGCGCAGGTGGACCTGCTCGGAGAAGGGCGTGTCGTTCTCCGCGGCGAGGCCGCGTCGGCGTGGCGTTTGCTTGCCCAACAGCGCTCCTCGGCGTTCCGTTTTCATCCGTCCTCCCTGGTGCGAGAATCTAGCAGCGGCGTGAAGTTGCGTCAAGGCGTGCAAGCCAGCTGGCGGGGTCACGGGACGTCGACACCGAGGCCGGGGGCCTCGGGGACGCACAGGCGGTCGGCGTGGTACGACAGAGGCGCCGTCGACAGTGAGGCATCGTAGTAGAGCGGACCGATCAGGTCGCCGGGAAAGCGCTCGCACTGGATGTTGGCAGTGCAGGCGGTGACGTGTGCCATCGCCGCCGTCGCCACCTCGCGCTCGAGGTTGCTGCCGATGGTGCAGGGGATGCCGGCCGCCTCGGCCATTTTCGCGATCTGCTGCGTCTCCCGCACGCCGCCGTGCTTGCCGGGGTAGAGGCTGAGCACGTCGGCAGCACGATGGCGGATCACCTCCAGGGCATCGAGCGACGTGAAGACACTCTCGTCGGCCATGATCGGGATACCGCTACGCCGGCGTACTTCGGCCATTGCCTGGTGGTCGCCACGCCGCGTCGGCTGCTCGAAGAGGGCGACACCGAGCGGCTCCATGTGTGCCGCGGCCCAGACCGCCTGCTCGACCGTATAACCGCCGTTGGCGTCGACCGACAGGAACACGTCGGGGCCGATGGCCTCGCGCACCGAACGCAACCGTTCGATGTCGACGCGCGGGTGCTCGTGCCGGCCGACCTTGACCTTGATCGCCGTCCAGCCCGCGTCGACCATGCGCTTGGCTCGCTGCGCCGCCACCTCCGCCTCGACCGCCCCGACGACGAACTTCAGCCGGATGCTCTCGGCGGTCGTGTTACGGCCCCCAAGCAGCTTGCAGACGGGGACGCCGAGGGTCTTGCCCTGGAGATCGAGCAGGGCCATCTCGACGGCGGCGCGGGCGAAACTGTTGCCGAACGCGGCCCGCTCCATGCGCCGGGCGATCCATTCGACGTCGAATGGGTCGGCGCCGAGGACGAGCGGAGCGAGGACCTCACGGATCATGGCGAGGGTGCCGGCCTGCGTCTCGCCACTCCAGACGGCAGTGACGCTGGCCTCGCCGAGACCGATGCGGCCAGCGTCATCGGTCAGGCGGACGAGCACGTACTGTCCGACGATGTGCTGGCCCAGGGAGCTGATGATGGCGATGTCCGGGCGGACGCGGCCGAAGATAGGCTCGGCGGTCAGCGCGACAACGGTCATGACACCTCCGTGGTTGGGATGCGGCTTATTAGAGCGGTTTGCATTTGCTCGTAGCACAGGCGTCTCGCCTGTGCGCTGTCGCGGTTCGGCACAGGCGCGACGCCTGTGCTACGGCCGACTGCCAAACGCTCGTAGCACAGGCGTCTCGCCTGTGCGCTGTCGCGGTTCGGCACCGGCGAGACGCCTGTGCTACGGCCGACGGCCAAACGCTCTAATCGCCGAAGAGCTTCTTGTGCGTGATCTTCACCGATGTCTTCTGCGATAGCCCCGTGCTGAGCTTCGCCTCCAACACCTCGGTACACTCCCGCCGCGGCGAGCGGATGCGCCACGTCACCGGGCTGATGCGCCGCGCCGCGCCCTCGGGCGGCATCGGCACCGTCTGCATTGCGTCGCCCTCGACCAGCTCGAAGTCGTCGGGCAGGATCAGCGTGACCGTCTGGCCCAGCTGCGGGTTGCCCACGTAGGCGGTGGCGGTGAACTCCTCGCCGGCCTTGAACGACCCGCCAACGGTCAGCGCCAGCCGTCCGTTGCCCTGCCGCCCCGCCACCCTGCCCACGCCATAGCTGAAACCGACCTCCCGCTTCTGACCGGAATCCAGCATCTGCTCGTCCCAGTAGAGGACCACCGCCGAATCGTGCAGCGTCTGGATCGAGTGGACCGGCACCTTCCAGAGCGTCTTCTCCTGCAAGCAGTCGCCACCCAGGCGAAGGTTCGGGTACGCGCCCAGCGAGACGTGCGTGGGTGGCTCCAGACCTCCGCCAACCCGGAGCTGAATCTGCGCGACGGTCCCGGGGTCCGTCAGGTTCCCCTTTTCCAGCGCCTGGATGAAGTCGGGGATCTTCGCGTCGGTGGGGAACTCCATCTTCGTGTTGCACAGTTCCTGCCGGCCGGGGATGAGGAACGGCACGCCGTCGTTGCCGCCGATGTAGGTGTCGAGCAGGAAGCGGAGGCCGACTCGGTGGGGATCGTTGTCAGTGTTCTCCAGCGTGTAGCGCACCAGGCAGGTGTCGGGCCGCCCGGTCTGTGGACCGCGGATGACCTCCACCGACTGTGTGACCTTGACCTTCTCGGTGTCGTAGAACCAGACCGAACGCCGGCCCTTACCGCCCTCGCCGACGGGTGTCGCGCGCTCGAGCCAGCGACCGGGCCAGGACCCCGCGGGCCGCAGGTCGCCCAGTTCGGTCCGGAAAGGCTTCTCGCCGAACAGGAACTGATGGCCATCCAGGTGGACGCAGGTGTTGTTCGATGTGCCGGTCTCCTCGAAGGTCAGTTTCTTGCCGCGGCCGGAGGTCCCCTCGCCCTCGACCACCAGACCGAAACGCATGCTCGGGTCCCAGACTGCTTTGAGGCTTTCGCGCGACCGGGTCTTGCCGGGCTTGATCCCGCCTTCCCCCAACAGCACCTCCTCCGGGGTATCGTGGAATTTGAGTGCGATCGTGTAAGGAGGGCCGCTCTGCTCCCCTGGGCTGAGGTCGCCCAGGTCGGGCGCGCCGCTGGAGCGCGGCGTGTTGCTCCAGACGATGACGTCGCGCACCAGCACCGCCAGCAGCCCGACCGCCATGAAGAGGATGGGCAGCGCGTGCTTCCAGCGTGACTCCTTCAGGTGGCGCCCGCGAACCCGCAGAGCGGGCTCGTCATCGGGGATGTCATAGACGAGGCCCGGGGTTGGCAGCACAGACGGCCGGCTCGGGAACGCGACTGCCGCCGTCAGGACCGGCAGGCCTACGGGCTCCGCGACGGCGGCTACCGGGATGACACTCGAGTCGCGTCCGAACCTGGCGACGGGCGCGGGGCTCGGCGCTGCGGCCAGCTCCAGTACCGGGATGTCGTTGGCGACTGGCGGCAGTTCCAGCACCGCCGAGGGGCGCTTGCGCGTGGCGGCGACGCTCAGCGTGACCGGCACCTCGAAGCGCTGGTTGCCGTTGCTGGTGATGATGACCAGCGCCTCGAGTTTCTCGCCGGGCACGGCGGGCACGGCGGGCACAGCGAGTTCGACGGTCGCGGTGCGGCCCTCCAGGCGGACGCCGGCCACCTTCAGCCACGGCCGGCTGCTGACGGCGCGAGCGTAGACCGGACGCTTCTCGGACGTGCTGATGGTCAGGATACGCTGCATCCTCTCGCCGGGCTTGCCAAGGAGAGTGAGCGACCTGTCACTGATCTCGACCTTGGGCGGCGCCGTCAGGCCGAGGGCCTCGAAGAACTGCTGCACGGCAGCGACGCCGGAAGCCGCGTCGCCGAGGACAGGGTAGTCCCAGCCGTTTTCCTTGTACCAGGCGGCGACGGCACCCCTCTCGAACAGGGCGGCGGCCTCTTTCGGGTTGGCCTTGGACTTTTCCGCCACCTGCCGCGGCGACTTCGCCCCTGCAAGGACGCCGTCGCGGAACGGCACCACCGGCACCTCGGCGGTGACAAGAACCACTTCGCTTCCGCCATTGGACTGGATGCTGATGCGTCCCTGGATCGGCTTGTTGCCAGCCCGAAGGTGCTGACCGCGGACCTGGACCGGCAACACCGCCTCGGACAGGAACTGGAACACTTTGCCGGAGACGCCCTGTCCCTCGCCGACGGCCAGCCACGGGGGCCCGCTGTCGCGGGTATCCCCCTCGCAGGAGACGGAGCCGAACAGCAGTCCCGAGCCCTGGTTGGCCAGGCGCAGCTGGATCTTGCGGTCGACGCCGGCCTGGAGCTGTCCGAGGTTGATCTTCCGTGGCTCGACGGCGAGCTTCGCCGGCGTCAGCGAGCGGGCCGGCAACTTGGTAAGGAGGCGGTCGAGGCCACGGTCGGGGTCAGGGTAGCGGGCAGCCTCCTTGGCGTCCTGGGCGAGGTCGGCGCGGCCGAGACGGCTGAGGAAGCCGCTGAAGAAGCCCTGCCGCAGCAGGTTGACGGCGGCAGGCCAGTCGTTGATACAGGCCAGCGCCAGCTGGTCGAAGGTGTGGCAGGTGACGCCCGAGGGGAAGACGAAGGGCACAGGGAAGGGACGGCTGCCGGGGTCCATGCGGTCGACGCGGGCGTCAAGGGCGCGGAGCGGCATCCCGTCCTGGAAGCAGTACAGCGCCTCGGCCGGATTGATCCGCGAGCACTTGGGACAGGTCTGGGGCATCGCGCCATCCTCATCTGGTGAGGTGGTGAGCTGGTGAGGTGGTGGGGTGGTTCGGGGGCAGCGCTGCTGCCCAACCACCCCACCACCTCACCACCCCACCACCTATAGCTCTTGTTGTACTGTGCCGGAAAGAGCGCCCGCAAGCCTGAACCGGGGTAGAAAAATGGTAGTTACAGGGCCGGGTGCATCCCTGTTTGGCCCCGGTTCCCCGGTCTGGATATCGGATTTCGCGCTTCGCCTTTCGCTCGTCGAGTGGGTACAATCGGGTCTGGACTACTCGGGGCCCTGGGGGGACGTGTCATGCTGAGAATCCTGAGTCGACCACAGCGAGCTTGCGGCGGCCCGACCCGTCGGGAGCTGTTGCAGGCAGGCGGAGCGGGGCTCCTGGGCGTAACCCTCGCCGACGTCTGGGCCGCCGAGGCTGCCGCGGCCGTTGGTCGCCAGCGTGCCAAGTCGGTGATCTTCCTGTACCTGTTCGGTGGGCCGAGTCAGCTTGACACGTTCGACATGAAGCCCGAGGCGCCGACCGGCATCCGCGGCCCGTTCCGGCCGATTGCCTCGCGCACGCCGGGCCTGCGGATTTGCGAACACCTGCCGCGCCTCGCTCAACTCTCCGACCGCTTCTGCGTCGTCCGCACGATGACGCACCGGCACAACGATCACAACGCCTGCCACTACATCCAGACCGGCCACCCCTGGCCGCGCGTCGCCGCCAACGGCCAAGACGTCGGCGCCACCGACAAGGACTGGCCCGCGATGGGCTCGGTCATCGAGTACCTCGACCGGCGCTCGGGACCGCCACGCGACTTCCCCAGCTACACGTACCTGCCGAACCGCCTGGGACACATTCAGGGTTACGACCGCACCGGGCAGTACGGTGGCTGGCTGGGTCGAGCCTACAACGCCCTGGCCACCGACATCCGCAAGCGTCGCCCTGGCGACAACCCCTACTTCCGCGATTGCACCGACGACGAGCTCGACTTCCGCATCAAGGGACTCGATGCAGCAATCACGCTCGACCGGCTCGATGGCCGGCGCGGCCTGCTGGAGCAGTTCGAGACAGGGCGCCGGCAGCTCGACCGCGGCAAGGCGACGGACGCCTACGACGCCATGCGGCGGCGGGCGCTGGCGCTGGTCACGTCGGAGAAAGTCCGCACAGCGCTGGACATCCGCCGCGAGTCGGGCCGGCTTCGCGACCGCTACGGCCGCCACCTGTTCGGCCAGTCCGTCCTCATGGGGCGGCGTCTGATCGAGGCCGGTGCTCGCTTCGTGACCGTTCTCTGGGACGCGCCGGATGGCTACAGCTGGGACAGCCACGTCCACAGCCGCGACCTGGAGAAGCACCTGCTGCCCGGACTGGACCAGGCGCTCTCCGCCCTGCTGGAGGACCTTCAGGCACGCGGCCTGCTCGATGAAACACTGGTGGTCTGCCTGGGTGAGATAGGCCGCACGCCCCAGGGGACCGCCCAGTGGGGCCGCGGCCACTGGAGCTTCTGCTTCCCCGCCGTGCTGGCCGGCGCCGGCATCCGCGGCGGCATCGCCTACGGCCGCTCCGACAAGGATGCCGGCTATCCCGTCGACCGCCCGGTCAGTCCCGAGGACCTCGCCGCGACCGTCTTCACCGCCCTGGGCATCGATCCGCACTCGACCATGTCGGATCGCCAGGGACGTCCCGTCCCCCTCGTCGATGGCGGCCGGCCACTGCACGAATTGTTCGCGTGATCGGCGAGCGGGGGGTGTGAACCCCCCGGTCCGTTGAAGCACCGGGGGGCTCACGCCCCCCGCTCGCCAGGAGAGCGCCATGATGAGACACCCTGCGCGTTGGGCCGTTGCGCTTCCGCTGTCGCTGTTCCTGTTCGCCCTCTTGCCCGCCGAGGAGAAAAAGGCGCCGCCGGTCCGCTTCTCCGAGCACCTGATCGCCGACGGTTACGGCTACGCTTTCGGCGTGGCCGCCGCGGACCTCGATGGCGACGGGGACCTCGACCTGGTCAGCTGCGATACGGTCAATAACGCTCTTTACTGGTACGAAAACGACGGCAAGGGCAATTTCCGCCGTCACTTCATCCAGAAGGACGAGCCCGGCTGGTTCGAGCGCCACGCCGTCGGCGACATCAACGGCGACGGCAAGCTGGACGTGGTCGTCGTCAAGAACCAGTCCGCCGAACTGGTCTGGTTCGAGAACAGCGGCAAGCCGGCGCAGGACAAGGTCTGGAAGCGGCACGTCATCACGACCGATCTGAAGCGGGCGTACGACGTTGCCCTGGTCGATCTGGACGGCGACGGCAACCTCGATGTCGCCGCCTCGGCCTGGACCGGCAACCACTTCGCCTGGTTCGAGAACCCCGGCAAGGCGGGGCTGGGCAAGGCGTGGAAAAAGCACATCATCGACGAAAAGATCGCCGAAACGCGCACCATCCGAGTGGCCGATTTCAACGGCGATGACAAGCCGGACCTGCTCGGCACGGCTCGCGCCGACAACCTCGTCGTGTGGTACGAGAACCCGGGCAATCCGGCGGGCAAGCCGTGGAAGCGCCACGTCATCGACGCGGCCTCGCCGCAGCCGGCGCACGGCCACGCCGTCGACCTCGACGGCGACGGCGATATGGACGTGGTCATGGCGCTGGGCATGTCGGCGCCGCCCGGGCAGGCGAACACGCACCAGGTTGTCTGGTACGAGAACGTCGGCAAGCCCGGCAAGGGGACCGAGTGGAAGAAGCACGTGATCGGCACCCTGGAGTTTGCCTTCGAGGCAGTGGCGGCCGACCTGGACGGCGACGGCGACCTGGACGTCGTGGCGACGGCGTGGGGCGGGAAGGGCCGCGTGGTCTGGTTCGAGAACCCCGGCGACCCAAAGGGCAAGTGGACGATGCACGAGCTGAAGACCGGCTGGCCGAAGGCGAACCAGGTGATCGTCGCGGACCTCAACGGCGACAAGCGGCCCGACATCGCTGCCACCGCGGAGCGTGGCGCCAACGAGCTGCGCTGGTGGCGGAATGAGGGACCAACGAAGAAGTGAGGCAGCGAGGGCGCGCACGGTCCGGCCATGCAACACACCCGCGCGGTCGGTGATCCCGCCCGGTTGCCCTGGCTCGGATTAGGGCACCAGTTATGATAGTCGGCGGTCGAGACCCAGGAGGAGGAGGGATGGTTACGTTCATCGCCGACGGCGCGCCGATCAGCGTCCCCGAGTGGGTCGTGGACATCGAGTCGTTCCGCCGCTGGATCGACGCCGACGACTTCCCCGAGCAGGGGCGCATCTGGTGGCTCAAGGGCGAGGTGTTGGTGGACATGAGCAGGGAGCAGATCTTCACGCATCTGGCGGTGAAGAATGAATTCTCCTTCGTCCTCACCGGGCTGGTCAAAGTCAGGGCGTTGGGCTTGTTTCTCCCCGACGGCCTGCTGCTGAGCAACTTTGCGGCGGACATCTGTGGCAACCCGGACGCCACTTTTATCTCCCAGGAAACGCTGCGCTCCGACCGGGTGCGGCTGATCGAAGGGGTCGACGGCGGTTACGTCGAGCTTCAGGGTGCGCCCGACATGGTGCTGGAGGTGATCAGCCGCAGTTCCGAGAAGAAGGATACGGTGGTGCTGAAGAAGGCGTACTGGGAGGCGGGCATTCCCGAGTACTGGCTGGTCGACGCGCGGCAGGAGCCGTTGAAGTTCGACATCTTGCGACACACGAGCCGCGGCTATGTCGCGGCGCGAAAGCCGGACGGGTGGGCGAAGTCGGCCGTGTTCGGCAAGTCGTTCCGGCTGACGCGACGGACCAACGAGTTGGGGCACCCGGAGTTCACGCTCGCGGTGCGGTGAGGGAGAGCGATCAAGACCTCGCAAGCGTATAATTCTCCAAGCCTGTCTCGGCCTGGAGAATCGAGCCATGAACGACGGCCGGAAAGTGCTGCGCGTGTTCCTTTCGTCCACCGCGATGGACATGGCCGCTTGCCGGGAGAAGGTGCGCGACACCGTCCTGCAGCTCGAGCAGTTGCCGGTCGGGATGGAGACGTTCACCGCCCTGCCGACCACTCCGGCCGCCGATTGCCAGGCCAAAGCCGCCGAAGCCGACGTGGTGATTGTGATGGTTGCGCACCGCTATGGCTACGCGCCGGGCATCAATCTCGGCGGCGACGGGAAACGCTCCATCACCTGGCTGGAGGTACTGTCCGCCCAGAAAGCGGGCCGGACGGTCTACACCTTCCTCATCGATCCGAAGGCGGCGTGGAACCAGCCCAAGGAGGTCGACCGGCTCAACACCGAACCGAAGGAGAAGGAGGACGAGATTCTGACCGCGGTCCGCGGGCTGAAGGAGTTCAAGGCGTACCTGCAGGCGAACTGCACGTTCGACACGTTCACGAACGAGGACGACCTCGCCCGCAAGGTGGCGACCACGCTCTCCAACCACGTGAGGCGGATGGACCCTGGCGCCGCCCGACACGCGAAGATGTGGCGACCACGCGTCTGCTACCCGCTCCAGCCGGCGCCATTCTTCCAGGGCCGGCAGCGCCTGCGGGCAGAGCTTCTGGAGTGGGCGCGGGCGCCAGTGACAGCGGACCGCGTCGTGTCGCTGGTGGCAGTCGGCGGCACCGGCAAGACCGCCCTGGCCGAGCGCGTGCTGGCCGACCTGGGCCAGCAGTCGGCAGTCGGCGTGCTTGTCTGGTCGTTCTACGAGAACCCGCGGACCGAGGAGTTCCTGCGGACCGCCTGCGAATATTTCACCGGGGAAGCGCCGTCGTCGGCCGGTGGCCTGCTGGAGCGGCTGCAGATCGCGTTGACCGGGGATGAGTCGCACCTGCTGGTGCTCGACGGCTTGGAGCGGGTGCAAGCGGAGGGGACGACCGGCCGGCCGCGCGGCGAGTTGGAAGACCCGCAGCTACGACGGTTGCTGCACTGGCTGGCGGCCGGCCAGGGGACGCGGGCGCGGGCGCTGGTCACGTCGCGCTTCCCGCTGGTGGACCTGAACGACTGGAGGAATGCCGGGTACCGCGAGGAACGGCTGGAGGACCTGGAGCCGGTGGCCGCGTGTGGGGTCCTGCATGGCTGGGGCGTGAAGGGCGACGACACCACGCTTGACGCCCTGGCGGCGCCGCTGCACTACCACGCTCTGTCCGTCGCGGTGCTCGGGTCGTACTTGGGCAAGCTGTGGGGCGGTGACCCGACAAAGGCACCGACGTTCGACCGAAACGATACGGCGGCAGATGATCCCAAAGCGGCCAAGCTGGGACGCATCCTCGGCGAGTACGCCAACACGCTGAGCGAAGTGGAGCGCGACCTGCTGGCCCGGTTGGCAGCCTTTCCGCGTGGGGTCAAAGTGGCGCTGCTGAGCTTTGTGGCAGAGGCGGGCGCTTTGGTCGCGGGAGCAATAGCGGGTTCTGGCGAGTCCCAGCTCCTACAACTCCTGGAACGGTTGCGCAGCCTGGGGTTGGTGTTCGGATATCAAGACCGTCGTGAGATGACTTATACAGCGCACCCTTTCCTGCGAGACTTCTTCAAGAGATTGCTGGCTGTACCCGCCGTCGATATCCATGAGGCCGTTCGCTCCCGCCTCGCGCCGAGCCTTGACGACCAGCCGGCTCGATGGAGTGCTGAGCCGGGCTTGCTGGACAGCTATGAGGTCCTGATCGAACACACGCGATTGGCAGGCCGGACTGGGCAGGCCTTCGACCTGTATTGGCACGCCCTGGGGGGTTACAGGCATTTGGGCAACGTGGGCGAAAGTGTGCGGGGACTCCGCATCGTGACGGCGTTCGCAGAAAACGGGGTGGTAGAGAACGCGGCACCAGACTTACCGGATTCAGAGCGGGCACTGCTCGCCGCCGACTGGGGGCTCTACGCTGAGGATCTCGGCGACTTGGTGACTGCCAGACAGGCCTTCGCGGTTGCGCAGGCAATCTGCAGCCAGTTCAATGATCCCGAGGACCGTTCAATTGTGTTCCAAAACCTCGCCATGGTCGAGATGCAGGCCGGGCGACTGCTCGCAGCACGGGAAGCGGCGGAGCGCTCTGTGAGGGAGGCCGCGACTGCCCGGGAATTGGGCCAGCGGACCAACGCGCACGCCTATCTCGGCGCCGTCTTGGCCGTGATCGGAGATGTCGAAAGGGCCCGGAGAAACTTTGCCGCGGCAACCAGGCTGAAGGGCAAGACGCTCTACGGCCTCATCGGGGTGTGGGAGGCTGAGTTCCAGCTGGCATGCGGCGATGCGGCGGGAGCGCTCCGGCAGACACGGGCCAACTGGGAAGTCGCACGGCGCAACCGGCAGGGCCTCACCCAAGCCTTGTGCGACGCCCAGCTGGGCCAGATGCTTCACACCGTCGACCCGACCGCCGCCCGCCGCCATCTGGAGGCGGCTCGCGATTTCGGCGCTCGCTCTGGGGAGGTCGAAGTCCAGCTCCGTTGCCACCGGCTGGGAGCCACCCTGGCGCGGCACCTCAGCGACCTACCAACGGCACGGGCGGAAGCCGAGGCGGGTCTTGTACTGGCCGATGGCTGCGGATTCGTACTGCACGCCGTGGACTTGCGACTTGCACTGGCCCGCGCCCACCTCGACGCTGGCGATCCGAGGGCCGCCCTGCAGCGTGGCCGCGAGGCGCTCGATCGCTCGGTGCATCCCGAATGTCAGTACGCCTGGGGCGAGGCCGACGGGTTGCACCTGTGCGGCGTCGCCCACGCCCGCCTCGGTGAAGTCGAGTTGGCCCGACAGCGGCTCACCGCCGCCCTCGCCAAGCGCGAGCAGCTCACCCACCCCGGGCTGCCCGAAACGGGGGCCGAACTCGCCCGGCTCGGCGGGTAGCCCCGGTCAATGCCCTTCTGTGATAGAATCGAGGACGAGTCGAACGACCACGGGAAGCGGTCCGTGGAATGGGTACTCACTCAAAGGAGCCTGGGTATGAACATGCAGGAGTTTATCAAGAACCGGTCGCAGTTCCCCGCCGAGGAACTGTGGAAGTACATCGGCAAGTACGTCGCCTGGAGCCCGGACGGCACAAAGATCATTGCCAGCGACGACGACGGCGGACAGCGGCTCGCCGCCGCCATTCGGGCTGCCGGCTTTGACCCCTCTGAGACCCTCGTTTCTTTCGTTTCCGATCCGGATGAAGTGTTCCTCGGCGGCGGAGGGATCATCGAGTGAGGATTCCGTACCTGGCGGTCCCGGTCAGACGGCCGCTTCCTTCGCTGGGCGGCAGTCTCGTCCGTTATAGGCCGATTCTGGCGGTCCGTCTCACCGGACCTGCGAACACGACGCTCTGTGACGGCCTTCTGGATACCGGCGCCGACGACACGGTCTTTACAGAAACGGATGCCGACTTCCTTGGCATCGATCTCCTCGCCGCCGAGGAACGCCCGATCTCCCTGGTCGGGCGGCCTCAGCCCATCCGCTGCCGATACGTCCCGGTACTCCTGCGGATCACAGACGGAGTCAGCGAGACGTATGAGTGGACGGCCGTCGTCGGCTTCGTGGCCGGTCGCCTGCGCTACAACCTGCTCGGCCACGCCGGCTTCCTCCAGTTCTTCGACGCCAACTTTCGAGGTGACCCGGATCGCGAGGTGATCCTGACGCCCAAACCGTCGTTGCCCGGTCACCGCCTTCCGTGAGGAAGTTGTAGTTATTCGCGATCGCATTTGGAATCTTGGTTGAAAAAGAATCGGCATCGATCCGCCCGTCGTGGTATGCTCATCTCAAGCAAATGCCTCTTCGGGAGGAGTCCACCATGTTCTCCCTCTTCGACCAACTGTCCCGGCCGAAAAGTCACCCGACGCGGCGTGAACTGCTCCGCGTCGGCGGTCTGAGCGCCCTCGGTCTGAGTGCGTTCGACCTCGCCCGGCTGCGCGCCGCCCCCGCCTTAACGGCGGCGACGGAGAAGCGGCGCCGCAATTCGTGCGTGTTCCTCTTCCTGTTCGGCGGGCCCAGTCACATCGACCTTTGGGACATGAAGCCGCACGCCCCGGCCGAGGTCCGCGGCATCTTCACGCCGACCGCGACCGCGGTGCCCGGCATCCGGATCTGCGAGCACCTGCCGCGTCTCGGGCGGGTTATGGATAAAATCTGTCTGCTGCGGTCGATGACGCATCGCATGAACGTCCACGGACCGGCGTGCAGCGAGGTCTTCAGCGGCCGTGAGTATTTCGGCCCGCCGATCACGGACGAGGCCAATCGCGAGGACTGGCCCTCGCTCAGCGCCCTGACCATGCGCTACGGCAAGTCGCACGCCGGGTTACCGCCGTCGGTGGTGCTGCCGTGGTACTTGCAGTTTCCCGGTCAGGGAAAGCGCATCGCCGGCCAGAGCGGCGGCCGCATGGGCGAGCGCCACAACGCCTTCCTTCTTCATGGCGACTTCGGCAACGCCGACTTCAAGATCGATGGACTTGCGCTGACAGACGACGTGTCCGCCGAGCGCCTGAGCCGGCGACGCGGATTACTACGGCGGCTAGAGGACCGCGCTCCTGTCCGGCCCGCGGCGGAGGCACTCGAGGGGAATCGCCGAGGTGTCTATGCATTGCTGGAGAACCGCGCCGGCGACGTCTTCGACCTGCGCCGCGAGCCGGCCGCCGTCCGCGAGCGCTACGGGCTGACGACGGTCGGGCAGAGTTTGCTGCTGGCCCGGCGGCTCGTCGAGGCGGGGGTGTCGCTGGTCACGGTCAACTGGCAGGACGAGACGAAAATTGATGGCGTCAACACGTGCTGGGACACACACCAAAACAACTTCGCCAAGTTGAAGAACCTGCTTTGTCCGCTGTTTGACCAGGCCTTCCCGGCGTTCGTCAACGACCTGCACGAGCGCGGTCTGCTGGAGACGACCCTGGTGGTCGCGCTCGGCGAGTTCGGACGGACACCGAAGATGGGACAGTTCACGCAGAGCGCCAACACGCAGAAGACCGGCCGCGATCACTGGCCGCACGCCTTCACGGCACTCCTGGCCGGCGGGGGCGTGCGTGGCGGACAGGTCTACGGCGAGACGACGCGCGACGGCGGCTACGTCCGGGATCGGCCCGTCGGTCCAGCCGACCTGACGGCGACCATCCTGCACCACCTGGGCGTCGACTTCACCCAGCAATACGAGGACGAGTTCCAGCGGCTGCACCACCGCCTCAGCGACGGCCGGCCCGTGCGCGACCTCGGCTGATGAGTCGGCTCAGGTCGGCAACCCCAGCGCTTGGCGTTTCTCGACGATAAACTTGACGTGGTGTGGGATGTGATTCGTCGTGATCGTCAGCAGCCGTTCCAGCGTCAGTTCGCCGCGCTCGCTGTGAACCCCCACACGTTTCAGCACGTCGTCGGACTGCTGCCGCAGGATGCGGGCCATCTGCGAGCGCGTCTGCGCGATCAGGCCCAGTTCCTCCTCCGGGTCGCGCTCGTGATAGGCCAGGGCGGCGGCGAAACGCTTCTCGTCAGCGCCGAGCAGCGCCGGCCGGTCCTCGGCCAGGACGCGCTTCATGCGGTCGGCAAGGATCGGATCGAAGTCGGCCAGGTGGCAAACCACTTCCAGCGTGCTCCACTTCCCCGCGATGGGTCGGGCGATCAGCTGCTCGCGCGTCATGCCGGCGACGGCCTGGCGCAGCATGTCGGCGCCGGCCAGGTAGCGGTCGATCATTGGCGCTAATACCGACATGAGATGTTCTCCGCTCTCAGGGGGCGACCTTAGAGGGCGTCCACAATCAATTTCCAAGGTTAGCCGCGACGCGCTAGCGGAGCGCTCCGCTAGCGCGTCGCGGCTAACCGAATTGGGTTTCAAACGTGCCCTTAGCTTTTTCTTTTGGGGCGGTAGAGGTCCGTGGCGGTGCCGTGCAGCACTTCGGCGGCGCTGAGGATCGTCTCGGACAGCGTCGGATGGGCGTGCATGGTCAGCGATAGGTCGCGTGCCGAGGCACCCATCTCGACGGCCAGCATCGCCTCGCCGATCATCTCGCCGGCGTCGACGCCGACGATGCCGATACCGAGCACCTGCTCCGTCTGGGGATCGACGAGTAACTTGGTCAGGCCCTCGGGGCGGCCCAGCGTCTGGGCACGGCCGGAAGCGGCCCAGGGGAAGCGCGCCACCTCGACCTCGCGACCGGCTTGCTTCGCCTCCGTCTCGGTCAGGCCCGCCCAGGCGATCTCGGGGTCGGTGAAGACAACGGCCGGCACGGCGCGGTTGTCCATGACCGCCGGTTCGCCGAGGATCGCCTCGACAGCGACCTTGCCCTCGTACATCGCCTTGTGCGCCAGCATCGGCTCGCCGGCGATATCGCCGATGGCAAATATCCTCTCTTCCGCGGTATGCCGCCGCTCGTCGACCTGGACGAAGCCCTTGCCGTCGATCTGCACCCTGGTTTTCTCCAGGCCAAGGTCCTGGCTGTTGGGCCGGCGGCCGACGGCGACGAGGACCCGCTCGAAGACGGGGGCGGCCTCCTCGACCTCGGGGCCCTCCAGATAAACGCGGATACCCTTGCCGGCCTCCTCCAGCTTTGTCACCTGGGTGTTGAGCAGGATGCGTTTGAACAGCCCGTTGAGGCGGTCGTGCAGTGGCCGCACAAGATCGCGGTCGGCGCCGGGCAGCAGGCCGGGCGTCATCTCGACGACCGTGACGGGACAGCCCAGCGCCGCGTAGACGTAGCCGAGTTCCAGGCCAATGTAGCCGCCGCCGATGACCAGCAACGAACCGGGCACGCCCTCCAGCTGCAGGGCCTCGGTCGAGGTCATGACGCGCGGACTGTCCAGCTTCAGGGGACCGGGGCGAGCCGGCACGGAGCCGGTGGCGAGGATGCAGTGCTTGAAGCGGTGCCGCGAGCCGTCGGACAGTTCGAGCGTTTGCCCATCGACAAAGCGGGCGCGGGCCTTGATGGTCTTGACGTTGCGCTTCTTGGCCAGCGTCGCGAGTCCGCCGCTGAGTGTGCTCACGACTTTCAGCCAGTGGCCGCGGACGCGGTCGACGTCGATCTTCGGCTCGCCGAACTGGACGCCGAACAGGGAGGCGTCGCGGGCGTCAGTGATCAGCTTGGCAGTGTGCAGCAGCGCCTTGGATGGGATGCAGCCGACGCGGAGGCAGGTGCCGCCGAGGCGGTCGGCCTCGTCGACAAGGGTAACGGGCATCCCTTTATCGGCGGCGAGGAAGGCAGCGGCATATCCACCCGGCCCGCCGCCGACGACGACCAGGTCGTGCTCTGCGACATCCGCCATGCAGCCGTCCTCGGTCCGTGTTGTTCCATCGCTGACCCCTGTCGCCTCGTGCGACAGGGGCCGAGAAGCGTTTGCAGGCGAGGGGAGCAGAAAAGGCGGCGAGACGTTGCTAGAGCGGTTTGCAGGTGGGTGTAGCGATTGACACAAGCCCCAAGCGCCAGCGGGGACCGCGGGTCCCGTCGCTGGCGCTCCGGGCTGGTGTGCGCTGCTACACCCGCCCGCAAACTGCTCTAGCCAGGCTTTTTCTCCAGCCGGCCCTGCAGGTCCTTGAGGCTCTTGGCGTCTTTCCCTTCCTTGAAGGGGTTCGCGTTCCGGTCCTGCCCCGCGGCGGGGATGCCCATCGGCCGGCCCTGGCCGGACGAGCCCGGCCAGCGGAAGCCAACCGCCTCCAGGGTGTCCTTCTGTTTCTCGAGAGATTTCAGAAGCTTGTCGAGCTTTGCCTTGGCATCCTTCTCCTCGAGGTTCTTGCCCGCGTCGAGGTCCTTGAGTTGCGTGAGGATTTCCTGCTTATCCTTCTCGTTGAGTTCGAGCTTCAGGGACTGCCCGGTCAGCAGGTCGAGTTTGCCAACCAGGGAAGCCAGCTGCTGCTGCGGGGGCGGCCCGCCGCCGCCGCCGCCGCCGCCGCCCGGCAGGGGCATGCCGCCCCCGCCGCCGGGTCTGCCGGCCATGCCGGGCGGCATGCCCCCGCCGGGCGGCATCCCGCCACCGGGCGGGCGGCCGGCGAACTCTTTCTTCCTCGCTTCCTCGATCTTCTTGTTTTCGTCTTTCCTGGCTTCTGCTACAAGGTCCTCTGCTTTCTGCTTGAAGTAGTATCCCGCGACGAGGGTTCCCCCGGCGACGCCGACGGCCAGGCCGCTGACGACGCCAACGGCGATGGCGGGGACTTTCAGCTTCTGACGGAGCTCACGTCCCTCAGGGATGAGGTACATCAGCAGCGCGAGCAGCAGGATCACGATGCCGCCGCCGTACACGATGTAGTGAAACAGGTCCAGTTTGTCCCAGTCGAGCCAGTCGAACACGACGCACCTCCCGGAAGGGGGCACGAGCCCCGGCGAATCGAATCAGGACTCGCGCCTGGAATGGGAACAGACAAATGAAGACCACCATGCACAGACTATCGGATGCCGCTGCCCGCGACAATAAAAATCGGCGATCAGCAATCGACGGTCGGTGGAAAACCTCCCCTCGCCCGCCACGGCGAGGCAAAGTATAATCCACCGATGCGACCGGGGTGCGGTGAGGTGGCATGCTTTCGCGGCGAAAGCATGGCACGCGCTCCCTTGCGCAGGCGCCGCGACTACCCGCTGCCCGCTTCGTTCAGGAGGATTCCAACGTCATGTCCCGCCACAACCTTGGCTGGTTGCTCGGCATCTTCTCCGTCTCCGTCTTCGGCTTCTTCGTCTCCTTCGCCTCGACGGCGCGCGAGGCCGATCGCGACTACGAGCACGTCCGCCTGTTCGTCGACGTGCTGCACAAGGTCCGCTCGCAGTACGTGCGGGAGCTGTCGCCCGAGCGCGAGCGCAAGCTCGTCGAGGACATGCTCAACGGCGGACTCGATCGCCTCGATCCGCACTCCGGCTTCATCACCAAGAAGGAGTACAAGCAGTTCACCCACCAGAGCAAGGGCAAGTTCGGCGGTGTCGGTATTCAGCTCGGCTACGACCCGGGGACGCTCAACCAGCTGACCGTCATCAGTCCGATGGTCGACACGCCGGCCTACGACGCTGGCATCCTCGCCGGCGACGTCATCCTCAAGATCGACGGCAAGTCAACCGACGGCATGCGCCTCGGCGAGGCCGTCGACCTGATCCAGGGCGAACCCGGCGAGAAAGTCACCCTCAGTGTCCGCCACGAGTCCGGCGAGACGCAGGACATTGCCATCGTCCGCGCCGAGATCAAGGTCCCCAGCGTCCTGGGCGACATCCGCAAGGCGGACAAGTCGGGGGCGTGGGACTTCATGGTCGACAAGGAGAGCAAGATCGGTTACGTGCGCCTGACCGGCTTCACCGAGACGTCGGCGGGTGAGCTGCAGGACGCGCTCAACCTGTTGAAGAAGGAAGGGGTGCGCGGCCTGGTGCTCGACCTGCGCGACAACCCCGGCGGGCTCCTCAAGTCGGCGAAGGAGATCAGCAACCTGTTCCTGTCAGAGGGGCGCATCGTCAGCACCAAGGGGCGCAACCAGGAGGAGGAAACCTACACGGCCGACCCGCACGAGACGCTCCTGGGGCCGGACAGCAATGTCCCGATGGCGGTGCTCATCAATCGCTTAAGTGCGTCGGCCAGCGAGATCGTGTCGGCCTGCCTGCAGGATCACAAGCGGGCCCTCGTCGTCGGCGAGCGTTCCTACGGCAAGGGCAGCGTGCAGAACATCCTTCCGATGGAGCACGGCCAGAGCGCCCTCAAGCTGACCACGGCCAGTTTCTGGCGGCCCAGCGGCAAGAACATTCATCGCTTCCCCGACAGCAAGGACAGCGACGAGTGGGGCGTCAAGCCGAACCCCGGCCTGGAGGTCACGCTGACGCGCGAGGAGCGTTCCGAGTACGCCCGCTGGCGCTTCGAGCGCAATGTCGTCCGCGCGCGCAAGCCGGCCCCCAAGAAAGAGGACAAGGGAAAAGAGAAAGAAAAGGACAAGGAGAAGGACAAGAAGCCGTTCGTCGACAAGGTGCTGGACAAAGCGCTGCAGCAGTTGCGCAAGGAGATCAAGAAGGCGGCCCGTGAGGCCGAGCCCGAGACGGGCCGCGCCTAACATGA
>JACOUH010000471.1 GCA_016177925.1 Planctomycetota bacterium | reverse complement strand
TTGATCGCGGCGGTCACGGCCTGGGAAGAAAAGAGGAACGAAGCCAGAACGAGGATCGATTGGTCCTTCCGCGTGGCTGATGCGCGCAAGAAACTCCATTGGATCTATCCCTCATAACTTCTGGCGTCTTCCACTAGTGGACCGTCAACGCCGAAATGAGGAGTGGGCCACCTGCCAATTCGGCAGCAACAGCGGTGTCCACCCCCTCAAGACGTCGTTGACGGTCCACTAGCTTTTGCCCAAAAGCAGAGCTATTGTGAAACACCCCCTCAGGTGCGGGCCCTCCCCTCGAGCACGGCTTTCCCGGCTGGTACGTCGAGCGGCTGGAGAACTTCCGCAAGCCTCCGTCCGGGGAGACACGATGAGCGAAACGCCTTACGTCTTCGAGGGGAGTCGTCACGACGCGGAGCTGGAGCGCCTGCGTGCCCTGGAGGGCGTGTTCGACTCGGCCACGCGCAAGCGTCTTCTGGCAACTGGCCTCGGCCTGGGCTGGAGATGTCTTGAAGTCGGCGCCGGCGCTGGGTCCATTGCGAAGTGGATGGGCGACACTGTCGGCGAAACGGGACATGTGCTGGCTGTCGACATGAACCCCCGGTTCCTTTCAGCGATCGAGAGCGCGAACCTGGGAGTGCAGGAGGCAGACATCCGGACCGCCCGCATCGAGCCGGAGTCGTTCGACCTGGCCCATGCGCGATTCGTATTGATCCACGTGCCGGACGGGACGGAAGCGCTTGCCGCGATGATCAGGTGTCTTAAACCGGGCGGGTGGCTGGTCCTGGAGGAGCCGGACTTTTCTTGTTCACGAGCACTGGCCGGTCGCCCCGAGTTATGCTGCGCCTTCAGGAACGTGCATCAGGCCATCGAAGCCATGTTCCGGCAGAGGGGGATGGATTACGCCTTTGGGGCTCGCCTGCCCGCACTGCTTCAAGACCGCGCGTTTGAAGCGATGTTGATCGAGAACGATGCGGCAATCGTCCCGGGCGACTCTCCGCATGCGAAGATGATGGGTCTATCGACCTACCAGCTTCGGGACAAGTACGTCGCGACGGGGCTTGCCACCGAGGAGGACATTGAACGCTATGGGACGTTCGCTGCTGATCCGACTTGCTGGGCGACCTACCACGCCACCATCAGCGCTGTGGGGCGGAAGCCCATGAAGGGCGGCAGAGTTTAGCGAGCGCGGCGGGAGTTATGCTGGCACCCCCGCTATGACTTCCGCTACGTCCTCGACCTCCTGAAGTCGGGAGTTGACCTTCGTAGCCTGCTGGCGCGTGTGGTCGGATCGAAAGGTTACCACGCTCACCGGTTCGCGAATGGCCCTTACCCCGTATCGTGACGCAGCGCGACCGCGTGACCCCGCCGCAGCCCTGGCCGCGCGGTCACGCTGGCGGTGGGGGATGGGTCGGGCGGCCCGGCGGTTTGCGGAGGCGATCATCCGGAAGCTGCCTTTCACGACGAGGCCCGTCGAGAGGGATGTATGGATCCACGTGTCCGCAACCTGCTCTATCGCCGTCCGCAGCTCTACGAGCTGGTCTACCCGGAGCCGAACGACGAGACACCGGCGATGTGCCGCCTCCTGTTCTCCCGCTACCTCGCCGGGCCGCCCCGCTCCATCAAGGTGCGGGCGGGGGAGGGCGTAGTGCCTTGGCCGGGCCACCCTCCTGCCGCCCCGCTTCGTTTTTCTAGCGCGGCCGGGATGATGGGTCACCTGCGGCCAGGTCGATCAACAGGCACTGAAAGGCACTCCTTGACGGGTGTCGTCGCCGTAAGTAAAACAAGGCTCGCCATAACTGGTTGTCATGGCGAGCCTTGCGATGTCGGGGCGACTGGATTCGAACCAGCGACCTCCTGAACCCCATTCAGGCGCGCTAGCCAAACTGCGCCACGCCCCGCTTGATAAAGTGAATTGTAGGAAGCCCGCCTGTCCCAATCAAGAGGAGCTTCGGACGGCCGCTTGTCGGGGTTCGTTCCGGTTCTGCCGTCGCTGATCTGCCTCCCTCACCCAGAGAATCGATGGCCAAGCGGAAATACAGCTACCCGTGGCCGCGTCCGGCCGTCACCGTCGACATTGCCCTGTTCACGGTCGCGGGCGCCCTCCAGAACCTCCGCCTTCGTGTCCTTCTCATCGAACGCGGCGAGCAGCCCTTCCGCGGCGCCTGGGCCCTTCCCGGCGGATTCGTCCGCCAGGACGAGGACCTCCAGGCCGCCGCCCTTCGCGAACTCCAGGAAGAAACCGGCATCGCGCAGGTCTTCCTCGAACAGGTCGGCGCCGTCGGCACCCCCGGCCGCGACCCGCGCGGTCACGTTGTCACCGTCCTCTATGTCGGGCTCGTCGCCGGTGATCGCCACCAACTCGCCTCGCAGGGCGACGCCGCCGCCGTTCGATGGTTCGACCTTGCCGCTGGCGTCTCCCTCCCCCCCCTCGCCTTCGACCATGCCCTGTTGCTGCGACAAGCCCTCGCCCACCTCCGCCGGCGCCTCGACGAGGCCCCTGCCCTCTGCGCCGAACTCCTCCCCGAACGCTTCACGCTCAGCGAATTGCAGGCCCTCGCCGAGGCCATCGCCGGACAGCGCCTTGATCGCCGCAACTTCCGTCGCAAGGTCAAGGAAACGCCTGACCTCCTCCGCCGCGCCGAGGGCTCCCGCCGCGAAGGCCGCCACCGTCCTGCCCAGCTCTACCGCTTCGTCTCCCCACCCGATCAGGCCCCCGCTCCGTGAACGTCATCCCACCTGAGGATCGGCAGCACGGCATCAAACGCGCTCGGTCTGGGCAGCGGGGCACTGCCCGGCCGCTCGCTCGACCGGGCTCCGATCACCGAAACAGACCAGAGCAACCCGATCGCGGCTCAGGACGGGCTCAAGGCCAGGTCGGTGAGCTTGTCCAGCACCCCGCGTCCTGGACGTTGGCCCCGTAGCAGTCGTGGCCGGCCAGCACGTCGGCGCTGCGCCACGCTTCCCAGGAGGCTGCCCCCGCGACCAACGGCCCCCTTCCCTCGGACAGGACCCAGAGAGCCGGCCAGCCCATAAAGTTCGCGGAGGGGGCATCAGGCTTCCGGAAGGTCAGCCTGCCAACTTCCACCCCCCGTTGGCAGGCTGACCTCGCGGCGGGCTGCGGGACATCATCCGCGCCCAGGCCGCGGCGGAACTCCCGGATGTCGGTAAGTGGGCGGAGAACCCCGAAAAACCGCGCCTGCTGCTCGCGCTCTGCGACGCGATGGGCATGGGGTGATTAACATCCTGCTGGGGGTTTCCCGAAGGCTTTCGGCCGTCACGCCGGAGGCGCTCGCGGGATTGATCGCCGCCGTGCGGTGGGAACGGCCCAAGACGGTCTATGCGACCGGCCTGCCCCGCGGGGTCGTCACGCAGCTGGAGTGGCTCCAAAAGGGCCTCACCTTCGAGCGTGAGGCCGAGGGGCGAGTCATCACCGCCCAGTGGTATCGGACGCAGATCGCACACCTGGGCTTCATGCGCATCGTGTCGGAATCGCTGACAAACTTGACCGAACTGCCGGAGGCGGTGTTCGTGGCGGAGGTCCAAGCATTAATTCTTCCGGTAGATCCTCGCGAGGGCCTCGCGGGCGGCCTCGCGGACGCGCTCTGCCTTGTCGCTGCGAGCTTGTTCCAGCTTCGCCGCAGCGGGCTTCGCGTCGGGACCGATGGCGCCCAGGGCCATGGCCGTCTGGAAGCGTACCTCTTCGTTGTCGTCCTTCAACAGCGCCGCCAGAGGGGCGACCGCGTCGGCGGCGTTGATGCCCATTTTCCCCAGCGTCGCGGCGGTGTTCATGCGGACGTCGGCGGACTTGTCGCGCAGCGCCCCCACCAGCGCCGGCACCGCGGGACGGCCGATCAGGCGCAGGGCCAGCACTACCTCGACGCGAACGTCCTCGTCCTTGTCACCCAGCGCCTTGGCGAGCGTCTGCAGGGCGCCGAGCTGGCCGAGCGTCTGGGCTGCGTAGCCGCGGACGTCGGCGTTCTTCAGGGCGGCGGCCAGGGCGGGCAGGGCGTCCTTGGCCACGTCACCTAGACGAGCCAGGGCCGCCGCCGCGTGCGGTCCCGCTTCGGTATCCTCGACGATGCCCGCCAGCGCCGCCACTGCTGGCTTCGCATGCTCGCCCATGCGTCCCAGGGCGTCGGCAGCGAGACAGCGCGTCTCGGCGTCCTGGTTTTTCAAGGCCTTGACCAGCGCGGGGATCGACTCTTTCGCGTCGCGGCCCATCTGCTTCAGGGCGTAGGCGGCATAGCGGCGCACCTTCGGCTCCTTGTCCTCGAGAGCGCCGGCCAGGGCGACGCGGGCGACCTGGGCGTGTTCCGCCAGGATGCCGAGCGTCTTCGCCGCCGCGGTCCGCACGCCGGCGTTAGTATCCTTCAGCGCCTTTGCTAGCGCCGGCACCGCCGGCTTTGCGTCCTCGCCCAACTTCGCCAAGTCTTCCATCGCCTCCAGCCGCGTGTCGATCTTGGTACTTTCGAGGTCCTTGATCAGCTCCGCGACGCGCTGGCTGGTTTGAGCGTGCGGCAGCAACAGGCAGACGATCAGGAGAAGCTTCATGGCACGGACCTTTCCTCGCAGGTGCCCCGGCGTGAGCGCACTCATCCTCTGACCTGTAAGGACGTTAACGGAGAGCCGGCCTAACTCGAAATCACAGGACTCCCCTCGAGGGAGAGGAAAGAATGGCTGGCTCCCGGTTCTTTTCTCCCTGTCCTTGACCCGCTGCGTTATAATTCGAGACATCGGTTCTCGAAGTGCCCGTTCACCTGCTCAGACGCCATCGCGAGAGGACGCTCATGTCTGCCACCGTCCTGGAACTGATTCCCCTCCGCCCGGCCGTCCGCACCGACGCCCCGGTCACGCTCGACCTGTTGCTGCGCATCGTGCCGCCCGCCCTGGCCGGCACGCCGCGGCGACCCCTGCTCAACCTCGGCCTCGTGCTCGACCATTCGGGCTCGATGGCCGGCAGCCACAAGATCGATTACGCCCGCCAGGCAGCGGTCTACGCCATCCAGCAACTGCTGGCGGAGGATCGTGTCAGCATCACCATTTTCGACGATACGGTCAAGACGCTCGCTCCGTCGGCGCTGGTCAGAGACAAGCAGCACCTGATCGACCTGATCAACCGCGTTGAGCCGGCCGGCTCAACGGCCCTGCACGCCGGCTGGCAAGGGGGGGCGCAGCAAGTGCAATCGCTCCCCGTCCCCGGCGGGCTCAACCGCGTGCTGCTGCTGACCGACGGCCTGGCCAACGTCGGCGAGACGAACCCGGACAACATCGCCACCGACGTCAAGCGCCTCGCCGTGCAGGGAGTCAGCACGACAACGATGGGCGTCGGCAACGACTACAATGAAGACCTTCTGGAGGCGATGTCCCGCAGCGGCGACGGCAACTACTACTACATCGAGTCGCCGCGTCAGCTGGGCGACCTCTTCCAGACTGAGTTGCACGGCCTGATGGCCACGGTGGGACATCACGTCCTGCTGGGTGTCGAGCCGCAGGCGGGGACGCGTGTGGCGGACGTGCTCAACGACCTCGACCGTGACGCAGGCGGCCGGCTGATGCTGCCGAACCTCATCGTCGGCATGCCGGTGGAGGTGGTGCTGCGCTTGCAGGTGCCACCGCAGCGCGAGGCGGTCGACCTGTGCGGCTTCCGTCTGACGTGGCAGGACCCGCAGCAGGGCGAGCGGTTCCTCACCGCGACGCTGCGCCTGCCGGCGGTCGATGGGGCCGAGTGGGAGGCGCTGCCCTGCGACGCGCGCGTCCGGGAGTGCGTCGCCATGCAGATGGCCGGCCGCGCCAAGCGCGAGTCGTCGCGGGCGATGGAGCAGGGTGACCGTTCCGCCGCGGAGCAGTGGTTGCAGCAGGCTCGCCTGGTCCTGAGCGAGCTGCCGCACACCGAGTTGGTGGTGCAGGAGCAGCGCGACCTGAACGATGTGGAAGCGCGACTGCGCGAAGGCAACTTCATCGGGGGCGCCAAGATGGCGAAGTTCCAGCACTACCAGCGCAGCCGTAGCCGGACGAAGTAACCCGGCAAGCGAGGAGGGGTCGCGTGAAGGAGAGACTGTTGCTCGCGCCCGTCCTGGCGCTGCTCCTCGTCCCGGTGCTCGGGGTCGGCGCCGGCGAGCCCGACCTCGCTGCTCACTCGCGCCAGTTCAAGCGGGAAATCGTCAAGGTCGCCGACGGTATCCACGTCGCCGTCGGCTACGGCCTCGCCAATGCCATCCTGATCGAGGGCAAGGACGGCGTCGTCCTCGTTGACACGCTGGAGTGTGCGGAGATTGCCCAGGCAGTGCGGGCCGAGTTTCGGAAACGGACGGCGAAGCCGGTGCGAGCGATCATCTACACGCACCACCATCCCGACCACGTCTTCGGCGCCCGCGTCTTCGCCGGGGAGGACAAACCGACCGTCTATGCGCATCGCTTGCTGCCGGGCGAGTTCGACAAGAGCCTGACCGGGGCGCGGTCGGCCATCGCGACGCGGGCGGTGCGCATGTACGGCCTTCCCCTCGACGAGCGACAGCGCATCAACCTCGGCGTCGGGCCGCGTCTTGCTCTGGACGAGCACAGTACCCTTGCCTACCTGCCGCCGACGAAGACCTTCGCCGCCAGGCTGACCATCAACATCGCCGACGTCCCGCTGGAACTGGTACACGCCCCCGGCGAGACGGAGGACCATCTCTTCGTGTGGTTGCCGGATCGGAAGGTGTTGCTCTGCGGCGACAACTTTTACCACTCTTTTCCGAACCTCTACACGATCCGCGGCACGTCGTACCGCAAGGTGAAGGGCTGGATTGACAGTCTCGATCGGATGCGCGATCTGAAGCCCGCCTTCTTGGTGCCCAGTCACGGCCGTCCCCTGGCGGGGGCTGACACAATCCACGCCGTCCTGACCGATTACCGCGACGCAATCCAGCATGTCCACGATCAGACGCTGCGCGGGCTCAACCGCGGGCGGACGCCCGATGAGCTGGCAGAGTCGGTCAAGCTACCGCCGCACCTGGCGCGGGCCCCGTACCTGCAAGAGTATTATGGGAAGGTGTCGTGGTGCGTGCGGTCGATCTACAACGGACACCTGGGATGGTTCGACGGCGACGCGGCTGAGTTGCTGCCCCTGCCGCCGCGCGAGCGCGCCGAACGGATGGCGTCCCTGGCAGGAGGAGAGGAGAACCTCCTTCGCCGCGCCGAGGAGGCGGTGGAGAAGAAAGATCATCAATGGGCGCTGGAGCTGGCCGGGCACCTGCTGCGATTGAACCCGAAGAACGAGAAGGCTCGCGCGGTACGGGTGCAGGCGCTGACGGCCGTTGGCGAGGGTCAGGGCAACGCCCCGGCGCGCAACTACTACCTGACGCAGGCCCTCGAGATGCGCGAGGGAAAGCCGGCTCGCAGCCCGGTGCGGCTCAGTCGTGACGCGGCCCACGCCCTCACGCTAGGCGTTCTGTTCGAGTCGTTTGCAGCCCGGCTCAACCCCGATGCCAGCATGGACATCGTCCGCAGCGTCTCCTTCCGCTTCCCCGACACAGGCGAAGTCTTCACGGTCTACGTGCGTCGCAGCATTGCCGAGATTCGCTCGCGCCTCGATCCGGGTGCCGAGTTGGACGTCCGCGCGGACTCGAAGATTTGGAAGGAAGTCCTCACCGGCCTGTGCAAGCTGGACGACGCGTTCGCGAGCGGCAAGGTGAAGTTGCGCGGGGAGCGCCGCCGGCTCGACGAGTTCATGGACCTCTTCCGCAACCGTTGAACTCTGTCGGGGATGTCGCTTTTTCCCGGGCTTCGGACCACGTGAACGCGCAGGGTTCCCCGACTTTGCTCGGTTAGCCGCGACGCGGCAGCGGAGCGCTCCGCTGCCGCGTCGCGGCTAACCATGGAATCTGATTTGGACGCCCCCTTACTCGGGAGGGACATCCCCCTGTTCCTGGTGCGGCCTCGAAGAGAACGTGATCTCTTCATCCGTCGGCGACTGGTCCTCGATGGGAGATGGGGCCGGCCGTTCGCGGCGCCGCGCCCTCCGCGGCGGCAGGGCTTCTGCCCCCGGCTCTTCCGGGGCGGGCGGTAGGAGGGTTTCCCCCTCTTGAGAGATGGACGCGGGGGCTTCGACCTCTGGAAGCGCCGCAGGTGGCAACTCAGCTGGCTCGGGGGCGAGAGGCGCTTCGGCGACGTGCGGCACGCCGTTCACTTCCTCCGGGGCCGTTTCAACCGCAACTCGTTCCGCGGCGTGGGGCTCGGCGGGATGGCCCACCTTCTTCTTCGAGCGCCGCCGCTTTTTCTTCTTCGCCTGGGGGGCGGCCTCGCTCTTGGACTCGCTGCCGAACCGCGTCACGACATAGGTCCGGCTGCGCTTGTCGACCTCCAGGTCGAGGACTCCCTCCTTCTGGGCATCCTCGAGCAGTTCGCTGAACGTCCGGTAGCCGTGGTACGCCTCGTTGAACGATGGCTTCTTACGCTTCATGGTGTCCTTGATCATGGACGACCAAAGCACTTCCTTGTTCTCGCGGCGCAGGGCCAACAGCGACTCCAGAAGCAACGAGAACGCCTTGCGCTTCGTCTCGGGCAGGTGCGAGCTGACCTCGGGGGTCAGCTCCGGCGTCACGCCCGGCCGATTGAGGTCTTCGTAGTAGATAAATTCGTCGCAGTTGTCGCGCAGCAGGTCGGACGTCGATTCCTGCATGCCCAGGCCGATGACGTGCTTGCCCAGTTCTTTCAGCTTGGACACCAGGGGCGAGAAATCGCTGTCACCGGAGACGACGACGAAAGTGTTGATGTGCTCCTTGGAGTAGGCGAGGTCCATGGCATCGACGCAGAGGCGGATGTCGGCGGAGTTCTTGCCGCTCTGACCGCGGCGCGGGATCTCGATCAGCTCGATGGCCGCCTCGTGCAGCGGCGACGTGTACTGGGCGAAGCGGCTCCAGTCGGCATAGGCCTTCTTGGCGACGATCTTGCCCTTCTCGACCAGCCGTTCGATGACCCGCGAGATGTCGAACTTGTCGCGCCGCCCCTGGAAGCCGAGGGCGAGGTTCTCGAAGTCGACAAAGACCGCCAGCGACCGATCCCCGTCTATCACAGCGCACCTCACCCTCAGCACCGGCCTGGCGAACGGCCGGCGTAAGCCGGCTGGTAAGTGACCCCGCCAGCGGTTCCCTTGGCGTACCAGCCGGCTACGCCGGCCGTTCGCCGGACACGCCCCTGTCAGTGTAATCACTTCGCGGGCAGCTTGTCCATGACGGTCGTGCTGGTGCTCTGCTTCTGGACCAGGCGGATGCGATAGGTGGTAGTGGCGTTGAGGATGGTGAGCTTTCCTTCGAGCTTCATCTCCGTGCTGGCCCGGACAAGACGTCCCTTCTCGGCATCGAAGAAGAAGGTGCCCTTTTTGCCCTCGGCGACCGTGAAGTGGCCCTCGCTGACGCGGAACGACAAGGCCGGCTTGTCAAACCCTTTGAAGCGGACCAGGCGCGTGGTGCGGACGATGCGGTCGAGGTTCTTGTCCTCGCCCTCGCCCTTGCCTTCGTAGGCGTAGTCGTGCTCGACCCGGGCACGGCCGAGCGGGCCGAGGTTCAGTTCGGCGGTGCGCTTCCAGGTGGCACCGGGCTTCACCTTCGCTACGGGGAGGAAGCCGAGGGACTCACTCAACGTCTTCTTCAGCGACTCCTCCGACAGCGCCTCCTGAATGGCCTGGCGCTTGCCGGTGTCGGAACCGGCCAAGAGCGTGAGCAGTTCGTTCTGTCCCTCCACCTTGGTCACCTCGCCGGAAGGTTTGACGTGCAGGATCAACTTGGCGCCGGGCTTGTTCCCCTGCGGCCCGAGCAGATCGTCGTTCTTGGGCGGATCGTCTTCTTTCTTGTCGAACGGGTCCTTCGCGACCCTGAGTTCCTTGACGACTTGCTGGCGCAACTTGGCGCTGCCGTCCTCGTGGACGTCGAGGACCTGATAATGCAAGTAAGCGATGTGAGAGAAGCCCTGCCGAACCTCGCGGTCGTTGGAGGTGTTGCGGACACGCGGCGCCGGCACGTCGTTGCGCGGGTCCTCGATGACGAGCGTCTGCTTGACCTTTGTCTCCGTCCGGACGTAGAACTCGCCGTCCTTGGTCCACTTCCAGGCCAGCCCCACCTGCCCGTGCGCCGGCGACGCAAAGGCTGCCGTCAGCAAGAGGGCCCCGCACAGACCAAGACGACGCATCGGCAACTCCCTCGGCGGATGAAGGCGTCCGCCGCTTGCGGCTTTGCACCCGATGCAAAGCCGCAAGCGGCGAGCCTCAGGCCTTGTTGTACTGAAAATAGTTGTCCCATCGGTAGTCGAGCCGCTCCAGGGCGGCCGGCAGCGGCACGGCCTTGTAGAACTCGCCCTGCTTCTCGACGACGCCCAGCCGCTCGACCTTGTCCAGGGCGTCGCCGATCTCGAAGTCGACCTTCAGGTTGGCGTTGCCCTCCAGGTACATCTCGACGTAGTCGTCGAGCATCGGCGCCGTCCAGCCCTGCGGCGGAGCGTGCTCGAGCAGGCAGAAGTAGGCCAGGATCGCCTCGCGGCACTCCTGCTCCTCGGCCTCGTCGAGCAACTGTGTCAGTACGCCGGAATTGTTGTCGAGGTTCTGATAGTACAGACTCTCGGTCAGCATTTTGGAGTAGGTCTGCTTGGTGATCTGGTAGCCGGCGTACTGCTTGTAGCCATAGCCGCCCAGCAGCACCAACGGCCCCAGGGCCGCCTGGCCGGCGAAGGTCAGCGCCCCGCCGACCGCCATCTTCGCCGCTGTGATGATGTCGAACCACACCTTGTAGATGCCGTAGCCGACGGTGCCCAGCAGCGAGGCCCCCATTTTGCCCTTCGTCCCCCTGGGCATCTGGATGCGGGCCCCCGGTAGGATCATCTCCAGGTCGAGCTTGGGGATGTCCTTGAACAGCTTGAAGTAGACGCCCTGCGTGTTGGCATTCGGTCCGAGGCGCTTGTGCGGACGCAGCTTGAGCATCAGCACCAGCCTGCCGTACGAGTCGACCGATTTCTCCGTCTTCTTCCAGAAGAAGAACGGGTGCTTCTTGATGCGTTTGACCTTGCCCTCGCCGCGCATGAACAGTTCCAGGCGCTCGAAGACGTTGAAATCGACCTCCATGTTGATGCCCCAGTCGCTGGCGCCGCCCTCCATCGCTGCCTCGATGTCCGCCTTGGTCAGGCGCTTGAAGTTGGCGCGCTCCATCAAGGAGGTGAACTCGGCGAACAGCTGGTCGAGGCGCTTCTCCTTCTGGTCCAGCGACAGCGGTTTGAGCGGCCGCGTCTGCGAGTCAGGGTCGAAGGGAGCGAAGGAGTCCTTGAGACGTTCGAGACGTTCCAGGTACTCGAAGTGGAAGACAGCGCTGATGAGCTTGCAGAACTGTTTGAAGTCCTCGCGTGCATCGGGTGGCAGCTTCTTGTCCGAGAGCAGCAATCCGACCAGGTCGCTCTTGCGCAGAGGGATGTAGTGCTCACGATCCTCGTATTCGGCCATGGGAGATTTCCTTCTCGAACGGAGACTGAAGGCGAGCGGGGGCTTCACTGCCCCTGGTTAGCCGCGACGCGCGAGCGGAGCGCTCCGCTCGCGCGTCGCGGCTAACCCCCGCTCGCCAGAGACTACCACTCCAGGGCCTCGAGGCGGTCTTCGGGAGACGTGACCAACTCGTCGGCCAGGTGGTCGAGCTTGCCCTGGATCTCGCTGGCGCGCTCGGGCCGCTTATGGGCATTATACGCAAGGCACTGCTCGACCAGTTCACACAGCGGCTCCGGCGCCTCGGCGTTGTACTCGCGCACCGGCTTGAGCAGCTTTTGCCAGGTCTTCTGGTCCAGCGGCAACCCGCCGTCTTCGTCAGAGAGGGTACTCGGCGGCAGCCGCCACGTCAGCATGCGGTACATGGTGGCGCCGAGGTTGAAAATGTCGGTCCGCTCGTTGACCAGCTTGTGCTTGTGCGTTTCCGGGGCCATGTACTCCGGCGTACCCTGGACGCGATCCTTGCCCTGCCCCTTGATCCAGGCGAGGCCGAAGTCGATGATCTTCACGTCGCCGGCGCGGGACAGAAGGATGTTATTCGGCTTCAGGTCGGCGTGGCAGACGCTGCGGCGGTGCATGTGGACGAGGCCGGCGGACACTTTGACGAAGACTTGCACCAACTGCGGGATGGGCAGCCGCTGGATGCTGTCCAGCGTCTTGCCGTTGACGTACTCTATCAGCAGATGCACCTTCCGTACGCGGAACAGCCAGTCCTTGACGGTTTCCAGGGCGTACACCTTGATGAGGTTGGGGTGGTCGAGCAGCCCGGCGACGCGAAACTCGTGCTGAGCCTGCTCGAGGTACTTGTTGTCGTCGGGGCCGTCGAGGGGAACCACCTTGAGGGCGTAGTTCGTCGAGTCCTCGCTGCGGCGGATGTGCAGGATGGTACTGTGGGCCCCCGTGCCCAGCGTGCCGAGGATCTGAAACTTGCCGATCTGCATGCTCGCACCACAGGAGACGATTCGAGGAAGCAAGACAGACGCGATCGGCCCCATCATAACAACCCCCCGGCACGGGTAACAGGGAGCAGTCCAAAAACGAGGACAGGCCCGCCCGCCGCGGGGTTCGGCCCTTGGTTAGCCGCGACGCGCGAGCGGAGCGCTCCGCTCGCGCGTCGCGGCTAACCAAGGAAAAATGATTGTGCGAGCATCGATATGTCGACCGCTGCCGAGTTGGAGGCCCTGACGCAGGACTACGGCCGCGAGATCTTCGGCCGGCTGACCCGCAACGGGCCGCTGCTGTTCACGCCGCGCTGGTGGGACGATCGCCTCATGGGCTGGAGCATGCGCGACGAGGCGGTCAAGGTCCAGCTCTTCCGCTTCGTCGACGTGCTGCCCATGCTGCGCTCGCCCGCGGCGATCGTCGGCCATCTGCGTGAATACTTCGCCGAGGCGGGGAACGGCGTCCCCGGCTGGCTGCGCCTTGGCCTGCGTCTGCTGCCCAGCCGCGGTCTGCTTGGCCGGCTGACGGCTCGCACCGCCTACGCTTCGGCGGAACGCCTGGCTCGCCGCTTCATCGCCGGCTCGAACATCAACGAGGCCCTCCGCGCCATCGCCGCCTTGCGCCGCCGCAAGCTCGCCTTTACGGTCGACCTGCTCGGCGAGGCGACCATCACCGAGTCGGAGGCCGAGGCGTCGCAGCGCGAGTACCTGTCGCTTGTGACGGAGCTGAGCCAGGAGGTCAACGCCTGGCCGGAGGTGCCCCTCATCGACCGCGACGACACCGGGCCGCTGCCGCGCGTCAACGTCTCCGTCAAGCTGTCGGCGCTGTACAGCCAGTTCGATGCCATGGACCCGGAGGGCACCAGCCGGGTGATCCGTGCCCGGCTCCGCCCGTTGCTGCGCGAGGCCCGCCGCAACCGGGCCTTTGTTAACTTCGACATGGAGCAATACTCGGCCAAGCACATGACCCTGCAGATCTTCCGCGAGATCCTGGACGAGGACGAGTTCCGTGACTGGCCCGATGTCGGCATCGCCATCCAGGCGTATCTGCGCGACACGGAGGAAGACCTGAAGCACCTCGCCGCCTGGACCGAAAAACGCGGTACGTCCGTGTGGGTACGGCTGGTCAAGGGGGCGTACTGGGACTACGAGACGATCTTCGCCCACGAGCAGGGCTGGCCGGTGCCGGTCTTCGAGCAGAAGCCGGAAACCGACACCACCTACGAGCGCTGTACGGCATTCCTGATGCGGAACCATCACCTGCTCCGGCCGGCGCTGGGCAGCCACAACGTCCGCAGCCTCGCTCACGGCCTCGCCCTGGCGCAGCACCTCAACCTGCCGAAAGGGCGTTGTGAGATCCAGATGCTCTACGGCATGGCCGAGCCGATCAAGGACGCCCTGGTGTCGCTGAAGCAGCGTGTCCGGGTCTACACGCCGTACGGTCAGTTGATCCCCGGCATGGCCTACCTGGTGCGTCGCTTGCTCGAAAACACCTCTGACGACTCCTTTTTGCGGGCCAGCTTCACCGAGCACGTGCCCGAGGAGCAGCTGCTGATGAACCCCCTGAAGAAAATGATGAATGATGAATACAGAATGATGAATGAAAGGCGGAAGACCGCTGCCGCTCATTCATCATTCATCATTCATCATTCATCATTCCGGAATGAGCCCGTCACCGACTTCAGCAAGGAGGAAGGCCGACGAGCGATGCAGGCGGCACTCGATCAGGTGCGGGGGCAACTCGGACGCACTTACACGGCGGTCATCAACAACCAGGCGGTGCATGCCGAGGCGACCGTCGACTCGCTCGATCCGTCGCACTTGCGGCAGGTGGTCGGCCGCTGGGGGCGGGCCACGGTCGAGCACGCCAAGCAGGCGCTGGCCGCCGCCGAGTCGGCATTCTTCGCCTGGCGCGACACCGATCCCGGCGAACGGGCTATGTACCTCGAACGAGCGGCGGAGGTGATGCGCCGACGGCGCTTCGAGCTGGCCGCGTGGGAGGTCTACGAGTGCGGCAAGCAGTGGCGCGAGTCCGACGCGGACGTCGCCGAGGCGATCGACTTCTGCAACTACTACGCGCAGGAGATGCGACGACTCGCCGTGCCGCGCCACCGCGACGTGCCCGGTGAGGAGAACGTCTACTTTTACGAGCCGCGTGGGGTGACGATTGTCCTCGCCCCGTGGAACTTCCCGCTGGCGATCCTGACCGGCATGACGACGGCCGCGATCGTCACCGGAAACACCGTCGTGATGAAGCCGGCGGAGCAGTCGTCGGTCGTGGCCGCCAAGCTGATGGAGGTGCTGCAAGAGGTCGGCCTGCCGCCGGGAGTGGTCAACTTCCTGCCCGGCGTCGGCGAGGAGGTCGGTCCGGCGCTGGTCAACGACCCGCGCACGGCGATGATCGCCTTCACCGGCTCGCGTGAGGTCGGCCTCTTGATCTATCGCCAGGCCGCCGAGACGCTGCGCGAACAGCATCACGTCAAGCACGTCCTGACCGAGATGGGCGGCAAGAACGCCATCCTCGTCGACGCGGACGCCGACCTCGATGAGGCGGTGCAGGGTGTGCGCTCGAGCGCGTTCGGCTACCAGGGCCAGAAGTGCTCGGCGTGTTCGCGCGTCATCGTCCTGGAGGGTGCCTACGAACCGTTCGTGCCGCGCCTGGTCGAGGCAACGCGCAGTCTGAAGATCGCCCCGGCCGAGGATCCTGGCTGTGCGGTCGGTCCTGTCATCGACGAGGACGCTTTCAAGCGCATCCTGGCCGCCATCGAGCGCGGCAAGCAGGAGGGACGGCTGCTGTTCGCTGGCGACGTCGGCTCGCTGGCAGGCGAGGGTTACTACATCGGGCCGCACATCTTCGCCGACGTTGATCCGTCCGCGTCGCTGGCGCAGGAGGAGATCTTCGGGCCGGTGCTGGCGGTGCTGAAGGCCCGCGACCTCGATCACGCCCTGGACATCGCCAACGGGACGCCGTACGCCCTGACGGGCGGCTTCTACTCGCGCAGCCCGGCGAACATCGAGAAGGTGAAGCAGCGTTTCCGGGTCGGTAATTTGTACATCAACCGGAAGATCACGGGGGCGCTGGTCGACCGCCAACCGTTTGGTGGGTTCAAGCTATCGGGCATCGGCTACAAGGCGGGGGGGCCGGACTACCTACTGCAGTTCATGATCGCCCGGACGGTGACGGAGAACACACTGCGGCGCGGCTTCGCCCCCGGCGGCACCGCTGCGCCTCCCGCCGGGGAGTGAGCCTGCCGCTCTGTCGGCGCTTCCCCGAAAAATGAGTTGCTTGTG